>NZ_AP025523.1:1275768-1594710 GCF_027923555.1 Vulcanimicrobium alpinum | reverse complement strand
GATCGGCGAGAAGATCCCTTCGAGCCCCGTCGGCGACTGGACCGCCGAGGTCAATTGCTCGAAGACGTCGTGGACGACCGTGTTCTGCAGATCGAGGCTTACGACCGCGCCGTTTCCGAACCGTTTGTCGACGCCGAGGCCCTCGGAGATCGAGACCTCGGGGACGAGATTCGGGTTCTTCTCGGTGAGCGTTCCGCCGAACTGGAACGGCGGCCCCAGCGACGCGGCCGGCGTCTGATACGTGGCCAGGCCGCTGACTTGACCGATGAACGGGAACGTCGCCGAGGTGCCGTACGACGCACGATACGAGATGCCGCCGCTCGGCCGGAACACGAACGCGAGATGCGGATCGAAGCGCGTGATGCTGCGGCTCAGGCCGGTCAGCGACGTGTCGGTCAGCGACGCCGGATTGGCGCGCTGCACGCCGTTCACTTTCCAGGTCGTGTCGTAGAGCCCGAAGTTGATCCCGAGATTGCGGATCAGGTGGAGATCGCCGGTGAGCGAGAACGTCGAATAGCGATCGGTCGAGAACGGTACGGAGACGAACGCCGGGCTGTCGATGTACGCGTACGTGCTCTGTCCGTGAAAGTCGTACGTGAAGTTCAGCAGGCTGTCGCCGAACGGGTGCAGGAGCGAGAACGTCGTGCCGTACAGCTTGTCCTGTTCGAACGTCGTGTAGGCGCCGCCGAAGCACTGCGTCTGGTTCCCGACGACGACCACCTTGCCGCTCGGATCGGTGGGATTGCCGAAGTTGGCGCTGCAGTCGGAGACGAACTGCTGGTACTGACTGGTCGGAAGGCTCGCATCGGGGTTGGTCGGCAGGACACCGGGCGGCGAGAAGAAGTTCGGGTACGACGTCTGTCCCGCGCCGAGGATGATCTCCGGTTCGATCACGCCGACGTACGGACGAATCAGCAGCGTGTTGTTGCCCAGCGACGTGCGCAGCTGCGCATCGAAGAGCGTCTGGTTGTTGTAGACCGACGAGCCGGTATACCAGCCGTAGCCCGCAACCTTGCTCCCGGTGAGATACGAGAAGTTGGGATTGGTGCACTTGAGCGGATCGGCTTGCAGACACTGCACGATCTGGGTCGCGCCGAGCGTCGTTCCCCACGCGGTGCCCTGCGGGTTGTAACCGCCCCACGCGCCGACGAAGCCCGCTTCGAACGACGTCTGCGGCGAGAAGTTGTAGCGCAGCTTGAGCGTCTCGCCTTTGCTGAAGAACGAACCGCTCGCATCGGTGCACGTCTGGACGATGCCGGTCGCGGCCGGCGTGTTCTCCGCAGCGCCGAAGTTGTCGGGCGTGATGATGCACTTGGTGGTGCCGAAGTACGGGCCGTTGTAGCCGTCGACGCCGCCGCCCGCGACGTACTGGAGTTTGCCCGCGGAGCCGGTGGCGAGGAAGTGCGAATACTGCGCCTGGTAGTTGTCGTAGCCGGTCACGAACTCGGCCGTTTCACGCTGGGTGAAGCTCGGCGTGAGCAGGTTCGCCGTCCCGCCGACGGCGATGTTCGCGAACGGCGTCGTGTTGCCGGGACCCGACTGCGTTTCGACGCCGCCGATCAGGTACGACGGGAAATACTGGCTCAGCCACACTCCGTACTGCCCGAGCGCGAGCGGATGGCCGTCGATCAGCACTTGCGTTTCGTACGGCTGCACGCCGCCGACGATGATCGTCGTGTCGGGTTGACTGCCCATGTGCTGGATCGTGACGTCGGGAAGACGCTCGAGCACGTTGTTGATCTGCGGGTTGGCAAGGTTGCCGAACGCCTGCGCGTTGACGTAGCTCGACGTCGCCGTGCCGGTGTTGATCGCGCTGCCGCTCCCGCGGCTGATCGTCGAAACGCGGCCGATGGTCTGCAGCGAGGTGAGGTCGGCTTGGTTGAGGGTGACCGTGACGGGGATGGTCGCGCCCTCGACGACCGCAAGATCCGTCAGCGCGGCGGCGACGTAGCCGCCCTTGGTGACGTCGATGCGGTAGACGCCCGGCGGCACGTCGACGGTAAAACTGCCGTTGGCGTCGGTCGTCGCGCTGGTGCTCGCGGGACCGGTGACCCTTACCGCGGCGCCCGCGACGGGCGAGGCGCCGCTGCGAACGGTGCCTTGAATCGTGGCGGTCCCGGCCGCCGCCGCGACCGCCCCGGAGGCGATCGCGAAAATGACGAGCGTACACGCCGTCAGGACGGCGCGCGCAAAAACGTGTGGGCGCATGGGATCCTCGAAGGGGGAGCGACACGGCCGGCGCTCTGTTGCGACCCGGCTAGCGTTGGTTATCGGTTTGTTAAGTGTACGCTTGCGCTTCCTCTTTGTCCCCAGCACAAAAAAAGGCATCCATGGTTGTCATGGATGCCCATTGCGAGACCGTGAGACCGGGTTAGCTGCGGCGCTTGCGCGCGGCGGCACTCTTCTTTTTGCGGCGGACGCTCGGCTTCTCGTAGTGCTCGTGCTTCCGCGCCTCGGCGAGGACGCCGGCCTTCTGGGTCGCCTTCTTGAAGCGACGCAGAGCGCTCTCGATCGTCTCTCCGGGTGCGACTCGAATCTCCATTTGCTACGAAACACCTCCCTCCGCGCGGCGTGCAGCCGCTTCGCGGCCTATACGGCCCGACGCGAGAGTCTACCACAGCGGCCCGCGGCCGTCAAAAAGTCCGCGCCCGGTCAGCCGGGCGGCCACGCCATCGCGCGCCCGGCGAGGACGTGCGCGTGCAGGTGAAAGACGCTCTGCCCTGCGTCGCGGCCTTGGTTCATCACCACGCGATAGCCGCCGGGTCCGAAACGGGCGCCGATCTCGGCCGCCGCATGCAGCAGCCGCGCCGCCTGCTCGGCGTCGGCGCCGGCGGTGAAGGCGCTCAGATCCTGGGCGTGACTGGTCGGGATCACGAGCACGTGCGTCGGCGCCTGCGGATTGAGATCGTGAAACGCGACGACGTGGTCGTCGCGCAGCACTTCGTTCGCGGCGATCTCCTTGCGAACGATCTTGCAGAACAGGCAGTTCGGATCGAGTGCCATGAGCTCAGCTCCCCGCGGGCGGTTGGATCAGCACGAAGTGGTACGCGGTGTTGGGACTCGGCACGAAACCCTTGATCGTCGGCTTCAGCGCGACCGGCACCGTCGTGTGCACCAGCGGAATCGCGGGCGCCAGATCGTGGATCATCACCAGCGCCTTGCGATAGATCGCCGCGCGCTTCGCCGGATCGTTCGTGCGCTGTCCGGCCAGCATCAATTCGTGATACGCCGGATCGCGCCAGAACGAGTAGTTCTGCGCGGTCCCGTCCTTGCGCGCCGAGTCCTGGTCGAGCAAGGGGTAGAGGAAGTTGTCGGGGTCTCCGTTGTCGCCGGTCCAGCCGATCAGCGCGAGCTCGTGTTCGCCGTGCCGCACCTTGTCGAGAAAAACGCCGAACTCGCTGGGCTGCAGCGTGACCTCGATCCCCGCCGCGCGCAGATCCGACTGCAGCGTCTCGGCGACGCGCGGCGGATCGGGCAGATACGGCCGCGGCGAGGTCGGATAACTGAGCGTCGTGCTGAATCCGTGCGGATAGCCGGCGGCGGCGAGCAGCGCTTTCGCGCGCGCGACGTCGTGCGGGTAGGCTTTGAGCGCGGGGTTGTCGCCGAGCATCCCGGGCGGCAGCCAGTCGTTCGCCACCATCGCGCCCTTCGCGTAGAGGTGCGCGACCATCGCTTCTTTATCGATCGCGTACGCGATCGCCTGACGGACGCGCGGATCGCCGAACGGCTTCTTCTCCGTCTCGGGCGCGATGTACGACGTGTTGTTGGCCGGCTGCAGCGCGAGCGCGATTCCTTTGGCGGCCAGCGTCTTCGCGTCTTCCGGACGCGGATCGGTCAGCATGTCGATGTCGCCCTTTTCGAGCGAGAGCACGCTGGTCGCCTGATCGGGGATGTCGCGGATCAGCACCGTCGGATAGCCGGGTTTCTTCCCCGCCCACTTGGGGTTCGCGACGAGCGTGATGTGATCGTCGCGCACCCACTCCGCGACCATGTACGGGCCGCTCCCGACCGGCTTGAGTTCGAAGCCCTTCGGATCGGCCGAGATCGCGGCCGGCGAACCGATCCCGAACGCCTGATCGGCGAGATCGTGCAGAAACGAACCGCGCGGCGATGCGAGCCCGATCACCAGCCGCGTCGGCGACGGCGCGCGCACGTCGACGATCGCGCCGGGAAAACCGCCGAAGACCGACGCGTAGTACGGATACGCGAAACTGCCGTGCGCCGGATGCGAGCGCAGACGCCAGCGGTCGAGGTTGAACTTCACCGCGGCGGCGTCGGCCGCCGTCCCGTCGGAGAACTGCAGCCCGGGACGCAGCTCGAACGTCCACGTTCTGCCGTCGTCGCTGACCGACCACGACCGCGCGATCTCACCGACGATCTCGAACGAACCGGGTTTCAGCCCGACGATGTTCTGCATCACCTCATTGGTGACGTTGAGCGAGAGGCCGTCGGTCGCGTGCGAGGGGTCGAGCACGACGGCGTCCTTGACGCGCGCCATCACGAGCAGCGGTCCCGAGCCGGCCTTTGCCGCGCTCCCGCCGCCGCAGCCGGACGCGGCGAGAGCGAGCGCGAGAAGCGGCAGGGCCGGGAATCGTCGCACGCGCGCTCCTAGCGTGTTCGGACGCTGAACGTCCAGCTCCGCCGCGCGACGTTCCCGGCGTTGTCGGCGACGCTCACCTTCACCGTCACGGTGCCGTCGGCGAGCGCGGCGCTAGGGCTGTAGGTGATGAACGTGTCGGTGCGCGTCGAGGAGGGCGTCACGTCGAGCCCGTTCACCTCGATCCGCACCGACGAGACGCTGATCCCGACATCGGTCGGCGAACGGTACGTCGCATAGATCGACGGCTTGTTGCTGTTGACGACCAAGCCGTTCTGCGGCGCGATGTCGACGATCTGCGGAGCCGTCGTCGTGACCGCGACGAGCTGCGAGGCTTCGGCCCGCGGCGCGCTCGTCGCGCCGACCGTCAGGTGGCCGTAGACGGTCGTGCGGCCGAAGTTGACGCCCTCGGGGACCTTGTACGTCGTTTCGTAGGTGCCGGGCTGACCGCGCACTTCGGGCAGGGGCAACCCGGTGAGATAGGTGCCGATGTCGAACGTCGCCCTTCCCCCCGGCGTCCCGTGCAGCGTCACGGAGAACGTCTCGCCCGCACGCAGCGGCCCGCGCGCCGCGACGCCGAAGTCGACGATCTGGGCGCTTCCGGTCGGCGTCGGCGTCGACGGCATCGCGCGCGACACCAGGATCTGCCGCTTCTCGCTCGTGTCGGGGTTGAGGCGCACGGTCACGCTGTCGCCGACCTTCAGATCGCCGATCGTCGCCGCCGTCCCGTTGAGCGTGATCTGGGTGCTCTTGTCGGGCGTCACCACGTAGCCGCTCTGCAGCACAAACGCGCTCGAGGAGACGGCAGCGATCGTTCCGCTACGCGACGCATAACGCATCACGACTTGGTCGACGCTCCCGTTTGCGCGCAGCAGCACGCTGGCCGCGTCGCCGACGCGCACGTCGGCGAGCGTCCCCGGCGTCGAGGTGCGCGTGACGACGTCCTGGATCGCGATCTTCGCGTCGGAGGTGATCGCGATCGTGCGCACCGACGGACCGCGGGTGAGGGTGAGCGACTCGGGTGCCGAGTTCAGATCGACCGCGCTGACCGTGCCGACGACCTGCGTCATCCCGCCGCTGCTGTGCTGTTCGAGCGCCTGCGTCCGTCCGACGACGAGCGACGTCACTTCGACGCGCTGCGCTTTGGGATCGTACGCAACCTGCGCTCCGAGCGAGTCGGCGACGAAGCGCAGCGAGACATACGTCGCGTCGTCGATCTCCACCGCCGGCGAGTCCATCATCACGACGCGGTTGTCGATCGTCGCACGGCTCGACCCGCGGTGCAGCGCGATCCGCTTCGCGGGCGCCGAGGCGATCAGGTCGTCGCCGGACCGCGACACCTCGATCCCCAGCGCGCTGTAGATGCGCACGACGGGGACGAGCAGACGTCCGCCGACGATCCGCGGCGCCGGATCGCGCGAGAGTTCTTCACCGTTGACGACGATCGCGATCGCGCGCACCGGCGCTTCGTCTTTCTTCGGCGGCGCCGCGGACGCCGGAACGCTCCACGCCGCCGCGCAGACGGCGAGCAGCGCGGCGTACCAACGGCCGGACCGGATCAGGAGCATACCACCTCGCGATAGACGGCGGCCGTCGAAGCCGCGAACCGATCCCAGGTATACGCCCGCAGACGGACGGCGCCCTCGGCCGCCGCCTCGCGCGCGCGGTACGGGTCGCGCACGATCGCGCATAGGAGCGACGCGAGCGCGACGGCATCGCCGGCTTCGAAGGTCTGCGCGTATGGCGCGACGATCGACGGGACCGCGGTCGCCGTCGCGATCACCGGCGTCGCGACTGCCGCTGCCTCGAGCGCGGGGATGCCGAATCCTTCGGCCAGCGACGGCAATACGCACGCCAGAGCACCGCGATAGCGCCGCGCGAGCGTCTTCTCGTCGAGGTCGCCGAGAAAAACGATCGTGCCGCTGCGTCGCGCGTAGCGCTCGCGTACCGCAGGCTCGTCCGGGCCGGTGAGCACGAGATCGAGCGCGACGTCGTCGGGGAGCGCGGCCCAGGCCTCGTACAGGGTGGCGAGTCCTTTGTGCGGCCGGTGGTTTCCGGCGTAGAACGCGTACGGACGCTCCGCCTCCCATGGCGCCGCGTCGAGCAGCCGCTCGTCGAAGCCGAGCGGCATGACGCGGATCCGCTCGCGCGCGATCCCGAGCAGCGCGACGCATTCGCCGGCGACGCGCTCGTCGCTCACGAGAATCCGCGCCGCGCCGCGATACAGCGGGATCGCGACGGTGCGCCAGTACCACGCGCTAAGCGGTGAGAACAAGTGCGGGAAGCGCAGGTGCAGCAGATCGTGCACCATCGCGACGTACGGACGCGGGACCAGCGGCGCCGCTTCGAGATACGCCAGGTGCACGAGCTGAGGACGCGCGGCGCGCAGCGCGAGCGGATGGAGCGCGACCGGAGAGGTCACCGGAACCAGATCGACGTCGGGCGCGACGTGCGGAAGGCGTTCGAGCAGCGCGCGCGTGTAGGCGCGCATCCCCATCGACGCCCGGCTCGTCGCGCGCGCGGCGAGCACGACGCGGATCATCGCAGCAGCTCGCGGTAGACGTCGGCGGTCGCGCGCGCCGTGTGCTCCCACGTCAGCGCCGCGGCCGCGGCGCGTGCACTCGCGCGCTGTACCCGCGGCGGCCCGGCGAGCAGCGCATCGAGCAACGCACCGAGCGCGCCGGCGTCGCCGGCGGCGAACGTCTGCACGTGCGGCGCGAGGACGCTCGGCACCGCGGGCGCCGCGGCGATCACCGGCGTCCCGGCGCGCAGCGCCTCGAGCAGCGGGAGACCGAAGCCTTCGCGCAAGGCCGGATGGACGTATGCCGCCGCGCCGCGATGCAGGCGCCACACCTCCTCGCCGCTGCACTCGCCGGTGAAGACGAGTTCGCCGGCCGTGCCGCGCGCGCCGAGCGCGCGCAGCCCGGGTTCGTCGCCGCCGGTCATCACGAGATCGGCGGCGCACTCGGCCGGGAGCGCGGCCCATGCGCGTACCAGCGTCGCGAGGTCTTTGTGCGGGCGGTGATTCCCGGCGTAGAACAGATACGGCCGAGCGCGCACCACCGGCGGCGGGAGCGGGTCGGGCGCGTCGACGCCGAGCGGGATGACCCGCACGCGCTTGGGGTCGACGCCGAGATACCGTTCCAGGAGTCCGACGGTCACGTCGTCGTCGGTGAGCACGGCGCGCGCGCTGCGCAGCACCGGTCCGACGACGTATCTCCAATACGGCCCGACCTTCTTCTTCGCGTACTGCGGAAACTCGAGATCGATCACGTCGTGCACCGTTACGACGTGGGCTGAGGGGACGAACCGCGGCACGTAGGGCGTGGGGAAATGCACCAGGCGCGGCCGCAGCCGCGCCAGCGTCAGAGGCATCCCGGCCTGCTCGGCGAGATCGAAGTTGTCGCCGCCGCCGAACTCGGCGAGCGCCAGATCGGGTGCGACGCGCGGCAGCAAGCGCCTCAGCGCGCGCACGTACGTGAGCATCCCGGCCGAGGTGTGCGAGGTCTCGCGCACGTCGAGCGCGACGTCGGGGCGCCCGTCACCCGGAGCTCGTCGAAGGGTCACCGCGAGCGCTGCAGCGCTTTGGCGCGCACCACCACGCGGTAGCGCGCGCTCTCCCATGCGACGAACAGCCCGCGCCAGCCGTCGCGCCAGCCCGCGTAGCGCAGCAGCGACCACGCGAACCGCAGCGGCATCATCGCGAGCGCACCGGCGTAGCGGCGGCCCGACGGCGGCAGCGCGCGCGCTTCCACCGTGGTGTACGCGTCGAACTTCGCGCGGTACGACGCGAGCGTCGGGTACGAGTCGTGCACGATCGCGCCGGCGAGATCGGCGACCGAGCCGTCGACGCTCCAGGTCTCGTGCACTTCGGCGCCGGTGCGATTCGCGGCGACGCGCGCGCGGTCGCTGCGCACGAGCCGCAGCAGGCGTTCGTTCGACCAGCCCGCCGTGCGCACCGCACGGCCGCAGAGCATCGTCACGCGGCGCACGCGGTAGCCCGCGACGTCTTCGTCGGCGCGCGCGATCGCCTCGGCCAGCGCCGGATCGATCAGTTCGTCGGCGTCAAGCATCAGCGCCCACGGCGTCGTCACGCGTCCCAGCGCGTAGCGCCGCGCGGTGACGAACCCGCTCCAGGGCCGCACCTCGACGTCGGCGCCGTGGGCGCGCGCGATCGCGACCGTGTCGTCCTGCGACTCGGCGTCAAGCACGAAGACGCGCGCGCCGGGCGGGACGCGGGCCAGCATCGTCGGCAGCCGCGACGCCTCGTCGCGCGCGAGCACGACGACCGTGAGGTCGCGGACGTTCAGCGTCGCAGGAGCGCGCCGTCGCCGGCGCCTGCCCGCTCGCGGGCGTGCACGATCGCGGCGCCGATCCAGTCGCGGTAGAGCGGAGAGGGGCGATTGGGCCGGCTCTTGTACTCCGGGTGCGCCTGCGTTCCGACGAACCACGGATGGACGTCCTCGGGAAGTTCGATCAATTCGACCAGCGACGTGCGCCCGAGCGGATGGTGGCCGCTGAACGTCATCCCGTGCTCCTCGAAGAGCGCCTTGTAGCGGTTGTTGAACTCGTAACGGTGGCGGTGGCGCTCGCTGATCGAGGTCTCGCCGTACGCGCGCGCCGCCAGGGACTCCGGCTCGAGTTCGCACGCATACGCGCCCAGACGCATCGTGCCGCCCTTGAGATCGAGGTTGCGCTGTTCGGGGATGAAGTCGATCACCGGATCGGGCGTCGTCTCGTCGACCTCGGTCGTCATCGCTTCGGGAAGGCCGCAGACGTTGCGCGCAAACTCGATGCACGCCATCTGCATCCCGTAGCAGATCCCCAGGAACGGAATCTTGCCTTCGCGGACGCGCTGCATCGCGATCAATTTGCCCTTCACGCCGCGCGCGCCGAAGCCGGGTGCGACCAGGACGCCGTCGACGTCGTCGAGCGCACCGAGGCCCTCGGTCTCGATCTTCTCGGAGTCGATGCGCACGACGTCGACCGCGACGTCGTGATAGATCCCCGCGTGGGCGATCGCCTCGGAGATGGAAATGTACGCGTCCTTGAGTTCGACGTACTTCCCGACCAGCGCGACCTTGATGCGGCCGTGCGGATGCTGGACGCGATCGACGATCGCGCTCCAGTCCTCGAGCTGCGGCTTCGAGGTCACCAGGCGCAGCTTGCGCACCGCGATGTCGGCCAGCCCTTCGGCCTCGAGGTTGAGCGGGACCTTGTAGATCGTGGAGGCGTCCCCGTTCTGCACGACGTTCTCGACCGGCACGTCGCAGAAGAGCGCGATCTTCTCTTTGAGTTCGACCGGGATCGGCCGCGAGGCGTCGGTGCGAAGCACGATCGCGTCCGGCGTGATCCCGATCGCGCGGAGTTCGCGCACCGAGTGCTGGGTCGGCTTCGTCTTCAGTTCGTCGGCGGCGCCGAGATGCGGCAGCAGCGTAAGGTGCACGAACATGACGTTCTCGTCGCCGACGAGGTGGCGTACTTGACGGATCGCTTCGAGAAACGGGAGCGACTCGATGTCGCCGACGGTCCCGCCGACCTCGACGATGCACACTTCCGCGCCGCTCGATTCGGCGACGCGCGTGATGTGCGCTTTGATCTCATTGGTAATATGCGGGATCACCTGAACGGTCGCGCCGAGGTAGTCACCGCGGCGTTCCTTTTCGATGACCGACTTGTAGACTTGGCCGGTCGTGACGTTGTTGTCGCAGGTCAGCGACTCGTCGATGAAGCGCTCGTAATGGCCCAGGTCGAGGTCGGTCTCGGCCCCGTCTTCGGTGACGAAGACCTCTCCGTGCTGGTACGGGTTCATCGTTCCGGCGTCGACGTTGATGTAGGGGTCCAGCTTCTGGACCGAAACCGCGACGCCGCGGCTTTTTAAAAGCCTGCCGAGGGAGGCGGCGGTGATCCCCTTCCCGAGCGAACTCACAACGCCGCCGGTAAAGAAGATGAACTTCGCCATGAGGGGATGCTTCGCTTCGCCCACCGGCCCGGCGGGACCCGCCGGGCCCTAGCCGCCGTTCGCCGGGGGGATCACGGCGATCACGAACCGGTCAAGGTCGGCGTAGTCGCGGATCGTCTCCACCCCCGCATGCGGGAGGGCCTGACCGACCAGCGCCTCCAGCGTGCGCGCGTTCGCCGGAGCAGCCTCGAGGATCGCGATCCCGCGCGGCGCGACCAGCCGCGCCAAGTCGGGAAGAAAGCGCCGGTAGAGCTCGAGCCCGTCGGGGCCGCCGTCGCGCGCGACCAGCGGTTCGTAGGAGACCGGATCGGGCGGCCCGGCGCACTCGGCGGTCGGGACGTAGGGCAGGTTCGCGACCACGGCATCGTACGGCGCGAACCGGAGCAACGGCGCCGCGAGGTCGCCCGTGAGAAACGTTACGTGCTGAAAGACGTTGTTGCGCGCGGCGTTGCGGCGTGCAACGGCGAGCGCCGCGAACGAGACGTCGCTCGCGCACACGCCCAACCCCGGGAGCTCGCACGCCAGCGTCACCGCGATCGCGCCGCTTCCGGTCCCGACGTCGGCGGCGCTGCCGTTCTCCCGGCCGATCGCACGCAGATGGCGCACCGCCCACTCGATCGCGATCTCCGTCTCCGGGCGCGGAACGAGCACGCGCCGGTCGACGCCGAACATTCGGCCGTAGAAGCCGGCCTCGCCGGTCACGTACGCCATCGGCATCCCGGCGGCGCGCTGCTCGACCAGCGCCGCGAACCGCTGCGCGACGTCGTCGTCGAGCCGGCGTTCCGCGTGCGCGATCATCTCCTGGCGCGAGACGCCGCCCGCGTGCGCGAGCAGGAAGACGGCGTCGAGGCGGCCCGTGCCGCCGATCGGTTCGAGCCGGACCGCCGCGTCGCGCAGCGCTTCGCCGATCGTCACGTCCGCACGGTGACGACGGCCTTGCCGACGAGCCGCCGTTCGGCGATCGCTTCGAGCGCCAGCGGCACGTCGTCGAAGGCGACGCGTTCGTGCGCGCGCGGACGGATCCGCCCGTCGTCGCACATCGCGAGGAGCGCCGTGAAATTCGCGCGGTGCGCGGCGGGATGACGCTGCGACCACGTCCCGAAGAACACGCCGAGGGCGTCCGCTTCGCGCAGCAGCAGCCGGTTCGCCGGGATCTCCGGGATCCGCCCCGACGTGAAGCCGACGATCAACGCGCGGCCGCGCCAATCGAGCGTACGCAGCGCGGCGTCGAAAACGTCACCGCCGACGTTGTCGAGCAGGATGTCGGTCGCGCCGTGTGCGTCTTTGATCTGCTGCGTCAGATCGGCGGCGGCGGCCACCGCGATCATCGCGCCCGCGTGCAGTGCTGCCTCACGTTTCGCCTCCGATCCGACGACCGCGACGACCCGCGCGTCGAGCCCCGAAGCGATGTCGACCGCGGCGGTGCCGACGCCGCCGCCGGCGCCGGTGACGACGACGCGGTCACCGGCCTGCAGGCGCCCGCGATCGACGAGCGCGTGATACGCGGTGCCGTACGTCATCACCATCGCGGCCGCGGTTTCGAACGCGATCGACGCCGGCAGGACGATGACG
This sequence comes from Vulcanimicrobium alpinum, assembly GCF_027923555.1. GTDB lineage: Bacteria > Vulcanimicrobiota > Vulcanimicrobiia > Vulcanimicrobiales > Vulcanimicrobiaceae > Vulcanimicrobium > Vulcanimicrobium alpinum. The sequence goes on along the minus strand of NZ_AP025523.1, from coordinate 1,582,579 downwards.
GTCGCCGCCGGCGCAACCGCGATCTCCGCGTAGCCGCCCGTCTGCACGAGCGTCGCGACGCGTTGGCCGACGTGCAGGTCGTGCACGTCCGCCCCGACCGCAGCGATCGTCCCGGCGATCTCCGCGCCGAGGGTGAACGGCAGCGGCGGCTTGACTTGATAGCGGCCCGCCGCGATCAGCACGTCGGGGAAATTGACGCCCGCGGCATGCACCGTGATTGCGACCTCGCCGGGGCCGGGCGCCAGAGCGGGGATCTCGTCGAGGGCAGATCGCGCGGGCCGCCGAGCGTCCGCACCTGCCAGGCGCGCATCAGGCCGCCGAGCCCGAGCCCACCGTCTCGCCCGCCAGCAGACGGGCTTTCTCGTCCTTCTGCAGTTCCACGACGAGCTTTTCCATGTCGCCGTCGAGGATCGCTTTGATGTTCTGGAAGTTCTGGTTGATCCGGTGGTCGGTGATGCGATCCTGCGGATAATTGTAGGTGCGGATCTTCTCGCTGCGATCGCCGGTGCCGACCTGACTGCGGCGCAATGCGCCTTCGGTTTCTTCGCGTTCGCGTCGCTGACGGTCGGCGAGCTGCGCGCGCAGCATCCCCATCGCTCGCTCGCGGTTCTGCAGCTGCGAGCGTTCCTCGCTGCACGCGACGATGATCCCGGTCGGTTTGTGCGTGATGCGGATCGCCGACTCGGTCTTGTTGACGTGCTGGCCGCCCGCGCCCGAGGCTTTGAACGTGTCGATCTCGAGGTCGGTCGAACGAATCTCGATCTCGCCGTCGTCTTCGACTTCCGGCAGCACGGCGACCGTCGCGGTCGAGGTGTGGATGCGGCCCGCCGCTTCGGTCGTGGGGACGCGCTGGACTCGATGGACGCCGGATTCGTATTTGAACCAGCGGTACGGCTCGCCGCCCTTCACCGCGACGACGGCTTCTTTATAACCGCCGGCTTCGTTCTCGCTCTCGCTGAGCAGTTCGACGCGCATCCGCATCCCTTCGGCGAAGCGCGTGTACATCCGCAGCAGATCGCCGGCGAAGATCCCCGCTTCGTCGCCGCCGGCGCCGGCACGGATCTCGATGAAGATGTCCTTGGTGTCGTTGGGATCGCGCGGCAGCATCAGTTCCTGGAGCTGCGCTTCGAGCGCGACGCGCCGCTCGCGCAGCGCCGGGGCTTCTTCTTCGGCGAGCGCGCAGAGATCGGGATCGGAGCGGTCGGCGCGCAGCGCGTCGTTTTCGGCGATCTCGCGCAGCAGCGCGCCGAGCGCGCGGAACGTCGCAACCGTCTCCTCGATCGCCGCGCGCTCTCTCATCAGCGCGGTAAAACGCGCCTGATCGAAGCCGCCGCTCGTGTCCGCGAGCGCGGCGTCGATTTCATCGAAGCGTTTCGAGAGCGTCTCGAGGCGATCGTGATATTGCATCAGACGAGAAAGAAGCGAGCCGTGGCACGGCTCGCTTCCCCGATCCGGACGTGCGGCGCTAAGCCGGGACGGTCACGGTTTCCTCGGCGGCCTGCTTCTTGCTCTTCCGCGCGGCGGCTTCGGCCTTCTTCTTGTCGGCCATGGCGGCGCGCTGGTTGAACTTCTCGACCCGGCCCGCGGTGTCGAGGAACTTCTGCTGCCCGGTCCACAAGGGATGGCAGTTGGAGCAGACTTCGACGCTGATGTTCGGCGATGTCGATCCGGTGGTAAATTGGTTTCCGCAGGCGCAGGTGACCTTGGCCTCCGGGAACCACTTGGGGTGGCACTCGGTTTTCACAGCGCTCCCATAATACCACCAGCCGCAAGGGGGTTGCCGCGCGAGGGAACCGCGCGCGCCGGCGCCGCGTTGCCTCTTTTCGCAGGGGCTCTCCGCGAAGATGAACGGCGGCGGGCAGTGCGAACACAAGCCCGGTCATTCTCCGCCGTGAAGAGGTCCCGTTGAACCTTCGTCAGCTCGCGCTGGTCGCGCTCGCCGCGCTCGCCGTCGGCGGCACCGCCGCCGCCCAAGTCGCTCAGCCCGGCCCCGGCGCCGCCACGCCGCCGCCTCCTCCGCCCCCGAACGGCAGCGTCGCGACGCCCTCCGTCCCGCTCATCGGAACGCCGGTGCCGAGCGCCGCTCCCTCGGCCGTCCCGGCGGCAAGCCCGAGCCCGGCGCCCGCCCGGCGCGGCCGCCGCGCGGCGCCGTCGCCCGAAGCCAGCCCGTCCGACACGCCCGAACCGCCGCAATTTCAAACGATGGACGGCGTGTGGGAAGTGCAGATGCAGCCGCTCACGACGTTCCGCACGATCTACTCCCATCTCTACGTCACCCAGAAGAGCGACCAGCTCACCGGGCGGTGGGTCAAAGACAACCCGCGCGAGACGCTCACCTTCACCGGCACCTTCGACGGCCGGCTCTTCAAGCTGACGCTGAAGAACGCGAAGGGCGACACGTACACGATGTCTGGCTATGCGGAGAACTTCGGCGACATGGTCGGGCTCTACACGAGCGCCGATCCGAAAGACAAAGGCACGCCGTTCACCGCCTCGCACCGCAAAAAAGAACGCATCACGTAGAGGAACACGGATGAGCGACCGCGCCTTCGGTTTTCGCACGCGCGCGCTGCACGCGGGGACGCCGCCCGACGGCGAGACCGGAGCGCGGGCCCTGCCGCTGCACCTCTCGACGAGCTTCGTGTTCGACTCCGCCGAGCACGCCGCCGAGCTGTTCGCGCTGCGCACGTACGGGAACATCTACACGCGCATCGGCAACCCCACGGTCGCGGCGTTCGAAGAGAAGCTCGCGAACCTCGAAGGGGGCCTCGGCGCCGTCGCGACCGCGAGCGGCCTCTCCGCGCAGTTGATCGCGATCCTCACCGTCGCCGAAGCCGGCGATCACCTCGTCGCGTCGACGAACCTCTACGGCGGGACGATCACGCAGTTCTCCGTCACGCTCAAACGGATGGGGATCGCCGTCACCTTCGTGCCGCCGAACGATCTGGACGCCGTGCGCGCCGCACTGCGCGAAAACACGCGCGCCCTCTTCACCGAGACGATCGGCAACCCGCGCGGGGAGGTCGCCGATCTCGCGGGGCTCGCTGAGATCGCGCACGCGGCCGGCGTCCCGCTCATCGTCGACAGCACCTTTGCGACGCCGTACCTCTGCCGACCGATCGAACACGGCGCCGACGTCGTCGTGCATTCGGCGACGAAGTTCATCGGCGGCCACGGGACCGTGCTCGGCGGCGCGATCGTCGAATCGGGCCGCTTTCCGTGGGGCGCCGGGGGGCATCCGCTGATCTCGACGCCGAGCCCCGGCTATCACGGCCTGAATTTCACCGAGACGTTCGGCGAGTACGCGTTCCTCATGCGCGCGCGGGTCGAATTGCTGCGCGACATCGGCGCGGCGATCTCGCCGATGAACGCGTGGCTGCTCGTGCAAGGTCTCGAGACGCTCGCGCTGCGGATGCCGGCGCACGTCGCCAACGCGCGCGCGGTCGCGGAGTTCCTGCGCGGACGCGACGAAGTGGGCTGGGTCGCGTACGCCGGGCTCGACGACAGCCCCGAACGCGAACGCGCGCAGAAGTATCTGCCCAGCGGCGCGGGCGCGGTCTTCAGCTTCGGCCTGCGCGGCGGACGCGAAGCCGGCCGCGCCTTCATCGAATCGCTGGAGCTCTTCAGCCACCTCGCCAACGTCGGCGACGCGAAGAGCCTGGTGATCCATCCCGCATCGACGACGCACCAGCAGTTGTCCGACGAGGAGCTCCAGGCCGCCGGGATCGGCGCGGATCTGATCCGCCTCTCGGTGGGTCTTGAAGACGTGGACGATCTGTTGTGGGATCTGGAGCGCGGCTTGGCCGCGGCGGGGCGCGCAGCGACGACGGTGCGGATGCCGTGATCCTGGAGACGGCGTCCCAGCGGCGCGCGCTGCTGGAACGCTCGCGCACCGTCGCGATGGTCGGCGCTTCCGCCAACCCGACGCGGCCGTCGTACTTCGTGTTCTCGTACCTGCGCACGCGCGGGATGCTCGAGGTCACGCCGATCAACCCGTCGATCGCAGAGATCGACGGCGTGCGCGCGTTTCCGACCCTTGCGGCATACGCGGCCGAGCGCGGCGCGCCCGACATCGTCGACGTCTTCCGCAAACCGGAGAGTGCGTCGGAGGCCGCGCGCGAGGCGATCGCGGCCGGCGCGAAAGCGATCTGGTTCCAATACGGCGTCGTCAACGACGAGGCGATCCGGCTCGCCGACGAAGCGGGTCTCGACGTCGTCGTCGACCGCTGCATCAAAGTGGAGTCGGCGCGCTTCGACGGCGGCCTGCATTTGGGCGGCATGAACACCGGCCTCCTCACCGCCCGCCGAGCCTCGTCACGCTGAGCCCCGTCACGCTGAGCGCTGTCACGCTCCGTCACGCTGAGCTTGTCGAAGCGCGGACGACTCGTGCACGTCAGGGGCTGCGCTTCGACAGGCTCAGCGTGACGGGGCGTGAGGGGGCGTGACGAGGCGTGACTGAGGCGGCCGGTGCCGCTGCGCTCGATGCGCGGATTCTGGATGTGGTCGCGCGTTACGGGCACGACGGCAGCACGCTCTCGTACGAGGCTTTCTTGGCGCTCGCGCAGGCGCTCTTCGCGCACCAGGTCGCGCACAACGAACCCTACGCCGCGTTCGCGCGCGCAAACGGCTTCTCGGCGACCCGCCGGCCGCAGACGATCGCGGAAATCCCCGCCGTCCCGGCCGCCGCGTTCAAGGACGCGCGTCTCGCAACGTTCCCCCCGGAGCGCACCGTCGCGTGGTTCGAGACCAGCGGGACGACGCTGGGCGGCAAGAGCGGCCGCCACGAATTCGATACCACCGCGCTCTACGAAGCCGCCCTGCTGGCGTCGTTCGATCGCATGATGCTCGCCGACGGAGCGCGCCTGCGCTATGCCAACCTCGTCCCCGATGCGCGCGAACGCCCGCACAGTTCGCTCGGCCACATGATGGCCGCGGTCGCGCTCGCCCGCGGCGACGGCCGCACGGCATGGTACCTCCACGGCGACGCGCTCGACGTCGACGGGTTCGTGCGCGACATGCGCGCTGCGGTCGCCGACGGCACTGCGGTCTGCGTGGCGACGACGGCATTCGCGCTCGTCGCGCTGCTCGACGAGCTCGCCGCGCGCGATCTCGCGCTCGCGCTCCCGCCGGGTTCGCGCATCATGGAGACCGGCGGCTTCAAAGGCCGCTCGCGGTTCATTGCGCGTGCGGATCTCTACCGCGACGCGTCGGCGCGGCTCGGCGTCCCGATCGAAGCGATCGTCGCGGAGTACGGGATGACCGAACTCTCCTCGCAGTGGTACGACACGCCGGCGTCGCGCGCGCGCATCGAACCGCGCGTGAAGGTTGCGCCGCCGTGGCTGCGCGCGATCGTCCACGACGGCGAGGGAACGCCGCTGCCGCCCGGGACGGTCGGCGTGATCCGTCACATCGACCTCGCGAATCGCGGCTCTGCGATCGCGATCGACACCGAGGACGTCGGCGCGCTCGTCGAGGGCGGCCTCGTGCTGTTCGGGCGGGAAGCCGGCGCCGAGCTGCGCGGCTGTTCGCTCGACGCCGAGACGCTGCTTGCGCGCCGCGGCCTCGCCCGGCCGCGATGAGCGCCGCGCTGCGCGCGCTCGATGCCTCGCGCATCGTCGCGCACGTCGCTGACGCCGCCGAACGCTGGCAGGACGCCGATTTTCCGCCGCGGGTGCGCGCCACGGCGGCGATCGAGACGCGGCTGGGCTACACCACGCCGGTCGTCGACTACGCGCTCGACCGGCTCTTCGGCGGCGTGACCCGCGCCGCGCTGAACGCGGCGATCGCGTCGGAACTCGGGAGCGTCGACGCGCTCGACGGACCGGTCGAACGCGTCGACGCGCCGGCCGCCTGGGCGCGCGGCGTCGATCGCGTCGCGATCGTCTCAAGCGACACGACGATCGGCGTCGCGCTGGCGCCGGCGATCTTCGCGCTGTGCGCCAAATGCGACGTCGTCGTCAAGGATCGCAGCGACGCCTTGATCGCGGCGTTCTTCTCCTCGCTCGCCGAAGAGCATCCTGCGTTCGCCGACGCCGCACGCGCGCGAGCCTGGGAAGGCGGCGCCGATCCCGACGAAGGCGCGCTGCTCGGCGGCGCCGACGTCGTAGTCGCCTTCGGCCGCGACGACGCGCTGCACGCGATCCGCGTTCGGTGCGGGATCGAGACACGCTTCGTTCCGTTCGGTCACCGGGCGACGATCGGCCGGCTCACCGCACGCGAAGCCGCAACGCTCGCACCGGTGCTCGCCGACGCGATCGCGCGCGACGCCCTGCTGTACGACGGCGAAGGCTGTCTCTCACTGCACGCGCTCTTCGTCGACGCCGCAGGCGATGCGCTCACGGATATCGCGCAGCGGATCGCCGGCGGATGCGAACGTGCGTCGCTCGAGTTTCCCGGCGGCCGGCTCGCGCCGGAACGCACAGCGGCGGTCGCCGCGTATCGCGGCGTCGCGGCGTTCCGCGCCGCCGCCGGCCGCGGCGCGCTCTTCCGCGGCGGCGACGCGACGGTCGTGGTCGCGCCGCCGTTCGACGAGCCGCCGCCGTTCCTGCCGCGGGTGCTTCCCGTGATCGGCGCCGGCGACGACGCGATCGCATCCTACGTCGCGGAGCAGCGTCTCCCGGTGCAGGCGCTCGGCGTCGTCGCGCCCGATGCCGCCGCCGTCGCCCTCGCCGCACGGATCCGCGCCGTCCGGGTCGCGCCGCTCGGAACGCTGCAGGATCCGCCGCTCGCAGGACATCACGGCGGCGTCGCGCGCATCGCCGACTTCGTCCGCTGGATCGACGCCCGGTAGCGACAAGACCCGGCAACTCCGGCGCGTAAACGCCGACAGGTGCCCGATCAGCCGATTCCCGGACCGCGTTCGCGCGCGTTGGCGGCGCAGCTCGCCGTCTACGAGCCGCCCGGCGTCACGTACCTCGGCGACGACTATCCCGTCTTCTGGGAACGTGCCTCGGGCGCGCTGATCGGCGACGTCGACGGCAATACGTATCTCGATCTCACGTCCGCGTTCGGCGTCGCCGCGGTCGGTCACACCAACCCGCACGTCGTCGCCGCGATCGAGGCGCAAGCGCGCCGGCTCGTGCACGGGATGGGCGACGTGCACCCGACCGAAGTGCGCGTCGCGCTGCTGCGGCGGCTCGCCGAGCTCGCGCCCGGCGACCTCAGCAAGACGTATCTCGCGACGTCGGGAGCCGAAGCCATCGAGTTCGCGCTGAAGACGGCGCTGCTGGCGACGGGAAAGCCGCGCGTCGTCGCCTATGACGGCGCGTATCACGGGCTTTCGCTCGGCGCGCTCGAGGTCGCGGGGATCCCGAAGTTTCGCGATCCGTTCGCGCCGCTCGTCGTCGACCGCGCGACGTTTCTGCGTTACCCCGGCGCGCGCACATCGCTCGACGATGCGGTCGCGGAGGTCCGCCGCGCGCTCGACGCGCGCAGCGACGTCGGCGCGCTGCTGATCGAGCCGATCCAAGGCCGCGGCGGCGTGATCGTCCCGCCCGAAGGCTACCTGCGTTCGCTGCGCGCGCTCTGCGACGAACGCGGCGTCCTGCTGATCCTCGACGAGATCTACACCGGCTTCGGACGCACCGGAACGCTCTTCGCCAGCGAGCGCGAGGGCGTTGTCCCCGACCTGCTGTGCGTCGGCAAGGCGCTCGGCGGCGGCGTCCCGATCTCGGCGACGATCGGGGCCTCGCGGGTGATGGATGCGTGGCCGCGCAGCACTGGGGAAGCGCTGCACACGTCGACGTTCCTGGGGAACCCGCTCGCCTGCGCCGCCGCGCTCGCGACGCTCGACGAGATCGCGCGGCTCGATGTCTGCGCGCGGGTGAACGCGCGCGCCGCGGCGCTCGGAGAGCGGCTCGCCGCGCTGCGCCGGTTCGCGCACGTCCGCGACGTCCGCGGCCGCGGCTTCCTCTGGGCGATCGAGTTCAGCGACGGCGGCTTTGCCAACCGGGTCGTCGTGCGCGGCCTGCAGGACGGCGTGATCCTCCTGCAGTCGGGTCCCACCGGCACCTCGATCACGATCGCGCCGCCGCTCACGATCGACGACGAGCAACTCGCCGAAGCGCTCGCGCGGTTGGAGCGCGCGATGCAGCAAACGGAGGAGGCGTCATGAGCGCGCTCAAGGTCGGGATCGTCGGTTCGGGTTTCGGCGGCATCGTGCACGCGCCGGCGTTCGCGCTGCATCCGCGGTTCGAGGTCATCGCGATCGCCTCGCCGGTGAACGCGCGCCGAGTCGCCGACGAGCGGCGCATCCCGCTGGCGTTCGCTTCCACGCAGGAAATGCTCGCCGGCGCCGAGCTCGACGTCGTCTCGGTCGCGTCGCCGCCGTTCGATCACCATCCGTCGGTGATGGCCGCGCTCGCGGCCGGAAAGCACGTGCTCTGCGAGAAACCGTTCGCGGTCAACGTCGCGCAGGCCGAGGAGATGGTCGCGGCGGCCGAACGGGCGGGCGTCGCGACGGCGCTCGCCTTCGAGTTCCGCTACGTCCCGACCGTGCGCGCGGTCCTCGAACTGATCGAGAACCGCCACGTCGGAGCGCTGCGCGAGATCGAAGTCGCGCGGATGGGGAGTGAACTGCTCGAGCGCAAGACCGACCGCGCGCGCGGCTGGTGGTTCGACCTCGAGCGCGGCGGCGGCGTCGCGAACGCCGTGATGCCGCACTTCTTCGATCTGGCCAACCAGCTTGCGGGCCGCGCGCCGCGCGCGACGCACGGACTGCTGCGCACCGCCAACCCGCATCGCGTCGACGCGCAGGGCCCGTTCAGCAGCACGGTCGCCGACGGCGCCTTCGCCTACGTCGACTACGGCGACGGCATCGTCGCCCGCGTGAGCACGGACTCGACGACCGTCGTCGAGTCGCTGACGGTTGCCGTCCACGGCGAAGTGCGCAGCGCGGTCGCGAACGGCCCCTGGTTCAGCGACCTCGCGCTCTTCGCGATCGGCGACGACGAACAGGACGAACTCGAGATCGCCGAGTCACCGTATCATCGCCACCGCGTGATCGCGCCGAACATCCCGTGGTTCCTCTCGCTTCTCGACGACTTCGCCGAACGCATCGACCTCGGCGGCGGCCACGGCCCGACCTTCGCCGACGGCCTCACCGTGCAGCGCCAACTCGAAGCAATCGGCTACACCGTCTAACGTCACGCAGAGCGCGTCGAACGTCACGCTGAGCCTGTCGAAGCGCCGCCGCCCGCGCTGCGCTCACAAACCTACGGCAGAACGAACCCGGCAGAGACCACGCTCATCGTGATCGTCGGAATCGTGCACTTCGCCGTCGAAACGCAGATCACGCCCGCCGACCCGAACTGATCGCCGGCATCGATCTTCCCGTCGCCGTTCGCGTCGTACCACACGCCGACCTTATACGACCCCGCCGTATACGGCACGTCGCCGATGCGGAACGTCCCGGCCGTCGACACCGGAATCCCCGCCGGATAGTCGACATCGAGGATCGTCGGCGTCACGCCGCCGCTGTTCTGATAGGCGAACGCGACCAGCTGCCCCGGGCTCGTTTTCTGCGGCGACGGACCAGTGTAGACCGCGCCGCTGTCGCCGGCGACGGACGCCAGCGCACGGTACGCGTTGAGGCGCCCGTGCCCCTGATGCGGATCGTTGATGTTGTCGGCGGTGCCGTCGATGATCTGCGCGACACGCGCCGGGGAGAGCGACCCGTGCCCGCCCGCCTTCGCGATCATCAGCGCAGCGACCGCGGCAACCTGCGGCGTCGCCTGCGACGTCCCCGCGAAATACGCGCTGCACGACGTCGCCGGACTCGGCGTGCTGCACTTGTCCTTCGCATAGTTCGCGGTGCTCGTCGAGTAGTTCCAGATCCAGTGCAGCGGATCTTGATCGGTGTTGCTCGGCGGATCACCGCCCGGAGCCACCACCCCGAGGTTCGGTCCGTATTGTGAATACGAGGTCACGTATTCAGTTGAGCTCGCAAGCGTATCGGTGGCGCTGGTGCGCAGCGCGCTGGCACCCACCGCAATAACCCCGTCGTAGGCGGCGGGATAGTCGAGCGAGGTGTGCGGCGTTCCCGTCTCGCTGCCGTCGGCATCGTTGCCGGCCGCCGCGACGACGGTGACGCCCGCGGCGATCGCCGCCTCGACCGCATCGTGCTCGCCTTGATCGAAGCCGTCGTTCGGATAGTAATTCGCTGCCGCGCCGAGGCTCAGCGAAATCACGTCGGCCTTGCGCGCAACGGCATCCTGAATCGCCTTTACTTCGTCCGAAGTGCTGGCCGTCTGGGAATCGCTGGTCGCCGTCGCATCGGGGAAGATGTTGTAGGCCAGCAAGGCAACGTTGTAGCCGCCTCCGGCGAATCCGAACGCGTTGTTTGTCGCAGCGACAGCGATCGAAGCGGTGTTCGTGCCGTGCCCGTTCGTGTCTTGCGCGCTGCCGGTGACATATCCGATCGAATAGATGACCTTCGATGAAAGATCGGTGTTCTTCAGGTCGACTCCGGTGTCGATCGACGCGATGACCGCGCCATCGCCCTTCGAATACGACCACGCGTATGGGAAGCCGTCGTCGAACAGATACCACTGATCGCGGTTGTTCCCGTGCGGATCGATAATCGTCGTGGGAGGCACCGAAAGCGGGACTCGCTTGTGCACCGGAAAGACGTCGGCGACTTCCGTTCGCGAGCGCAACGCGCTCGCGAACGAGGTCGTGTCGGCGCCGCTCGGCACCGCGACGAATCGCTGGTAGATGCCGGCAGGCGCGAACGCGTCGACCCCGCGCGTACCGGCGGCCGCCTCGACGCGCGAGGCGATCGCACGTCCGCCGCTCTCCGCAAGGGTACGATATCGAACGAGCACCTGGGTCGGATCGACGCCCGTCCCGGTGAAGCGCCGAACGCCGCGATGCGGCTCGTTCGCACCGAGACCGACCACGCTCGCTACCGCTCGCTGCGAGGACTGCAGCGACGAGGTCACGATCGCACCGCTCGAATCACCAGGCTGGTTGTAATAGATCGTGTGCGGGCCGTTGCTGGTCTGCTGAATCGTGACGGTGAACGGATTGTTCGAGAGCGAACCAAACTCGTACGCCCACAGGTTGGGCGCGGACTGCGGCGCGTCGGTCGTCGTCGTCACGCCGGTGAAGTACGTGCATTGCAGCTTACCGGCGTTCGCACGCGTGACCGCGATCCCCGTCGGGTCGGACGTCAGCGTGTACGTCGAGCCTCCCGCAGTCGCCGGTAGCGTGGCGCAGGTTCCGGGCGCGGGCGTCGGCGACGGCGTGGGCGTCGGCGCTGCAGGCGTCGACGGCGTCGAACTGCCGCCACCTCCGCCGCCGCAGGCACTCAGCGTGAGGCCCATGACGAGTAGGGCGCCGCTGCTGCGGACGAGACCGAACCAAAGAGCGCCCACAAGACCTCCAAGCACGACGGAGCGGCGAACGTCAGACGACGAGACGCACACCGGGCTTCGCAGCGAGCCGCGTCGGCCCTGGCTGCCCTTCTTGTGATCTCGGTGAGAAATGTTCCCGGTTTTACTACAGAACGGCGTGAGTGCAGATTCAGTTCAACGGGCCGGGATCGCGTCCGCCGCCTGCAGCCGATGCCAAAGCAAGCTCAGCGCGGCGATCGAGGCCCGATCGCGCACGTCGGCGCGATCGCCGGGGAACGTCATGCGGCGCGTCTCGACCTCGCCGTCGGGCGAGGCGATCGCGAACCACACGAGGCCGACCGGTTTCTCGGCCGTACCGCCCTCGGGTCCGGCGATCCCGGTCGTTGCGATCGCAAGGTCGACGCCCAGGCGCGAGCGGGCGCCGCGCGCCATCGCGATCGCGGTCTCCTCGCTCACTGCGCCGACGGTCTCGAGCGTCGTCTCCGACACGTCGAGCAGTGACGTCTTCACGTCGTTCGCGTACGCGACGATCGAACCGCGGAACGCCGCCGACGCGCCGGGGACCGCGACGATTTTGTCCGCGATCGCGCCGCCGGTGCACGACTCCGCCGTGCCGAACGTCCACCCGCGCGCGATGACCTGCGCGACGATCGCGCCGGCGAGCGTCGTCTCGTCGTCGCCGAAGTAGTGGGTGCCGATACGCCGGCGCAGTTCTTCGGCGACGGGCGCGATCATCGCGTCGGCCTCAACTCGGCTCTGCGCTTTGGCCATGATCTTGACGTCGACGCGGAAGCCGTGCGCGAGCATCGCGATCTTCGGGTTTTCGAGCGAGCGGAACAGATCTTCGACGCGGCGGTCGAGGTCCGACTCGCCGATCCCCACGGTGTGCAGGGTCTTCGTGTAGATCGCCGAGCGCAAAGCGAAGCGCTGCTCGAGCCACGGGATCAGCCGTTCCGCCAGCATCGGCTTCATCTCGCGCGGCACGCCGGGCATGCATGCGACGAACTTCCCGTCGTCGCGCAGCGCGACGAACCCCGGCGCCGTCCCGTGCGGATTCGGAAGCACGACGCAGCCTTCGGGGAGGTACGCTTGGCGTTTATTGTTTTCGGCCATCACGCGGCCGAACTGGCGAAAGCGCTCTTCCATCGCACGCAGGGACGGCTCGTGCAGAACCAGCGGCCTGCCGACGGCGCGGCCGACGGCGTCTTTGGTGAGATCGTCGACGGTCGACCCGAGGCCGCCGGTGCAGATCGCACCGTCCGCGCGTTCCAGGACGCCTTCGAGCATCGCGAAGAGCCGGTCGGCGTTGTCGCCGACGGAGTGCTTTGCGAAGACGTCGACGCCGTGATCGGCGAGCTGCTTGGCGATGTGGACGCTGTTGGTGTCGACGAGGTGGCCGAGCAAGATCTCGGTTCCGACCGTGACGATCTCGACGGATGCCATCAGCGTTCCTCGATCGCCGGCAGCTGTGCGCGAACTTCGTCTTCGTACCACTCGGGATACGACGCCCGCACGTCGAGCGCGAAGCCGTCGGTCGCGCCGATGATCGCGGCGCGGCGGTCGGCGCGCTCGCTCATCGTCGTGCGGCCGCGGACCTTCTGCGTCCCCAGACACTCGATGAAGCGCGCGAACTTCGCGTCCATCACATGCTGGAGTGCTTCCTTGATGATCTTGCCGACGCGCGGCGCGACGCCGCCGGTCGAGATGCCGATCTTGACCGGGCCGGCGCGCACGATCGCCTGCATCGCGACGAAGCCGTGCAGCGGCTGGTCGATCGCGCAGAACAGGAACTTGTGGCGGTCGGCGAGCGCGCGCAAGCGCGCGGAAAGCGCCTCGTCCTGCGGGGTGGAGATCACGAAGAACGCGTCGGCGACGTCTTCGTCGCGCAGCTCGGCGGGATTCGTGATCCACCGGACGTCGGCGTCGACTTCGCGCAGCGCGGCGTCTTTTTCGACGGCTTCGCGGTCGCCGGGTTCGCCGATCACGACGCACTTGCGGCCGACGAGGTTGAGGCTCACCGGAAAAAAGCCGTGCGGCGGAAGCGGATCCGCGACGCGTTCCACGGTTCTCATCGGCGCCCCCATTACAAGTCCACCGGGCGAAGGTAGAATTCGTTGATCGCGGTCCCCGAGACGAGGGCGGTGGTGGGGAGGTGGCGCTTCCAGTGCGTGCCGTCGACGCGGCGGCGGACCAGGCGCACCTCGTCGCGCGTGAATCCGCGCGCGGCGATTGCGTCGTCTTTGTATCCGAGCAGAATCATGTTGAGGATGCGGTCGGCTTTCGCGTAGGTGATGCCGATGTCGGCCTCGTCGGTCTGATTCGCCTCGAGGTCGGCGCTCGGCGGTTTGTCGATCACTTCGGTTGGAACGCCGAGCCGCCGCGCGAGTGCCCAGACCTGCGTCTTGAACAGATCGCCGATCGGGTTCACCGGCGGCGTGTCGTCGGCGTGCCAGGTGAAATAGCCGAGGAGACGTTCGGTCTTGTTCCCGGTACCGATCGGAAGCGCGTTGCGGCGCGCCGATTGATCGAACAGCACGAGCATGCGCGTGCGCGCCATGACGTTCCCCTTGCGACGCGCGTCGGCGTCCGGCGCATGCCGCAGGTAGCCGTCGACCGCGTCAGTGATCTCGATCGTCTCGACGTTGATCCCGGTCGCGTCGACGACCCGCTGCGCGTCGCTCAGCGACGACGGGCTCGACGCCCGGTACGGCATCCGGATCGCGTAGACGTTCTCGGGCCCCAGCGCCCGCGCGCAGAGAAACGCGACCAGCGCGCTGTCGATCCCACCCGAGAGCCCGAGCACGGCGCGGCCGATCTTGCGCCGTTCGATCAGTTCGTCGTGCAGAAACGCTTCGAGCCAGCGCGCCGTGAGGGCGGGGTCGATCGCCAGCGACGGCTCGTCGAGACTCGCGTCGACGATCGGGAGCGGCGCGATCGCGGTCATGCCCGTTCCTCCACGCGGCGCGTCACCGGGATCTCCTCGTCGAGCCACAGGTCCGGCAGCACGGCGGAGAGATCGCCCAAAAGCGGGATCGTCGCGCGCGCGATGTCGATCTCGCCGGTGTCGAGCTCGACGCGCAGGATCCCGGCGTCGAGCGGCCCGAGCGAAGCGATGAGGTCGCCGCGCGGCGAGAACGCGCAGGTCGCGCCGCCCATCCCCTTCCCTCCTTCGAAACCGGTGAGTCCCGCGTAGAGGACGTAGACGCCGTGTTCGGCGGCGGTCGAGCCGAGGATCGCCTTCCAGCGCAGCGTGCTCTCGAGTTCGCCGTCGCCGCCGAGCCCGCGCGCCGGCGACGCGCTCGGCACGATGAGCAGGCGTGCGCCTTTGAGCGCGGCGACCGTCGGCATCAGCGCGTGCCACATGTCTTCGCAGATCAGCATCGCGGCCTCGCCGAACGGCGTCGGAAACGTCGAGAGATGCCGTCCGCGCGTGAGGAATCGCTCCTCGTCGAAGACGCCGTAGGTCGGCAGGAACATCTTGCGATGCACGTGCACGACGTGCACGCCGTCGGGCTCGCCGCAGCGCACGTAGATCGCGCTGTTGTGAAACGTCCCCCCGAAGTTCTCGTAGAACCCGCACACGACGTCGACGGCCCCGCCGGCGCCGGAGGCGCGCCACTGTTCGTCGATCTTCGCCGCGAGCGTCGCGCTTTCGAAGGCGAGCTCGTACACCGCGCCTTCGAGAAAGTATCCGGTGAGCGCGGCTTCCGGGAACACGATCAGGTCGATCGGCCGCTCCGCCAATTGCGCGAAGACGGCGCGCATCGCAGCGAGGTTCGCCGCCACCTCACCCTTGCGCGGCTTGAACTGCACGAGGGCGGCGTGCATCCTAGTTGGCAACGGCGGTGAGCGTCTGCACGTCGTGCAGCTGCTCGGCGATCTCTTCCGCGGGGTAGGTCAGGATCTCGACGAGGGTCGGGTGGAGATGCGGGATGCGCGCGTAATCCTGTACCGTCGCGCGATAGGCCATCGCGACGATCAGCGGCTCGATCAGATCCGAGGCGTCGGGGCCGAGGATCGACGCGCCCAGGATCGTGCCGTCGGCCGGCGACGCCAGCATCTTCACGAAGCCCTTCGTCTTCCCCAGCGCGACGGCTTTGCCGTGATCGTTGAACGGATACGTCGCGCGCAGAAACGGGATCCCCGCCTTCTCGAGTTCGCGCTCGGTCTCGCCGACGACGGCGACCTGCGGATCGGTGAAGACCGTGTGCGTCTTGGTGAGGCGGTAGTCGGCGCGTTCGCGCGCGCCGGTCGCGGCGTTGCGTCCCGCGATCTCACCCTGCTGGATCGCGACGTGCACGAGCGGAAACTGTCCGGTGACGTCGCCGACCGCGAAGATATCGGGATTCGTGCTGCGCAGCGTCTCGTCGACCGGGATCCCGGTGATGTCGTGATGCTCGACGCCCGCAGCATCGAGGTTCATGTCGCAGACGTTGGGGACGCGGCCGAGCGCGTAAAAGATCTCGTGCGCGGCGGCCGAGCGATGTTCGCCGTCCTGCAGATAGTGCACGACCTTCATTCCGTCGTCGCGCACCGTCACGCGCTCGACGCGTGCACCGGTCTCGATGCGGATCCCTTCCTCGCGGAAGTATTCGGTCAGACCGGTCCCGATGTCGTGGTCTTCGCCCGAGAGCAGATGCTGCGCGCGGATGATCATCGTGGTCGGGACGCCGACGCGATGGAAGAACTGCCCCAGCTCGCTGCCGACGTAGCCGCCGCCGAGCACGATCAGCGATTTCGGCGGCGCGGTGAGATCGAGCGCTTCGTCGCTGTCGATGAAGCCGGCTTCGCGCAGTCCGGGGAGTGCGGCCGGCGCGGTGATGCTGCCGGTCGCGATGATGAAGCGCGGCGCGTAGAAAATCTCCTGGCCGACCCGCAGGGTCGTCGGCGACTCGAAGCGCGCGTCGCCGGAGAACAGCGGGAACGTGTCGATCCCGGCGATGCGGTAGTCGGCCCACCCCCGGACGAGCTCGCGTTTGCGCGCGGCGAGTTTCGCGTAATCGACGGCCGGATCGCCGACCGTCACGGCGAGCTCGCCGGCGGTGCGGATCTCGTGGAGCCGATCGGCGGTCGCCAGCAGCGTCTTCGACGGCATGCAGCCGCGCAGGATGCACAGCCCGCCGAGCGGTCCGCGGTCGACGAGCGCGACGTTCGCGCCGAGGTCCCGGGCCGTGCGTGCGGCGGCGTAGCCGCCGCTGCCGGCGCCGATGACGATCAGATCGAAGCGATGTGGAATGGTGCTGCTCCCTTGGTTCCGGGGTCCGCACCCTCGGACACGCCTGCGGTCCCCGACGGTTCCGGCTTTTGCCGCCGCCGGCGTGCGATTCATGCAGGCGACCGCGGCGGGGTGCGCGGAACCGGTGCGTTCGTGAATCTCGCCGTCGTCGGGGGCGCCGCCCGCACGAGACCCGCGGCGCTCGTCGCTTCGGTCGGCTTTCCAGCCGCCGCCGCGGTCGGCATCGCCGGTCTCTCCCTTGGCTTTTTCCTGTGGTATGGGCTCGCGCTGCGCGCGCCCCACGGCCCGGCGTTTCTCGACGTCACCTTGCCGCCGGCGCTCGTCGCCGGCCTTGCGGTTGCGTACGCCGGCTGGATCGGCTACGGGCGCTACTTCGCGCGGCGCGCCGACGTCTCGGAACGGACCGCCCTGCGGTACGACGCGCTCTCGTGGGCGGCGCTGGCTTTGCTCTGGGGTACGCTGCTCCCGCCGATCGGCGCCAACGGCGGCGGGCTGTGGAGCGCGATCGCGCTCGGGACGTTCGTCCTCGCCAAGCTCGCGATCGCCGCGAAACTCAACCGCACCGTCCGCGACGTCGCGTCGACGTTCATCGTCACGCGCCTCACCCTGCTCGCGATCGCCGAACTCGCGTCGATGGTGATCGGCCAGCGGCCCGGGACGCACTTCGCGGCGTCGACGAACATGCTGCTCGCGGTGTGGGGCCGCTGGGACGCCGAGCACTACCTGGGGATCGCGGCGCAAGGCTACTCCGGGACGGAGCCCGCGTTCTTCCCGCTCTACCCGCTCCTGATCCGCGCGCTCGGCGCGCTCACCGGCTCGCACCTGATCGCCGGGCTGCTCGTCTCGAATGCGGCGATCTTCTTCGCCCTGCTCTTCCTCTACAAGCTGATCGAGCACGAGTACAACCGCGCCGTCGCGCAGCGGGCGACGTTCTACGTCTCGATCTTCCCGACGGCGATCTTCTTCTCCGCGGTCTACGCCGAGTCGCTGTTCCTGTTCCTGAGCGTCGCCTCGTTCTACTACGTGCGCGAACGGCGCTGGCTCACCGCCGGGATCTTCGGGTTCTTCGCCGCGCTGACGCGATCCGAGGGAATCCTGCTCGCCGCGCCGCTGTTCATCGAGTGGGCGATCGCCGCGCGCGAGGGCGGCCGCGAGTTCTTCCGCTACTGGCTCGACGACATCGTCAAACCCATCATCGGCCTCGCGCTCGTCCCGCTCGGACTGCTCTCGTACATGGCGTACCTGTGGGTCATCAGCGGCGATCCGCTGCGCTTCTCGCACGTGCAGACGCACTGGGGCCGCCACCTCGCGTGGCCGTGGACGAGCGTCAGCACGACGATCACCAAGATCGCGCACGCGCACGCGCCGCAGACGATCGCGAACGAAAGCCTCGAACTCGGCTTCACCCTGCTGATGCTCGTCGTGCTCGTCGCCGGCTTCCGCCGCCTGCGCCTCTCGTACACGGTCTACATGGCGCTCTCGATCCTCGTCCCGATGTGCACGTCGAGCCTGATGAGCATGCCGCGCTTCGCGCTGGTGCTCTTCCCGATGTTCGTGCTGTTCGGGCTGTGGGGCGGACGCCAGTCGTTCAACAACGCGTACGTCGCGTTTTCGCTTCCGCTCTTGGGGCTCTTCACGGTGCTCTTCGCCGACTGGTATTGGGTCGCATGAGCGAAGCCCGCACGACCCTGCTCCAGCGCGTGCGCGAACGCCGCGGCGTGCGGCAGTTCGTGAAGTTCGGGATCGTCGGCGCGTCCGGCTTCATCGTAAACTTAGCGATCTTCACTGTGTTGCAGGGCGCATTTAATAAGCACGGGACGGGGCCGTACTTCGCGATCTACTCGGCGTCGTTTCTCGCCGGCGGCGTCTCGAACTACTTCCTCAACCGCAGTTGGACGTTCCGTTCCACCGGACACGCAGGAAAGGAGGGGGCGCAATTCCTCTCCGTTTCGGTACTGGCGCTGCTGGTCGGTCTTGCGCTGTCCGCCGTCATTGCGCCGTATCTGGGGCACGGCCACAAAACGTGGTTCGTCGCGACCTGCGCCGGGATCGTGGTGAACTTCTTCGTGAACAAGTACTGGACGTTTCGATCGGTCGCATGACCCCGGCGCGTCTGTTCTGGCTGGCGACGCTCTGCTGCGCGCTCGCCGGCGCCGTGCTGCGCGCGAAAGGCCTGCATAGCCCGATCTTCGACCATCCGGGCTGGCGCCAGGGCGACACCGCGGCGATCGCGCGCAACTTCGCACTGCTGCAGTACAACCCGCTCTATCCGCAGACCGATTACAACGGGCCGCCGCCCAACTACGTCGAGCTCGAACTGCAGATCGTCCCGTTCCTCGCCGCGACGCTCTACAAGCTCGCAGGCGTCCACGAAATCTTCGGCCGGCTGATCTCGTACGCGTTCGGGGTCGCGACGATCGTCGTCGTGGGCGCGTTCGGGCGCTACCTGTTCCGCTCGGCGATCGCGGGCGTTGCCGCTGCGGCGGCGTACGCCGTGCTGCCGGGGGCGTGGTACTACAGCCACACCTTCATGCCCGACACCGCGATGGTGTTCTTCACGACCTGCGCGCTCTACGCGTGCGCGCGCTGGATCGTCGACGGCGACGGACGTTCGTGGCGGCTGTGGTTGCCCGCCGCGCTGCTGCTGATGGTCGCGTTTCTCGCCAAGCCCGTCGCGGTGACGGCGGCGATCCCGGTCGCCACGGCGGCGCTCGCGGCGTTCGGTCTGCGCGGGACCGTGACGCGCGCGCAGATGTGGGCGCTCTTCGCGCTCGCGTTCGTCCCGCTCGCCGTCTACGACCAAATCGTCTCGTCGCACGCCGAGTGGCACTGGGCGAGCGGGATCACGAAACTGCACGTTCTCCCGTCGCTCGCCGGCGCGTTGACGTCGGTGCCCGCATTCGGCGCGAAGGCGGTCGCGTTCGGCCACGCGCTCAAGATGCTCGCCACGACGATGGCCGGGCCGGTCGGGATCGCGCTCGCCGTCGTGGGGTTCTGCGTCCCGCTGCGCTCCCGCAGCGACGCCCTGCTCTGGGGCTGGCTCGGCGGCGGACTCCTCTATGCGTACGTGGTCGTCACGGTCGAGCGCGTCGACTACTATCTCTACATCCTGCTGCCGCTCGCCGCGCTTGCGATCGGTTCGCTTGCGGCGTGGGCGAAGGAACGCTGGGGCGATGCGCCCCCGCGGCGTGCGACGCTGGCGGGGATCGCGGCGTTGACGTGGCTGCTCGCGCTGGGCGTCGGATATCGACAGATCGCCCCGTATTACGGCTGGAGCCGGGTGAACTACGTGCGCGCGAAAACGCTTGACGCGACGCTCGCGCCCGGCGCGCTCGTGGTGATGGGGCACTACGACCCGTCGATCCTCTACACGATCAACCGCAAAGGCTGGGAGGAAGATCCGCACCTCTGGACGCCGTTCGACGAGCAAAGCGCGATCCGCAAAGGCGCGCGCTACTTCATCTCCGTCGAACACGCGCGGCTCAAGCAGACGAACCTCGAGCTCTATTGCTGGCTCGATCGCTTTCCGCTCGTCGATCCCGCCGCCGCGTGGCCGGTCTACCAGACCGATCCCGCGCTGGTGAAGACCGGCGCCGAGGTGCGCTGGCGGGCGTTCCGCAAACGCGAAATGGCCGGCGCCTACGCCGGCTGGCGCCGCGAGTGGAAGACCGCGCCGAACCCCTGCTGACGCCGGCGCGAGGATGCGCCCTTAGCCCAAGCGGACGCTGAGCATCGAGATCGCGCGCGCGACGATGCCTGCGGTCGGAAACGACGGCGTCTCTCCGTCGCGCCGCAGCGCGAGGATGTAGAGCAGCGGGAGGAAGTGCTCGATGTCGGGTGCCGCGATCGCGGCGTCCGGGAGGCGATCGTAGGCGATCAACGTCGCGTCGTCGCCGACGGCGGCCGCATCGCGCACGCGCGCCTCGTAGGCGACCGCCCACGGCGTCGGCGCTGCATCACCGAAACGCATCTCGGCGAGATTGTGCACGACGTTGCCGCTCGCGATGACGAACACGCCGTCGTCGCGCAGCGGCGCCAGTTTCTTTGCCGTTGCGAACAGCGCGCCCGGCGACTGCGTCGCGTCGATGCTCAACTGCACCACCGGAACGTCGGCCTTCGGGAAGACGTGGCAGAGGACCGACCACACGCCGTGGTCGAGCCCCCAGTTCTCGTCAAGCGCGACGTCGGTCGGCCGGAGCAGCGTGCGCACGGACGCAGCGAGCGCCGGATCGCCCGGCGCCGGATACTGATAGCGGTGCAGCTCCTGCGGGAAGTTGCCGAAGTCGTGAATCGTCGGCGGCTGCGGCATCGCCGTGACGCCGGTGCCGTTGGTGTACCAGTGCGCCGAGACGGCGAGCACCGCGCGCGGGCGCGGGATCTCGCGCCCGATCGCTTCCCACGCGTCGGTGAACGGGTTGCGTTCGATCGCGTTCATCGGGCTGCCGTGCCCGAAAAAGACCGCCGGCATCGTGTGCTGCATCATCGTCGCTCCCTGCAACACGCCCGCGGGCGCGGACGTGGCGAGGTCCGTCCGGAGGGAGCGCGAATTGCTCCGTCCCCTATCCGACGAAAGAGGTCCGTGATGGCTGAGAACCTGTTCGAAAAAGCAGCGGGATTCGCCGGCGACGCCGCGATCGATACCGCCGCCGACGGCGCGATCAACAACGTCATCGACGGCGTGGCGAGCCGCATTCCAGGCGGCGGCGCGATGGATGCGATGATCAAGACCGGCGTCGATCTCGCCGCGAACAACGCGATCAACGCCGAGATCGGGCGCGTCGAAGGGCTGTTCGGCGGCCACCCCGCCGACGCCGCGGCGGACGACGGCAACGGTCAGAGCTGACCGCTACGGGAGGGGGAGCAGGGAGGCCGGGGGCGCGAGGTTCTCGGTCCCGTGCTCCGGGATCCCGGACTCCACGAGCTGGCGATACTGGACCAGCCGTCCCGTCAGGCGCGCGACCTCGTCGTTGAGCGCGTAGCTCTGACGTATGGCGGCTGAGAGATCCGCCGTGTCGTAGGTGTAGTCGAAGCGCTTGAGCGCGAGCAGCAGGTCGTTGTTCTGCGTCTTGAGCTGTTCGAACGAGCGCCGCAGCGCCGCCCCGGTCACCTTATACGACGGGTAGTTCGAGACGACGATGTCGCGCTTGATCTCGGACTGCTCGATCTCGTTGCGCATGCTCTGCACGCGGTCGTCGCTCGGCGCGTACTTCGCCGCGACCGCAAGCGCGTCGATCGCATCCTCAAATTTCGAGGCGGCGAAGAACGTCTTGGCCAGGGTCAGCTGGACGTCGACGAGACCGGTGCGCGCGTGCTGGTTCGTCGGATCGATCTTGAGCGCCAGTTGGTAGGCGACCGACGCGTCGGGGTAGTTTCCGCGCGAGAGGGAGACGTCGCCTTGACGGTTGCGGGTCTGCGCGATCCAGTGCGCGACGTCGGAGGCGCAGCCGGTCGTCGCGAGCGGTAGCATCGCGAGCGCGACGGTAACGGCGAAGGAGCGAAGCGGCGGAGTCTGCATCAGTATTTTCCGTGCGGCCAGACGTGCGCGACCGCGGCGATGTATTCGGCGGCGGGGAACAGGATCAGCTGTGCGAGGAGCGTGCCGATGAAGGCGGTGACGATCAGCCAGAAGATCATGGCAGCGACGTCCTGGCGCGGCCGCTCGTCGCGGACCGTCTGGTCGACGATCAGCGCCGTGGTGGGATCGATGAACAGCGCGAACGCGACCGTTCCGATCCCGTTCACCAGACCCGAGAGGCCGGTCGCGGTCGTCCGCGAGCTCAAGTCGATGACGCTGGCGTAGAACGCGCCGACGACGCCGACCGAGTACACCGCGTAGAGCACGATGTTGAAGATCAGCAGCCGCCGCGGCACGCGCGAGAGCGGGAAGTCGGCCAGCGAGAAGCGCTGCGGCTTGAGGTGACGCAGCAGCCACAGCATCACCTTGGGATCGAACAGACGGAAGAGGGCGCTCGGGATCGATTTGCGCCGCTCGAACGAACCGATGCCGCGGGTGAATGCGGCCAGGAACAGCGGCAGCATGAACGCGCCCATCAGGATGCCGACCGAGCCCGCCGCGACGATGATTCGCATCTGCAGGTCGAAGACGTGCAGTTCCTCCGCCGGCACCGCCGTGAGATGCCGGGCCAACGCCGCGTTCGCGGTCCCGTCGGCGAGCGCGCCCAGGGACGGCGTCATGAACAGCGCCGCCAGCCGGCTCGCGGTGACGAGCAGGCTGAACAGCGAGATCGCCGTCGCGATGCGCCGGGTGGTGACGCCTGCGTAACGCGCCGCGTACGCGCCCATCGCGACCGCTTGGGGGATGAAGTTTGCCGCAGCCGCGAGGATGACGTTGCCGTTGAGGACGGCGCTCACGCCGCGGCGGCTCCGCGCAGCCGCACGCTGCGCACTGCGCTCGGGCCGAGCACGCACAGCCCGCGCTGCGCCGGACCGAACAGTTCGCGCGCCAGCGTGTCGACCGCGTGCACGTCGACCGCGTCGAATTGCGCTTCCACTTCTTCCGTCGCGATCTGCCGTCCGTGCACGAGATGGTTGCGCGCCAACCGCGACATGCGGTTGAACGTGCTCTCGAGCGCGAGCGTGAGATTTCCCTTGAGGTGCTCGCGCGCGCGCTCGACCTCCGCTTCGCGCACGCCGTCGTCGAGCAGCCGGTCGATCTCGTCGAGGACGACGTCGACGCACTCCTGCACGCGCTCGGGCGTGCAGCCGGCGCTCACCCCGTACAGGCCGGCGTCGCGATAGCCCTGCTGAAACGTCGAGATCTCGTACGCCAGCGCGCGCTCTTCGCGCACGCTCTGGAACAGCCGGCTCGACATCCCGCCGCCGAGGATCGTGTCGAGCACCGAGAGCGCGTAGCGCCGCTCGTCGCGCAGCGCGAGCCCCGGCATTCCGAGCAGCACGTAGGCCTGCTCGGTGTCGTCGATGGTCACGTCGAGATCGGGGGTGAAGTGCGGCCGTTCGGGGACCGGCGGCGCCGCGCTTCCGCCGAAGCGCGCGAACGCACCGGCGGCGAGCCGCACGACGTCGTCGTGATCGAGGTTCCCCGCCGCGGTGATGAAGACGGTCTGCGGCGAGTAGCGGTCGCGGCGCCAGGCGAGCAGATCGTCGCGCGTGATCCCCTCGACCGTGTGCGCGTAGCCGATCGTCGGATCGCCGAGGTGCGCCCCGCGCCAAAGCGTTCGCGAAAAGCGATCGTTCACGACCTCGCCCGGCGAGTCGTCGTACATCTTGATCTCTTCGAGCACGACCTGCCGTTCGCGGGCGAGATCGCCGGGATCGATCAGCGCGTGCTGCAGCATGTCGGCGAGGACGTCGATCGCCAGCGGGAGGCGGCGGTCGACGACGTGCGCGTAAAAGCACGTCGTCTCTTTGTCGGTCATCGCGTTGAGCTCGCCGCCGACGGCGTCCATCACCTCGGCGATCTCGCGCGCGCTGCGGCGGGGCGTCCCCTTGAAGAGCATGTGCTCGAGCAGGTGCGAGATCCCGCGCCGCTCGGGCGGCTCGACCGCCGAGCCGACGTCGCACCAGACGCCGACCGTCGCCGAGCGCACGTGCGTCATCGTTTCGGTCAGAACGCGCAGACCGTTGGGGAGCGTCGATATCCGGATCATCCGTCGCTCCCCTTCGCCACGGACGCCCGGAACGCCGGGTCCCAGAACACGCCGCGCCCGTCGCGCAGCCGGGAACGCACGCCGTCCCGGAGCGTGCGAGGCACGGTGATGCTGAAGACGTTCGCCGACGAGGGCTTGGCGAAATCACCGCTGACGACGGTCCCGTAAC
The DNA here is from genome assembly GCF_027923555.1 of Vulcanimicrobium alpinum. Lineage (GTDB taxonomy): Bacteria > Vulcanimicrobiota > Vulcanimicrobiia > Vulcanimicrobiales > Vulcanimicrobiaceae > Vulcanimicrobium > Vulcanimicrobium alpinum. The sequence continues at coordinate 1,558,192 of NZ_AP025523.1, read as the reverse complement.
CGGTCCCCACCGGAACGGTCGCCCACAGGTCGATCTCGTCGACCGCCGGCGCCGCCGCGTACGCCGCCCCGATCAGCGCCGCGACGTCGGCGTTCCAGCCGTCCAGGTCGACCCGGCGGTGAAATTTCTTCCCGCTCAGCACGACCCCGCAGTCGACGTGCGCGCCGAACCGCTCGCACCGCACCTGCAGTACCTGCAGCGCGGCCGGGACCGCCAGGACGGCGGCGGCGATGCGCCGGGCCGTCGGCAGATCGCTGCCCTTGCTGCGCGCCGCGACGCGCGGATCCGCAGCGCGCGCCGCAAGCGGCGCGAGGAGCGCGATCAGCAGCGCGAGCGCGCTAGTACGACTGCGCGAAATACGTCTGATACCGCGCGGGCTCGCCGCACGCGACGCAGATCTGCGCGCGCGGCGGGCCCGGCTGGATGTTGCGCGTCGTCGCACCGGTCGTGTCCTTCACCGCGGCTTCGCACGACGCGAGCCCGCACCACGGGATGTCGATCATCCCCGCGCGTTCGGTGCACATGCGGTAGAACTCGTCCCGGTCGAGCGTCGCGACGGTGCGACCGGTGAGGAACGTCTTGGCCTGCGCGAAGAGATTGTGCTGGATCTGCTCGAGGACCGTCGGGATGAACGCCACCACCTCGTCGAGCGGGACCTGCTGTTTCTGACCGTCTTCCTTCACCGCTTTGTCGCGGCGCACGAGCGTTGCGACGCCCGCATCGAGGTCGCGGTTGCCGATCTCGAGGCGCACCGGGACGCCGCGCATGTCCCACTCGTTGAACTTGTACCCCGGCGACTGCCCGGGACGGTCGTCGAGCTTCACGCGCAGCCCCGCGTCCTTGCAGGCCCCGTAGAGTTCGCGCGCTTTCGTGTAGAGTGCGCTCGCGTCGCCGCGCGGGATCGGGACGATGACGACTTCGGTCGGCGCCATCCGCGGCGGGATGCGCAGGCCGCGGTCGTCGCCGTGCGTCATGATCAGCGCGCCCAGCATGCGCCACGACATCCCCCACGACGTCGTCCAGCAATACTGTTCGGTCTGATCTTCGGCGGCGTACGTGATGTCGTAGGCGCGCGCGAAGTTCTGGCCGAGTTCGTGCGAGGTCGCCGACTGCAGCGCGCGCCCGTCCGGCATCAGCGCTTCGATCGAGAACGTGTGGTTGGCGCCGGCGAAGCGCTCCGATGCGCTCTTCTCGCCCTTGTAGACGGGGACACCGCAGACGTCTTCGGCGACCTCGCGATACACCTCGAGCATCCGCGCGACTTCTTCGGCCGCCTCTTGCTCGCTCTCATGCGCGGTGTGGCCTTCCTGCCACAGAAACTCCGCGGTGCGCAGAAATGGGCGCGTCCGCTTCTCCCAGCGCATCACGTTCGCCCACTGGTTGATGAGCACGGGCAGATCGCGGTAGGACTGGATCCACTCCGCGTACATCACCCCGATGATCACTTCGGAGGTCGGGCGGATCGCCAGCCGTTCGGCCAATTTTTCGCTGCCGCCCTCGGTGACCCAGGCGACTTCCGGCGCGAAGCCTTCGACATGCTCCGCTTCTTTGGTCAGCAGCGACTCGGGGATCAGCAACGGGAAATACGCGTTCTCGTGGCCGGTCTCTTTGAAGCGGCGGTCGAGTTCGGCTTGGAGACGTTCCCACAGGCCGTAGCCGTACGGGCGCAGCACGAGGCAGCCGCGCACGGGCGCCTGCGAGACGAGCTCCGCGCGGTAGCAGACGGCTTGATACCACTCCGAGAGATCGGCGCTCTTGGGCGGTATGCGGTCGAGGGTACGTTCCATGGCCAATCGGCCGGGGTTCGCGCAGGTGGTGGCGCGTCCTCTCCGCCGAAGTGCGTCGCCATGCCGAAACTCACGCGCATCTACACGCGAACCGGCGACGACGGGACGACCGGCCTGGTCGGCGGCCAGCGCATCAAGAAGAACGCGCTGCGGATCGAGGCGTACGGCACGATCGACGAACTCTCGTCGGTGATCGGCCTCGCGCGCACCGCGCTCGCCGACGTGAAGCGCACGCGTCCGGTCCAGGATCTGCGGCGCGCGCACGAAGTCGCGGCCGAACTCGACCGCTGGCTGGCGTGGACGCAGGACGCGCTCTTCAACCTCGGCAGCGATCTCGCGACCCTGCCGAAAGATCGCTGGGAAGGGATGCCGCTCATCGGACCCGCGGACGCGCAGGCGCTCGAGCGCGCGATCGATCGCGCGCAGACGGATCTCGAACCGCTGGCGAATTTCATCCACCCCGGCGGCGCCTATCCGGGCGCGTTTCTCCATCAGGCACGCACGGTCTGCCGGCGCGCGGAACGCCTGCTGATCACGCTGCGCGACAATGAAGCGATCTCCGACGACGTCGTACGCTACGTGAACCGGCTCTCCGACGCGCTGTTCGTGTGGTCGCGCTGGATCAACCACGCCCTCGATCAGCCCGAGGCGCTGTGGGACGCGAAGACCGCGCCGCCGTCCTGAGATGCGTCTGGATCACATCGCGTCGCCGAGCTTCGATCCCGCAGCGACGCACCGGTTCTACACCGAGCTCCTCGACGCCGTGCTGACGTTCGCCGTGTCGGGAAACGCCGGCGCGCAGCGTTGGCTCCTCGTCGAGTACGCCCTCGGCGATACGACCCTCGCGTCCCTGACCTACGCCGGGATGACTCCGCCGCGCGGCGGCGATCTGCCCGACGACATCCGCCACGTCGCGTTCAGCGTCGCCGACGCCAACGGGCTCGAACGACGGCGCGCAGCGTTCTCCGACGCCGGCGTGCGGTTCAAGGTCGAGCTGCACGCACCGGACGACCCCACCTCTACGTGTACGATCCCAACGGCTTGGTGATCGAGTACGCGCTGCCGTGGGAACGCACGGCCGACGATGCGCGCAGCTCCGCCGCGACGCTGCAGTCGTGGCTCGGCGGGCCGTAGTTCGGGGCCGGCGTTTCAACGCCAACCTCAGCCTAGCCGATCTTCCCGTCACGCTCGAGAACGACCGCGCGTTTGGGCGCGAGCGCGATCGCCGCGTCGAGCGCGGCGCGCATCGAGCCGTCGTCGGCCCGGCCCGTCCCCGCGATGTCGAACGCCGTCCCGTGATCGACGCTGGTGCGAATGTACGGCAATCCCACGGTGATGTTCACGCCGGCTTCGAGGCCCATCACTTTGATCGGGCCGTGGCCCTGATCGTGATACATCGCGACGACGATGTCGAAATCGCCGCGCACCGCGCGGAAGAACAACGTGTCCGCGGGGAGCGGACCGTCGACGGCGATCCCTTCGGCGCGGGCGCGCGCGACGGCCGGCTCGATCTGCTTCTCCTCCTCGCCGCGCCCGAACAGACCGTGCTCGCCCGCATGCGGATTGATCCCGCACACGCCGATCCGCGGCGACGGGATCCCCGCGCGCACGAGCGTCTCGTGTGCCAGACGGATGACGGTGTGGACGCGTTCCGGCGTGATCCGCGCGATCGCGTCGAGCAGCCCGATGTGCGTCGTGACGTGAATGACGCGCAGGTTCGGCGCGGTCAGCATCATCGCGAACTCTGCGGTGTGCGAGAGCTCGGCGAGGATCTCGGTGTGCCCGGGGAAGCGGTGGCCGCCGGCGTGCAGCGCCTCCTTGTTGAGCGGCGCCGTGCACACGGCATCGATCGCGCCGTCGAGCGCGAGCCGGTTGGCGCGTTCCAGATACCGGAACGCGGCGTCGCCGGCCTGCGGAGAGATCGCACCGAACGGAACGCTCTCGGGCGCGAGCAGCCCCAGGTCGACGACGTCGAGGAACGCGGCGTCCGGCTCCCAGCGGTCGGCGTCGGTGACGGCGCGCAGCGTTTGCGTCGAGCCGACGATCGTCATCGCGCGCTGCAGAATCGATGCGTCGCCGATGACGAGCGGACGGCACGCCGCGTAGTACGCGCGATGACCCAGCGCCTTCGCGATGATCTCGGGTCCGACGCCGGCGGCGTCGCCCATCGTGATTCCGATCGTCGGCCGGCTCATGCGATCGCCCCTCTCCGTAACGTGCTGAGAATCTCGCGATACGTTCCCGGTTCGCCGAATCCGCCGGCTTTCGTGACCAGCCGATAGTCGGCCCCCATCGCACGCGAGACCGGGATCCCCGGCGCCGTCTCCGCGAGCACCGACAGCCGTCGAATTCCGTGCGCGTCGCAAAACGTCCGCGCGATGTCGCCGCCGCTGAGCACGATCGTCGATCCCGGCCGCCCTTGCCACAGCGGCGCAGCGGCCGCGACGAACAGCTCGCGCAGCCGGCGGCTCGCGGCGCGGAACGCCGCCGTCGAGCCTGCTTCCGCAACCGCTGCGGAGACCGCCGCCGGGCTGCCGTCGAGCGCGACCAGCACGTCGTCGCCGCGGGCGACCGCCGCCGTCGCCGGTGCGAGCGCTCCGCGCACGGCAGGATCGGCGCGCGCGACGGCGGCGGGATCGAGGACGACGACCACTCCGTGCGCACCGAACGCGGCGATCTGACGCTGCGTCATCGTGCTGAGGCTGCCGATGAGGAACACGACCGGCCCGGTCGCCGGTAGCACGACGCCGGGAACGCCCCCGGACGCCACGGCGCCCGCGTCGAGCACTTCGATCAAGCCGGCCGATCCGACCCACAGCAGTTCGTCTTCGAACCCCGCGATGCTCGCAACGGCGGACAGATCGGCGTCGGTCTGCGCGTCCGCGATGCAGACGCGCACCCCTGCGCGCCGCGCGTCGGCGACGGCGCGCCGGATCGCCGCAGTCCCGGCAAGCACGGTCGCCAGCGGGATCAGCACCGCATCGGTGTCGAGATGCGCCGCGATTCGCGCATCGCGCACCGGCGAAAAGAGATCGCGCGCGAAATCCGTGCGGTCGAGCGGAACGCCTGCGACGTAGACGGCCCCGTCCACGACGGTGCGCCGGTTCTTCGGGTACGCGGGACACACGATCGCGGTCGCGGCAGGCCGCGCTTCGAGCAGCGCGCGCAGTTCGGGCCCGAGGTTCCCGCGCAGCGTCGAGTCCATTTTTTTGACGACTAGCGGCAGCAGCCGCGCCGGCAGGTGCGCGGCAAACGCGCGCATCCGCGCGTAGGCGACCGCGGGTGTCTCCGCCCGCGAATCGAGGTCGACGACGACCACGTCGGCAGGGTCCGACTCCTCCCAGGGACCGGCGGCGTCGAGCCGGACCGTCGTGCGCTCGCCGCGCTTCGCGAACTGCACGCCGGCGTCGCTCGCGCCGGTCAGGTCGTCAGCGACGACGATCCGTTTCACGGATCGTCCCGGCGTTCATCCGTTCGTCTCGTCGTCGAGCCGCGCGTAGACCGCCGCGGCATGCGCGTATGCGGTGTTGGCCGCCGGCACGCCCGCATAAGCCGCGACGTGCAGCAGAATCTCTTTCACCTCGTCCCGCGTCACGCCGGTGTTGCGCGTCGCGCGGACGTGGAGCTCGAGTTCTTCCCAGCGGCCGAGGGCCGCGGTGATCGCGATGGTGAGCATGCTGCGCGCGTGCCGGTCGAGACCGGGCCGCGTCCAGAGTTCACCCCACACGTTCTCGGTGATGTAGCGTTGGAAATCGCGAGTGAACTCCGTGGTCGACGCCGCCGCACGGTCGACGTGCTCTTCGCCCAGCACGGCGCGACGGACGCTCATCCCGGTCTCGTACTGCTTGTCGCTCATCCTGCGCCTCCGTTCAGCCCGCGCGGCATTCAGGGTCCCTCCGGCGTCGCGAGCGCACGCTGCGCGCGCAGCAGCGCGACCGCCGTGACCGCATCGTTGATCCGGCCGTCGGCGCAGGCCTCCAGCGCGTCCGCGAAGTTCATCCGCACGACCGCGATTTGCTCCACGTCCTCGGGCTCGAGCGCCTCGGGGGAGAGGTCGCGGCCCAAGAACACGTGCACCGCCTCCTCGACGAGCGAAGGGAGTTCGTACACCGTGCCCAGCGGCGTCCACATCGCCGCCGTCACGCCGGCTTCCTCGCGCGACTCGCGGATCGCGCACGCCAACGCGTCTTCGCCCGGCCGACAGCCGCCCTTCACGACCTCGACCACGACCGCGTCGACCGCGTAGCGCGGCTGCTGCACCAGCAGCACCTCGTCCCCGTCGAGCAGGACCGCCGCGCTCGCGCGCGGCGTCACAACCACCCCGTGCACGCCGGGCGCACCGGTCGGATGTACCATCTCGTGCGCTTCGAAGCGAAGCCAAGGATTCTCGTAGACGGTGCGCTTTCCGCGGCGCACGAACGGCGACGCGTTCACGCAGCGGTCCGTTCATCGGCGTCGATGTCGCGCAAGTTGAAGAGTCCAGGCAACGAGTAGTACACCGTCACGGCGATGAAGACGCCGATCGCCGCGCGCGGCGCCCAGAACGCGAGCACGGTACCCAGCACGTAGAAGAATGTCCCGATCCCGCCGCGGATCATCACCGCACGGGTCACCGGCGGGGCTTCCGGATCGCTCCGCACTGCGGTCTGCCACACGGCGAAGTACGCGATCGACATCAGGGTGAGCGTCAGTCCGTACAGGAGCGTCGACGACGGCAACGGACCATAGCGCGAGATCAGGGCCGTCGGGAACGGCACGAAGCAGACGATCGCGAGCAGGACGAGGTTGAGCGCGTTCACGCTCCGGTTCACCCGCCGCACCGGCGCGAACGTGGCGTGATGGTTAAGCCAGATCAACCCGACGGTCGCGAAGCTCAGCGCATAGGTCACCAGCGGCCCGCCCAGCGTGAGCAGGAACGCGCGGACGTGCGCGTCGTCGGGCTCGTGAAGTTCGGGGACGTGGATCTCGAGGACCATCAGCGTGATCGCGACGGCGAAGACGCCGTCGGTGAAGGCGTCGAACCGCCCCTTGTGCATCGCATCCCGGCCGACCAGCCGTTTCATGCCAGCTCGATCAGACCGTCGGGTTCCACGACGGGCTCGATCTCCTGCGGATTCGATCGCCAAAACCCGTACGAGAAGAAAAACACCAGCCCGATCACGAGCGCGATCGAAAAGAAGATCCAGGTGTCGCGCGAGAGTCCGAAGATCGCGAGAAACGCGGAGAACACGATCCCGAGGATCGGGAAGAGCGGGACGAACGGGACGCGGAAAGCGCGCGGCAGATCCGGCCGCCGCCGGCGCAGGTAGAGCACGCCCGCGCACACGACGGTGAATGCAACCAGCGTGCCGATGTTCACCAGCAGCAGCAATTGCGTGAGCGGAAAGATCAACGTGAGGATCGCGACGGCGACGCCGGTGATCATCGTGGTGACGACCGGCGTCTTGAAGCGCGGGTGGATCGCCGCCACCTGCGGCGGGAGCATCTTGTCGCGCGCCATCACGAAGAAGATCCGCGTCTGTCCGAGCAGCGATGAGAGCGCGACGCTGGTCGTCCCGGCGAGGATCCCGATCGTGATCACCCAGTTGAGAAACGGCAGGTGCAGCGGCGCGAGCGCCGCGATCAGCGGGTTCTTGTCAGGAATCTGCGCCCACGGCATCGCCCCGACCAGCACGATCGCCGTCGCGCAGTAGATCACCGTCCCGATCGCCAGCGCCCCGATCACCCCGAGCGGCACGTCGCGCTGCGGATTCTTGCACTCTTCCGCCGTCGTCGTCGCCGTGTCGAAGCCGATGTAGCTGAAGAACACGTAGGCGGCGACGGGGATGATCCCGATCGGCTGCGACGCTTCGGCGGCGCCGCCGAACGGCTGGATCGCGCCGAGACCGTGCGGGACGAAATCCGCGAGGTTGCCGGGATGGAACAGCGCCAGCCCGGCGACGATGAAGACCATCAGCGCCGAGATCTTCAGCACCACGAAGATGTTGTTCGTCGTCGCCGATTCACGGATCCCGACCGAGAGCAGCAGCGAAAGGCCGAGCACGAATGCGGCGCCGAGTGCGTCGACTTGCGAGTGCGGAAGATCCCACGTCCACACTTGCCAGAACGCGCCGTGCGTCACCAGATTCGACTGCTGCGCCCAAAACGGCAGCACGATCACCGGCTTGAGCGCGTCCTGGAGCGCGGCCGAGAACTGCTGCGCGACCGGCGCCGCGCTGATCCCGTATTCGAAGATCAGCGCGAAGCCGATGATCCACGCGAAGAGCTTCCCCAGCGTCGCGTATGCGTAGGTGTACGCGCTCCCCGCAACCGGAACCATCGCGCCGAGCTCCGCGTAGCAGAGAGCGGCGAAGAACGACGTGACGCCGGCGAGCAGGTACGACAAGATGACAGCGGGACCGGCGCCTTTGACGCCGGTCCCGATCGTGGTGAAGATTCCGCCGCCGATCATCGTGCCCAGGCCGATCGCGACGAGATCCTTGGCAGTGAGCGCGCGGCGGAGCGTTTTGCTCCTGCTCAGCTCGCGCAGCTTGTCGACCGAACTCGTGGCGAACAGGTCGGAGACGAAGGACATATCCGGCGCGGCTTCGCAGGCGGGCCGCGCCCGTCCCTCCGCTACGCGGCGACCGCTCCGGCGCGCGCGTCCAGAACCAGGCACACGCGGCGCGCGATCAGCAGCTGCGCGATCGCGAGCGTGTGCGAGGTGCGCAGCCCCTTCGCGTCGCTGAAGACGCCCAGCGTGTCGACGCCGCCGGCCAGGTGGCGCGTCCCCATGTGGCGCCGGATCTCGGCCTGCACCGCGTGCGCCGTCTCGTCGTCGACGTCGCCGTCGAGTTCGATGATCGTGCGGGGAAACGGTCCCTCGCCGCCCTCGATCTGGCGCAGGTGCGTCGAACGGCTCGCGAACTGGCTGTAGTCGAGCGGGGCGAAGCGGCCGCCCTTCGCGATCCGCGCGTCGAGCTTCGCGTTGTCGGTCTGCGGAGTCGCGCGCGAGAACGTTACGCACAGATCGGCGTGCTCCCGTTGCGGCGCGATGTGCGCGTCGATGTCGGGCCGGCGCGCTTCGATCTCCGCGCGGACCTGCTCCTCGGTGTAGCCGCGCTGCGACATGTCGCGTTGTACCTTCCACGCGACCTTCAGGTCGGGCTGCGGATCGAGCCACACCGAGACGTCGAAGAGCGCGCGCAGCGCACGCGTGTAGAGCGGGAAGAGCCCGTGCACGAGGACGATCTCGTGCGACGTCACCGTCTCGCGCGGCCCGAACGTTCCGTCGCTGTGATCGTAGACGGGTTTCGAGATCGTCTCGCCGTGCGCGAGCCGCCACAAGTCTTCTTCCATCGACGCGAAGTCGTTCGCGCGCGGGTTGAGCGCGGTGAGCCCGACGGCCTTGCGCTGGGCACGGTCGAGCGAGTGATAGTCGTCCAAGCAGATTTCGACGATGCGCTCGGCGCCGAACAGTGCGTCGAGCCCTTTGCACAAGGTCGATTTCCCGGTCCCGGAATCCCCGCCGACGGCGACCATGATCGGACGTGCCATGACGACCTGACCCTACCGCACGCCGCGGCCCGCGGTCGCGCGCGTCAGCGTGACGTGTCGATTTTCGCCCGCAGGATGCACGAGCCCGGTCGCGGAGCGAAGAGTCGGCGATGCGCGTCGTCTTCCGCAGTCCGATCCTCCGCCCGCAGTTCGAAGAGCTCGCCGGCCGCCACGGCGTCGCGTTCGTCGTACCGGAGGACGAGGCTGCGCTCCACAAGGCGCTCGCCGACGCCGACGCGCTGTGGATGTGGCCGGACTTCTACGACGCCGGGCTCGTCGGCGCGATCGCACCGCACGCGCACCGTCTGCGCTGGGTGCAGCTGCAGACGATGGGCTACGACCCGGTCGAAGCGCACGGCATCCCGCCGGGGGTGACGGTCACGACGGCAGGCGACGCCTTCGCTCCCGCGGTCGCGGAACACGCGCTCGCGCTGCTGCTCGCGCTCGTGCGTCAAGTGCACCGCGCCGCTCGCGCGCAGCGCTGGGATCCGTCGATCGCTGCCGGCATTGGGACGCTGGTCGACGCGCGCATCGCGGTGCTGGGGTTCGGCTCGATCGGGCGCGAGATCGCGCAGCGTCTGCGCGCGTGCGGCGCGCGCGTCGTCGCGATCACGCGCCGCGGGGTTCCGCATCCGCTCGTCGACGAGATGCATTCCGTCGAGGAGCTGGCCGCCGCGCTCGCCGGCGCGGACGCGCTGATCGTCGCCGCGCCGCTGACCGCAGGGACGCGCGCGATCGTCGGGGCCGCGACGCTCGCGATGCTTCCGCCGCGCGCCGTCGTCGTCAACATCGCCCGCGGCGGGCTGGTCGACCACGATGCGCTCCTCGCGGCGCTCCGCCACGGCACGATCGCCGGCGCGGGGCTCGACGTCACCGACCCCGAGCCGCTTCCCGGCGAGCACCCGCTGTGGCGGCGGCCCGACGTCATCGTGACGCCGCACGTGGCGGGTTACGGCGGCGCCGTCTCACCCCGGCGCTTGCTCGAGCGCGTCGAGCGCAACTTGACCCTCTACCGCGCCGGCGCGCCGCTGGAGAACGCCGTCAACCTCGTCGCCGGAGCGTGAACGAAACGTCACGATTGCGTCGGGCCACTTCCGTTTTCTACCTAAGGGTTGGTAGCATCATCGGAAACCGTGGAGCTCTTCGAGCAATTCTTCGGACGCCAGGACCAGTCGTGGTTCGAGAACGGCGGGATCGGAGCACGCCAAGGAACCTTTCAGGCCACCGCGCTCGGCGGCGGCCGTAAGATCCCCGTGCTCGGCACCGTCGTCGCGCGCGAAGGGCTCGCGTTCATCTCCCCGAGCCGCATCGCGGAGTCCGAACTGCAGGTAAGCTTCACGCTGCGCGCGCGCCCGATCGAAGCGCGGGTGCTCGTCGAGCGCGGCGAGTCGATGATGGCGCGGGCGAAGCCGGTCCATCGCTACTTCTGCACGTTCACCGCGATCGCGGCCGACGACTGGGACGCCGTCATACGGTATGTCGACAACGTCCCCGAGCCGACGGGCGGCGAGGTCGTCGCCGACGCCGACGACGCGTTCCTCACCCTTCCGAGCGCGACGCAGACCGCGATCGTCGCGAAGCTCGTCGCCGCGCGCCGCCTCGCGCCGCCCAAACCCGGTCAGGTCCCGCTGATCCGCGTCTCGTGCGGCCCCGTCCGTCAGCTCGGCGACGGCCGCATCGCGCGTGACGTCTCGATCCGCAGCCGCGTGAACGTCGATCGGCAGATGACGAACTTCGACACGCGAGTCCGCATCTTCTCGAGCGGCACCGTCGACCTGCTCGACTAGGCGACTAGAGCCCCAGTGCCCGGCGCACGGCGGGCAGAAAATTCCGTGACACCGGGACCTCGCTGCGCAGTTTGTCGTCGACCCGCAGGAGATACGAACCGCCGAAGTAGGGTTCGACCTCGACGACGCGTTCGGGGTTCACCAGATACGCGCGATGGACGCGTAGAAAGCCCGCCGGTTCGAGGCGCGCCGCGGCGTCCGCGAGCGATCCTTTCCAGCGCAGGTCGCCCTCGCCGATCCGCGCGGTGACGACGTGTCCGTTGGCCTGCAAGTAGCGAATCTCGGCGACTTTCACCAGCCGCGTGCGCTCGCCGTCTTCGAGCGCGACGCGCCGCGGAATCTCGGCCGGTGCGGCGTGCGCGGCGCCGGGGGCGCGCGACGCGCGCAGGCGCTCGACGGTCCGCGCGAGCCGCGCCTGCGAGACCGGCTTGACCACGTAATCGATCGCGGCGAGCTCGAATGCGTCGACGGCGCGCGAGTCGTCGGCGGTGACGAAGACGATCTGCGGCGGTGACGGCAGCGCGGCGATCACGCGCGTCGCCTCGAGACCGTTGAGCCCCGGCAGATTGATGTCGAGAAACGCGACGTCGTACGGCGTCGCGGCGAGCGCGCGCAGCGCCTCGATCGCGTCGTTCGCTTCGTCGATCACGGCGTCGCTCGCGACCTTTCCGAGCGCGTATACGAGCTCGCCGCGAACGAGCGGTTCGTCGTCGACCACTAACACGCGCACGCGGTCACCATCATCGCGCGGCCGCCGGGAGGCGCGCGGGGACCGTAAAAGAAACCATCGTTCCGGCGCCGCGGCCGCTCTGCACTCGCAGGCCGCTGCCGGCGCCGAAGAGTCTCGTGAGCCGCTGGTTCACGTTGTTCATCCCGATCCCGTTGCCGCGCGGCGGGGCCTTCGCATCGAATCCGACGCCGTCGTCGATCACCGCGATCTCCGTCCCCTCGCCGTCGGGACGCGCGATGACGCGCACCGTCCCGCTCCCGCCCTTCGGCGCGATCCCGTGCGCGATCGCGTTCTCGACCAGCGGCTGAACGGAGAGGACCGGCACCATCGCGAGCCGCGCGCGCGGATCGATGTCGAACGCGACTTGCAGGCGTTCGCCGAAGCGCGCCAGTTCGAAGCGCAGATACTGCTCGACGTGCTCGAGCTCTTCGTCGAGCGAGACGAACTCCGCGTGCTGGGCCAGCGAGTCGCGGAAGTACTCGGCGAAATCGACGACCAGATCGTGCGCGCGCTCCGGATCGGTCCGGGTCAGCGCCGCGATCGTCGTGAGCGTGTTGAAGAGAAAGTGCGGTGCGACGCGCGCGCGCAGCGCGTCGAGCTCGGCCTGCGTGACCAGCGCTTCGCGCGCGTCGAGTTCGGCGACCTCGAGCGAGGTCGAGAACACGCGCGCCAGACCGACGGCGACGCGCTCGTCGTCCTCGGCGATCGGCGTGCCCGCGCGGTACAGCTTGAGCGCGCCGATCGCCTGACCGCGCACGACGAACGGCGCGATCGCGACCGAGGTCAGCGGACAGTCCGGATGCGGACAGCCGATCTCGGCCCGGCTGCGGCCGGTGCACGACTGTCTGGTCGCGATCGCGCGGTGGGTGAGGCCGGTGAGCGCGGGGCCGCCCACGACGTGATGGTCTTCGCCGCGGCCGACGTATGCCAGCACGTGCCGGGTGTCGACGACCGCGCACGCGTCGAGGTTCAGGTTCTCGTAGAGCAGCGTCGCGGTGAACTGGGCCGACTCGGTCCCCAGTCCGCCGCGCAGATGCGGGAGCGCCTCGACCAGCAGATCGAGCACGTTGGTGCTCACCGTGCGCTCCTTTCGCTCACGACGCGGCGAACGCTCCCGCGCGCAGCACGTGCTCGACGAACCGCCGTGCACCGTCGGTCGGCGCGCGATCGCGCGCCGCGGAGAGATGCCAGTCGCGCTGCAGCGGCGTCTGCGCGGTGGAGATCTCGACGACGTCGCCGGCGGTCAGGTCGCGCGCGAGCGCGCCGCGCGAGAGCAGCGAGACGCCAAGCCCCGCGCGCACGCAGCCCAGGATCGCCGCATTCGAGCCGATCGTGACGCTGGGCGGCGCGATCGCCAGCGCCTCGAAGAGCGCATCGGTCGTCGCGCGAGTTCCGCTGCCCGGCTCGCGCACGAGCCACGTCGCCGCGCCGAGCGGCGCGTCCGCCGCCTGCCGCGCTCGGACAACGACCAGCGCGTTGGGTCGCCGCGCCCAGCTGACGAACCGGTCGTCGGGCGGCCGCCCGCCCAGGACGAGATCGACCTCGCCGTGAGCGAGCAGATCCCAGACGGCCTCGCGGTTGGCGACCCGCAGTTCGACGGCCGGCGCGTCCGGCGCCGCGGCGAACCCCGTCAGCAGGGCCGGGACGAGCTGCTCCGCCGCCGTGGTGACGACCGCCAGCCGCACCCGCGTCGAGCCGGCCCGCGCGGCCGCGCGCGCCTCCACCACGGCTTCATCGAGCAGCGCGACGATCTGCCGGCCGTAGTTCGCGAGACGCTCGCCCGCCGGCGTGATGCGCAGACCCCTCCCATCCCGTTCGACCACCGGGGCGCCGACGGCGCGCTGGAGCGACGCTAGCGCCGCCGAGACGGCCGGCTGCGAGACGACGAGGTGCTCGGCGGCTTCCCGCACCGAGCCGGTCCGGGCCACTTCCAGGAACGTCCGCAACTGGTGGAGTGAGAACATAAGACGGTTCTTATGAATCTACGCAAGGTATGTATTGGACGTCAATGCGTCCCAAGGAGCGCCGACAAGGGGTTGCCGGTAGTCCCGTGACCAACGTCCCGTAGCGGAGTTCCGCGGGTTCTTTCTGCGGACGCCTCGAGGGCCTACGCTCGAAGCGGTCCGGCCAATGGTTCTGCTTGCCGTCCCGCCTCCGAAAGTGATCAGTTGTTTCGTCAAAGAGTAACGGCGCGTGTTCGGTAGAGCGCTGCATACGCTCGTGACGCAGGCGCTCGGCACGCTCGCCGTGATCGCCCTCGGCGTGGTGCTTGCGCGCGTGCTCGGACCCACCGGCCGAGGCCTCGTGTCCTACGCTTGGCTCGTGCTCGGCCTCGTCTCCGTCTACGCCGAGGGTCCGGCGGCCGCCGTCGTCGCCCAGTATGCGACCGACAAGATTCGCCGCCCCGACGTCCACCGCGCGATGCTGTGGTCGCTGCCGGTGCTGATCGTTCCGGCCACCTGCGGATTCATCGTCGCAGCGCTCACGCTTCGCGGGCAAGGACCGCTGCTCGCGGTCGCGTGCGCGCTGCCGTTCGCGATCTACGCGCAGTGCGTGAAGGGTTTCTTCCTCGCCGAAAGCCGCATTGCTAAGGCCAACTTCATCGACCTCGTCGCAGTCACGTGTTCCGCAATACTCGGTTCGGCCGTCGTCCTGCTCGGAGGCGGGATCGTCGGCGCGCTTGCCGCCTGGGCGGCTGCGTACGTCGTGTCCGCCGTTTACGCCGCGATCTCGCTCGAACGCGCGCCCGCGCTGCCCAACGCAACGAAGCACGGCGAGCCGGTTGCCCTCGCGCGCGACCAGTTCGTGTTCGGCGGGAAATCCGGGATCGTTTTCGGCGTCGGATATGTAAACTTGCGCATGGGTCTGTTCGTGGTCGCCGGGGTGCTCGGCCCGGCGGCGCTCGGCGTCTTCACGATCGCCGTGAGCGTTTCCGAGCTGCTCTGGAAGATCAGCAACGCAATCTCCTGGAGCGCCTTCGGGCGCATCGCGGGCGAAGACGACGAACGCGTGCGGTTGCTGGTCGGTCGTCTGACCCGGACCATCGTGCTGATGGAATCGGTGCTCGCCGCGTTTCTCTTCATCGCCGGTCCTTGGCTGATCGTTCACGTGTACGGCTCGTCGTTCGCGGGTGCCGGCCTGCCGTTGCGCATCATGGTGCTCGGGATTGCGGCGTATGCGATCGAGCCGGTTTTGGGGTATTTCCTCCTCGTGCGGTGCAAACGGCCGATGCTGGTCCTCGCGATCCAGCTCATCTCGGCGGCGGCGTGCGCGGCGATCGCGTTTGCGACGATCCCGGCGTTCGGCCTGGCCGGCGCGGCAGTCGCGACGGCAGCATCGTACGCGGGCGTGGTGATGGTGAAAGCCCTCATCGTCGCGCGAACCCTGCGCCTGCCGCTCTCCGCGCTGTTCATCCCGCGGGTCGACGACGCACGGGCGATCGCGCGCGAGGTGATCCGATTCGTGGAACGGCGCCGCCGGGACGCGATCGGTCCGAGTGAGGCGGCGGCATGAGGACAGCGGTCGGACGGCCACGTCAGTACGGCCGCATGGTCGCCGTCGCCTACTTCCTCGCAGGAGCGCTCGCGGCCGCGATGATCGCCGGCGCGCCGATGATTCCGTTCTCGGGGAGCACGTTCGGGATCGAGGCTGCCGTCGCGCTGGCTCTCGCACCCGTTGCGATCGCGCTCGCCATCGAACGCCCGCTCATCTTCCCGTATGCGCTTTGGGCGGCGCTGGTCCCGTTCGACAACCTGCTGGTGCTGCCGGGGATCGGAAAGATCGCGAAACCGCTGGGGGCGGCGGCCGCTCTGGCTGCGATCATCTCGATGCTCGTTCGCCGCAGAGGGCTCATCCCGTCGGCTGCGGTGGGCGGCTGGCTCCTGCTGACGGCGTTCGCCATCGCGAGTTTGTGGTGGACGGAAGACACCGCGCTCGGCACCCTCATGCTGCAGATGCTCGGCGGCCTGCTTGCCGTGGGCGCGATCATCGCGATGGTTCCCGCCGACGAAACCGATCTGATCGCGCTCTTTTGCGGCGTCGTCGGCGGCGGCACGGCCGCGAGCATCTTCGCCATCATGGTGCACTCCGCGACGGGCCAGTGGATCTATATCAACTCCATCGACCACAACCATTTCGGCGCGGCGCTGATCCTGCCGGCCCTCGCCGCGACGGCAGCCGCGATCTCGCTCCGCGAACCCGTGCGCGTCACCCTGTGTGCGCTGGCGGCGGTCATCTGCGTCGCGGGCATCGGCATCACGGAATCACGCGGCGCGCTGATCTCGTTCGGCTTCGGCGTCGCGTATCTCATCGTTCGGTCGCCGCACCGCAAGCAACTGATCGGGGCGGTGCTCGCCGGCGTCGCGATGCTCGCCCTCATCCCCGGTGTCTTTGCCCGCTTCAACGATCCGACGACCAGCGACGCCTCCGGCCGATATCAGATCTGGCACATCGGTTTTGCAGCGTTCAAGCACCGCTGGCTAGCCGGTCACGGGTTCGGCTCGTTTCTCGCCGCCTATCAGGCCTCGTTTCTGGAGTATTCGCAGTCGGTCGCAACCGCCCAGCGCATCCAGCAATCGCACAATATCCTCGTCCAGTTCGGCGTCGAGCTCGGGCTCGTGGGACTCGCCCTGCTCCTGCTCGCCTGGTGGTGGCAATTCCGAACCCTTCGGCGGATCGGATTACACGAGGGCGGGTGGACCGATGCGCGGTTTGCGATCGAGGCAAACACGATCGCACTCTTCGTCGCCGCAATGTCGCTGGACTTCGTGACCTTCAAGTACACGTGGCTGTCGATGTCTGCGGCCTGGATCGTGCACGCCGCGTACCGCTCGCGGACGGTTCGAGCGGCGGAAGCCCGGCTTGACGAACCCGCCCCTCACCCGTATGCGCTCGGATTCAGCAGGTTCTCTCTGCGTAACAGACGTCGAGGATTCGCAAGTACCGCGACCAATTCACGCCCGTTGTATCCGGGAGCGCGTATTCCGTAACGTAGGGCGCGATCCTCGATGCCATCGGTGAGTGCGACCAGCTGTGCGTGCGCGCGTACACCGTCATCGGCGAAGGAACGCCGAAGGGTTCGAATTGCGCACCCTCTTCGAGCATCACCACGTAGCCGTCGGTGTGGTCCATGTTGCCTTGCGCGCTGTCCATGATGTAGCCGCCGTAGCGGTGCAGCGCGTGCATCACCGTCTTCGTATCCGCCGAGCCGGGAAGGGCGTCGATGGCGGCGTCGCTCATCGAGAACCAGATATGCGCGCCGAACGGCGTGTGCGGGCCGGCACCAGAGCAGATCGTGTCACCGTCCTGGATCGCCGGATAGACGTGCCGCTTCGCCACACAGTTCGTCAGCATGAACAGTGCATGCGGGATGCTGTGCGTCGCGAGTTCGCTCTCGCGAATCAGGCCGGCCGCGAGTGCGGCGCCGCCGGCGGTTGCGGCATTGTCGGGCAGCCCGTTGCCCATCTGTCCGCGACCGGAGAAGAAACTGCCGGCGTTCTGTCCGTTGCTGAACGCGATGGTATCGCCGGTCTGCCAGTCTCGCCCGGGAAGGTCGTGGACGTCCCAGAGATCGATTTCGTCGCCGTTCGGCTGCACGACCGCAAGATGATGATCGCAGCACGTCGCCGGACGTGCTTTGCGCGGGATGCGAATACGCGGCGGGGTGCCGACCCCGTTCTTTCCCCAATCGTTGCAGTAGCGGGTGCACGCGGTGCGGACGAGCGGATCGTCCGACGTCGCGAACACGATGGGGTGAGAGACGGCGTCGGTCGCACCGTACTCTTGCGTCCGCAACGACCCGGCGGGTGATTTGTTGTGGTCCGCCTGCGCGACCGCGATGATCTGCGCGGAGTCGGGAAGCAGTCGCGGATGCGTCAGGTTTCGCACCCGAGTGTTCCAAATCGAGCTGGAAGCGTACGGCCGGAAACCAACCGGCCACTCGACGCCGTTCCGCAGAGCGCTGCGCTTCGACGACGCTGCCGCCGCGCCCGGAATCCGAGCCGGCGGCATCGCAGTAAGGATGACGCTCGCGATGACGCTGCCGGCGACAGCCCCGAGCACGGTGCGCGAAGAGATCATTGTGCGCCGAGGTTTTGCCCGACATCGGCACCGGTCCTCGGACACCGCACGCTTCCGTCCCACGCGTACGCAGGGGGCCGGCTGTAAAGCCCGCCCCCTGCAACGTTCAGCAGGTCTTCTGCGCGTAACAGGGATCGAGGATCTGGAAGAACTGCGCCCAGTTCAATCCCGAGTTGTCGCTCTGGTAGTACTCCATGACCTGGACCATCTGCGTCGGCCATCCGACCGACCGCGCGTACGAATCGAGCGGCGGAGTTACCCCGAACGGACTGAACTGCGTGCCGTCCTCCAGATACGCGGCGATGCCGTCGGTGTACGCTAGCGTCGTGTTACCGCCGGAGTCCATGACGTAGCCGCCGTACTGATGCAAGGCGTGCAGGATCGTCTTCTGATCGGTGCTGACGTTCGAGAGTCCGTCGATCGCCGAGTCGCTCATCGAGAACCAGAAGTGTGCGCCGAACGGCACCTGCGCGCCGGAGCCGTTGCAGGTGTTGTCGCCGTTCTGAATCGCGGGATAGACGTGAGCGACGCCGACGCATCCGCTCGCCAGAAAGAGCGCGTGCGGGATGAGGTGACTGGCCAATTCGCTTTCCCGGATCAACCCCGCGGCCAGCGCCGCGCCGCCCGCGGTTGCGGCGTTGGACGCCGTTCCGCTCAGACCGGCCTGACCCTCGCCGGTGTAGAAGTTGCCCTGGTTCTGGCCGTCGCCGAATTGGATCGTGTCGCCGGTCTGCCAATCGCGCGACGGCGGAATGACGGCCCACATGTCGATCTCGGTACCGTCCGGCTGGATCACGGCGAGGTGGTGATCGGTACTGCCGCTCGGTCGCGCCTTCGCCGGAATACGGATCTGGCCGAAGCCTCCGGTCACGCCGGGGGAGTACGATGTGCTCCAGCCCGAGCAGTACTGCACGCACTGCGCGGTGACCAGCGGATCCGACGCGCTTGCAAACACGACCGGGTGCGACACGTCGTCGAGGCCGCCGAACTCTTGCGTGTTCAGACTGATCGGCGTGTAGTGGAACCCAATGTTCGCTACGATCGCCGCACTGTTGGTGAGCTGCACGGGGCTCGTGGTGTTCGTCAGCTTCGTATTCCAGATCGAGCTTGCCGAGTACGGGCGGAATCCGGTCGGCCACTCCGACGCGTTCGCCGGCGCACCGACCGGCGCCGACGTCGGCGCAGTCGTCGGCGACGCCGTATGCGACGGCGTCGGTGCCGGTGTCGGCGTGCTGCTGGGTGCCGGTGACGGAGCACCTCGGTGGATCTTCAACGTGCCGGGAGAGATGCTGACCGACGGATCGGGGACCGTTGCCCCGATGCTGACCGCGGACGTGGACGTGGACCCGTTGTAGGCGAGGGTGACCTGTGCCGACGGCGAGCTGATCTCGGTCGTCGAGAGCGCCGTCGCCCCGCTCGCGTCGTCGCTGGTCAGCCGGATCGGCGTGCTGTACGGATCGCCGCCGACGATCGTGAAGCCGGACGCGTCTTTTGCGGCGACGGTGACCGCGACATTAGCCGGCGCACCGGGCGCGATGTCGGTCGGGTTGACCAGCACGGCAACGCTCTTGACCACGCCTCCGAACGTGAGATTGACGGAATTCTTCTGTCCGCTCAGGATCATCGTCGTTGCTTGACCCGTGCCCAGAACGTTGCCCGTTGCGCGCGGCCCATCATACAGCGTTGCGACGAACGTCTGAATGCCGGCGGGGACCGTTTGCGACGCCGAACAGGTCGAGGTGCAATCCACCACGCTCGTGTTGCCGGCGACGGCGATGGACGCGGACTTCGTGCCGGAGAGTGACGACGTGCTCCGCGACGACGAACTCGTCGTGACCGCCGGGATGCTGATCACCACGTCGACGGACGCGGGGCTGAGCGCGTTCGATCGGACGGGCGGAGCCAAACTACTTCCGCCACCGCTGCACGCGGTTACAATGAGCGACAATGCGAGTGCCGAAACCGGGAGTCGTACATGAAAATACAGGGGACGGTCCCTCCGGCGCGTGTCGAAACAAGCTCGTCTCAACGAGCCAAAATATGAGCGTGGATGAAACTCACGGCATTCGAGGCGCGACCATCGAAGGACGCGTGTGCGCTGCCTCACGTGCGACGTTCGTCGAACTCAGCCGAGAGCGTACGGCGCTCTGCGCTTTCCGTTTTCTTTACATCGGCACACCGGAGCGGAAGTCTTACCTGCTCCCGGCCGCTGTGAAGTTCAACACATCGACCCGCAGCGAGAATTGACGCGGTGTCGCAGACGCTTTCGTGCGCGAAAGGTATGTTGAACGACGCGTTAACGCGTGCAAATACCACGCGCGTGCGATCTGCGGAGATCGCAGCGCATACGTGCGTTTACGCGCGCGAACGGCGCCGCGCTACGGCGCGGCGTTCAGCGGGCCGGGATTCGGGTTTGCGCTATTGCGGCGCTTCGACGGCCGCGGCCGGAGCGGGCGCGGGGGCACCACGAACTGCGCGCCAGCCAGCCGCGCGAGAAAACATTCTCTCAACGAACGCCACCATCGGACGACGGACGCGATCCGACGTGAACGTGCGCTCGACGAGCCACCACAAGGCGAACCCGAACGCAACGCCGACAACACATGCGAGAGGCGGCGGCACGTGGAGATATTCGGCGATCACGACGACCGGCTCGTGGATCAGATAGATGCTGTACGATGCGACGCCGACCGCGATCGCGGCACGCGTCGAAATCGCCGACCGGATCGCTGGCGAGCGACTCACGAGCACGACGAACGCGAAGGCGGCGAAATCCCACAGGATGCGTACCCGGACGTTGTCGATATCCGGATGCCGAAACTCCCACACGGCGGCGACGACCGCCGCAACGACGCCCAAACCGATTAGCCACGCCGGCGCGGTGCGCCGCCGCAGAAGCCAGTCGGCCGCGACGATGCCGAGCAAGAATGCCGGCAGCGCGACCAGCATCGTGAGCGACGTGCCGAAGCCCGGGATGCGCAAGTTGAGCAGGACGGCGAGAGGGCATGCCGCGGCAACGAGCCAGAAGACGCGCCGCGCGCGCACGTAGGCCAAGAGCGCGAGCGGGAAGAGCAGATACCAGATCGCCTCCACGCGCAGCGTCCAGAACGAGGCGTCGAGCAACTGCTCCATCCGTGCCGCGAATACGAAGTGCGCCGCAAAGCTCGGCAGCGTCAGATGCGGGGTCATCCCCTGCGGTTCGCGCGCCGCTGCTGCTCGCCATAGCGCCGTCAGCGCCGCCAGCCCGAACAGGACGAGCACGACGTAATACGGCGGCAAGATGCGGACCGCGCGCTTTGCGAAAAACGCGCTCGCCGTGAAGCCCAGGTCGCCGCTGCGGTGATATGATCGCAGAAACGGGAACGCCAGACACAGGCCGCTGATCACGAAGAACAGCTCGACCCCGTGGCTTCCCGAGGCGGCCAAGCCTTGAACGTACAGGGGCCACGTCGAGTGCACGACGCCGTGATAGAGCACGACCCCGAGGACCGCGATCGCGCGCAGGCCGTCGACGTGGTCGAGGTGGACGGCCTCGGAATTCTTCGCCTGCCCGGACACTGTCCGGCGATCATAGCAAATGGGGTCCCGCCGGCCATGGGTCGCGCGGCCTCGCCTGCAGACCGGAGGCCCAGCACGGCCGTCCGGCCGACACTTCGCAGGCGGAACGCCACGGGCGGAGCGGGGCAACAGACCGTGACCTTCCGCCCTGGCGACCCGCGAGCGGCAACGCTACATTCCCTGCATGGAGAGCCGCAGGCGGTCGCTGATTCCAATCGCGATCGTGTGCGTCGTGCTGGGAGCTGGGTTCCGGCTGTGGCACCTTGACGGCCAGACGTTCAGCTCCGACGAAACCGTCGCGGCGCAGCACGTCGCGGGCTACGTCGAGCAAGACGTCCTGAACGCGCTCGGTGATGCGCGCCCGGTTCACGCGAAGGAAGCGGAACGATTCGTGGTGCCGACCGGGGAACGTGGGACACGCAGCGTTGTCGCCGCGCTGGCACGCGAGGATCCCCAGCATCCCCCGTTGTTCTACGTTCTGGAGCGCTGGTGGCTGGCACCGGCGGGGCCGTCGATTGCCGCCGAACGCGCGCTCTCGGCGATCTTCGGGCTGCTCGGGATCGCCGCGACATGGTGGCTGTGCGCGCTCGCGGGACGCTCGGCCGTTGCCGGCTGGGCGGGCGCCGCGGTCTTCGCGCTCTCTCCGTTCGAAGTCGTGTACGCGCAGCAGCTCCGCGAATACGCCCTGTTCGCGACCTTGACGATGGCATCGGCCGCCCTGCTGATCCTGGCACTGCGCGCGCCGCGATGGTGGACGATCGTCGCCCTCGCGATCGCCGTCGCCGCGGGTCTCTATACGTTCTCGCTCTTCGTCCTCGTCGTGGCCGCAGAGGCGACGATCGTCGTCATCCTGCGGCCGGCGCGACGTACCGCCCTCGTCGTCGCGGCGGCCTTCGCCGCGGCGCTCGTCGCGTGGTCGCCGTGGATGGTCGTCCTCGCGCGCGGACGCGATCTCGTGACGTCGACGAACGATTGGTCCGGAACGCGCTGGTCGCCGCTCGCTCTCATCGCGAAGTGGCTGTACAACGCGGCGATCTCGTCCTTCGATCTCATCTATCTCAACGCGCGGTGGGCTCCGCTCGCGGCGATCGTGCTCCTGATCGTCGGCATCGCGCTGTGGGAAACGCGCAGAGCGTCGGCGGAAGCGCGAGCGATCGTGTGGGCGCTGCTCGCATGGACATTCGGCGCGCTCGCCCTTACCGATCTCATCGCGGGCGGCCATCGTTCGACCGTCGCGCGCTACACGACTCCGGCGTATTGCGCGCTGATCGTCGCCGTCGCGGTCTGGGTGTCGACCGGTTGGCGCGGCGACGGCAAGCGCTTCGCCTTTCGTTCGGCGTGCGCACTGCTGCTGTGCGTCTTGGGCGCAGCGTCCCTGGGAACGCGGGCGACGCGCACGGTGTGGTGGGATAACGCGAAGGAAAGCGGGATCCGTCCGATCGCCGCGACGATCGACGAAGCGAAGCTGCCGGTACTCGTGACGGACGGCAATTGGCCGCTCCTCGTCAACCTCTCTCGATACGTCCGGACCAACCCGACGTTGACGCTCGTTTCCGCCGACCGCGTCGCGACGCTGGTGACCGCACACGGCCGGGCTCTCGTCGTCACGACATCGGCCGCGAGCCGTCGCACGGTTATTGCCGCGCGCAGCGTGCGCACGCGCGTGGTCACCGACGCAGCGCGAAGCGCGGATGCGGTCTCGCTGTTCCGAAGCCGCCTCGCGTCCGCGCGCGCCGACAAGGCCGACGACGTCGATGATTCGCACGCCGCGGTGCTCGAGGTGGCCGGCCGCACCGAACGGCCCCCGGGACACCTGACGCGTGACCTAGGACCCTCGCTGATCGCGACGGGCGCTGGTACCGTCGGACGTATCTATGTCCGATGAGCCGGCGGCGAAGGTCGCAGCGCCTCGCGTTTCGGTGATCGTCCCGCTGTTCAACAAGGCGCCGAGCGTCGCGCGCAGTTTGGCGTCGATCGCGAATCAGACGCATCGCGACCTGGAGGCGATCGTCGTCGACGACGGTTCCACCGACGGCGGCGATGCCGCCGTCGCGGCGCTCGGCGATCCGCGTTTCCGGCTGATCCGCCAAGCGAATGCCGGCCCCGGCGCTGCACGAAATCGCGGGATCGCGCATGCGTCCGGGGAGTACGTCGCGTTTCTCGATGCGGACGACACCTGGGACCCGACCTATCTGGAACGGATGATCGCGCGCCTCGACGCGCAGCCGGAAGCCGTCGCGGCGGTCTGCTCGTACCGGACGGAGCGGCGTTCGCTGCTGCCGCGGCGTCTGCGCGAAGGGCTGCGTGACGGGCTCGCGCGTATCGTGCCGGAGACGCCCGCACCGTTTGTCGTCGCGTTGGTTGCGTTCATGGATCCATGCACGATCGTCGTGCGCCGGGCCGACGTCGTGCGCGTAGGCGGCTTCTACGAGCGCGATCGCTGCGTTTACGGCGAGGATGCCTTCCTCGCGTTCAAGCTCGTGTTTTCCGGTGCGATCCAGCTTGTGCTCGCGGACTTGGCGACCAAATATCTCGAGTGCTCGGCCCTCAACGTCCGCCGGCGTGCCCGTCCGCTCGAACCGCTCTTCGTCGGCGCGGCCGAGTTGCGCGCCTGCGCGAAACCGGAGCTGCGTCCGCTGCTCGACGACGCCCTGGCGTTGCGCGCCGGCAAAGCAGCGTGCGTGATGACCTACTGGGGACGCCATCGCGAAGCGCGCAGCCTCGTTGCCGGCTTTACGCGCCGGCGCGACCTACTCCGCGGCTGGGTCGTGCTCGGGCGGCTCTGCGCGTCACCGATCGGCGCACTCGCCGCCGCGGCGCGTCAACTCAAGCCGTAGAGTTCCTGATACGCACGGTAGTGCGGTTCGATCGTGAAGTCGGTGATGAAACGGTTCCGGGCCGCGGCGGCAAGGCGGGTCCGGTCGTCGTCACTCGCAGCGAGCCGTTCGATCGCTTCGGCGATCTTGACGCGATCGTGCGCCGGAACGAGCAGACCGGTTCGTCCGTCGTCGATCGCACGATCGGTCGAACCCACGTCGGTCGCTATGCATGCCAGGCCGCCGCGCATCGCCTCGAGCAGGGCGAGGCTGAGGCCTTCGAAGTGCGACGCCTGCAGATACACGTCGAGCGCCGGAAGATAGCCGTCGGAATTCTCGACGTAGCCGAGAAACCGGACGTTCTCCGGGACGTCCGCACGGAGCGCGACCTCGCCGTCGCCGGCGAAGACGAACACGATGCGCGGGTCGCGGCATGCGCGGGCCACCGCCAGCGCGTCGAGGGCGCCCTTTGCAGCCGTCACCCGCCCCAGCAGCCCGACGACGAACGCATCGCCGGCGAGATTGAACCGGCGCCGCGCGGCATCGCGCTCGGCCGCCGTGAACGCGGCCCGGTTGGGAATCGCGTTCGCGACGAACCCGACCCGGGCGGAACGCGGAAACGAGGGAGCGAGACTTGCGTCCGCGAGGGCGACCGCGTGGCTGAGCGGGGCGCTCCAGCGGTCGAGACGATGGTAGAACGTGAGCGCGAGGGTTTCGTCGTTCATCCCGTGGACGGTCGCGACGAGCCGGCCGATCGGCGCGCCGGCGGCGCGCGCGGCGCGACCCACGATATTCGCCTTGTACCCGTGCGTGTGGAGCACGGTCGCAGGTTCGGCGCGCAGCAGGCGCATCAGCGATGCGAACGCGCCGACCGGAACGCGCCGCTTGCGGCTGCCGAGGACCGCAGTTCGATAGCCGGCTGCCGCCAGCGTATCGACGAGCGCATTGGCGGTGAAGGTCACGAGCTGCGGAACGAGCCCGGCTTGCCGCTGACGCTCCATCAGCGTCGCGATCGCCCGCTCCTTGCCCCACAGCTTCGCCGTGCCCATCACGTCGACCAGATGGACAACTCGAATCGGCGCCTGGCCGGGGGAGCGGGCTTCCACGTGCCGATGCTACGGCTTCCCCGGGGGTCCTGGGAGCCCCCAAAGGTCCTGCAGGGCGGGTCCGGGGCCCCGATGCACGCCCGACGCCCGATCGCTTATCGTTGCGGGAGATGCCTGTGGAAACCGCCCGTCTCGGCGTCGTCGCCGGTGACCTCGTCTACGCCTGGCAGCGCGATGCCCTCGACCGGCTTCGCGCCAACGGCGCGGCGATCGTCGCGCGCTTTGCGGCGCGGAAGGACGAAGGTCCCGCGCCGCTGCCGCCGCCGGCGGCGCGCCTCGCGTCCGGCATCGCCGCCGCCTTCGCGCCGGTGCGATGGGACGCTCCGCCGATCGTCTCGCCGGAACGCGCCGCCCACCTCGATGCGGTGCTGATCTTCGCGCAGGCGGCGGTTCCCGAGTTTCTGCTGCGCGCCCGATGGGGCATGTGGGAAGTCGTGCTGCCCGGAGATCCGCCCGCGTTCGATCTCGTCGAGCGAGGAGCACCTGTCGCCGAGGTCCGCGTCGAGCGTGTCGGTGCGTCGGAGCGCACCGTCATCACCACCGCAGCGACGCTCGTCGACCGCACGTCTTACCGCAGCACGCTGCGGCGCGTCGTCGATCTCGCGGTCTCGCTTCCGGCCGACGCCGTACGGCGTTCCCGCGCGGCCGTCGCGGAGCAGCGGCTAGCGCCGCCCGCGCCCAACGCGGCGCGGATCAGCGCTCGTCGAGCCGCGCTCCTGTCGATTCGCTGCGCACTTCGCCGCGGCCGACACGCGGTCGTGCGGCGGCTCGTCCACGACCGCTGGCGCCTTGGAGTTCTGCGGACCGACCCCGCAGCGATCGTCTCCGGGACCGCGGCGCAGATCTCCTGGCTGGATCTCCCGCGGGGGCATTTCTGGGCCGATCCGTTCCCCTTCGCTTCCGGCGGCCGCTTCGAAGTGCTGTGCGAGGGATACGATTACGGGCGCGATCGCGGCTACCTCGCGCGCGTGCCGCTGGAGGGCGGCCGCGTTTGCGGACCTCCGCGAGATCTCGCGCGCCTCGACCATCACCTCTCCTACCCGTACGTCGTCGAGGACGGCACATCGCGGTACGTGATGCCGGAGCAATCGCAGGCACGTCGCGTCGCGCTGTACGAGGTCACGAGCGCCGGCTTGCGCGAAGCGCGCGTGCTGATCGAAGGCGTGGCTGCGGTCGACCCGACGCTCCTGCGCCGCGACGATCGGTGGTGGCTGTTCATCACCGACGATGCCGTCGACAACAACGGGGAACTGCTGCTCTTCCACGCGGCGACGCTCGACGGTCCGTGGGACGCGCATCCGCTCAACCCCATCGTCCGCGACGTGCGCTGCGCGCGTCCCGCCGGTACGCCGTTCGTCATCGACGGCGTCCTCTATCGCCCCGCGCAAGACTGCTCCGACGACTACGGCGCTCGCGTCGCGATTGCGCGCGTCGACGTGCTCACGCCGAGCGCCTACCGGGAAACCGTCGTGGCCCACGTCGCACCGCCGGCGCACGGTCGCGGACGGCACGGTCTGCATACCTTCGCGCTGCGCGATGGTCTCTGCGTCGTCGACGGCAAGGACCGCGTCTTCGACCCGGCCGCCACCTTGGCGATTCTCCGTTCCGACGTTCGGCGGCTGCGCCGCACGTCGTCCCAACCTTCGCACACCTCCGCCGCCCCACAGGTTTTCCAACCGTCATGACGACCACAGAACGGACGCCGCTCGTCTCGATCGGCCTGCCCGTCTATAACGGAGAGCGGTTTCTCCGCGAAGCAATCGATTCGATTCTCGCCCAGACGTTTACGGACTTCGAACTGATCATCTCGGACAATGCGTCGACCGACGCGACGAATGCGATCTGCCTCGAGTACGCAGCGCGCGATCCGCGGGTTCGCTACGTTCGGAACGAACGCAATATGGGCGCCTCGTACAACTACAACCGCGTGACCGAACTCTCGCGCGGCAAGTATATCCGCCACGCCGCGTACGACGACGTTCTGGCCCCGACGAATATCGAGCGCTGCGTCGAAGTCATGGAGGCCGACGACGGCATCTCCCTCTGCTATCCGCAGATGAGCCGGATCGACGAACACGGGCGCATCATCGATACCTTCACCGATAGCCTCGACCTTCCGGAGACCGACCCCGTGGCGCGGTGGCGCCGATTCCACGAGCTGTGCGACGCCGATTCGATGTGCGATCCGGTCTTCGGGCTCTTCCGGGGATCGGTGCTCAAATCGACGCCCGTGCTAGGGCGGTTCGCGTCGGCCGACGTCATCCTGCTGGCGGAGGTCGCGCTGCGCGGACGCGTTCACGAAGTCCGCGAGGTCCTGTTTTTCGAGCGTTGGTTTCCCGGGACGTCGGTCAACGCGAACCGGACGCCGGACGATCGCGCCGCATGGTTCGATCCGAACGCGCGCGGACGGTGGGAAAACCACTGCCCGCATTATCGCTGGCTGACGGAGTACATCGCGACCATCGGCCGAGCGCCTCTCACCGCGCAGCAGAAACTCGCGTGCCTCGCCGTCCTCGCGCCGTGGATCTGGAAAAACAAACACGGTCTGGTCGTGGGACCGGCCGCCCTGGCGTTGAAATTAGCCGGGATGGAACGGCTGGCAATACGTACCTCGGCCCGGTGGCTCTGATGGACGAATCGGGTACGTCGTAAGCCGTTCCGTGCGTGCGAAGTGCTCGAGCAGCCGTATCGCGTCGCGACGTCGGACGCGCCGCAGATGGTGATTAAAAACGTCCAAGCGCTGCGCGGCATCGCGGCCCTTCTCGTCGTGCTGTTTCACATGGGCGACGTGCAAGGATTGGAACGGCGATACATATCCCCCGAACTCGACCTGACGCAGGTCTTCGGCTGGTTCGGATGGGCCGGCGTCGACCTCTTCTTCGTCATCAGCGGCTTCATCATGGTAGTGACCACGTGGAATCAGTTCGCGAAGCCGCGCGCAGGGATACGGTTTTTCCTGCGGAGGCTGGTCCGCGTCTACCCTGCCTACTGGCTCGTGCTGGTACCGGTGTTCGTCGTGTACGTCATCCGACCGGATTTCGTCAACGCGCACGGGACCCGGCCCGACGTCCTCGCGTCGTTCCTGCTCTTGCCGCAGGCCGGCGATCCGCTGCTGCTAGTGTCGTGGTCGCTCGTCTTCGAGATGGAGTTCTACCTGGTCTTCGCGATCGCGCTCTTGCTGCCGCGGCGGTTTTTGCCGTACGTGGTCGGCGCGTGGGTGCTCGCGATCGTCGTCGCCGCGAACCTCGTATCGTTCACGGCGAACCCGTACGGCACGCTGCTCGGCTCCTGGCTCTCCCTCGAATTCATCTTCGGGATGATCGTCGGCGCGCTGACGATGTCGAACGCGCTCCGCCGACCGGTCACCGCGCTCGCCGCCGGGACGCTCGTCCTGGGGGCAGCGTTCGTCGCGATGGCCTCGCCGCTTCACGTCGAGTTTCCCGTATGGGCGCAGATCGCCGGCATCGCACTTCCGTTTGCCGTGCTGCTGTATGGAGCGGTCGGCGTCGAGCGACTTCGGTCGTGGCAGGCTCCATCCGCGCTCGTGCTTCTCGGCGACGCTTCGTACGCGATCTACCTGTGGCACGTCCCGGTATTGAGCGCGTTCGGGCGTTGCGTCGAGCTGCTGCACCTGCACGGGGCCGCAGCGCACGCGGTCGTCGATCTCCTGTTCGTCGCGGCCGTCATGCTCGTCGGGATCGCGGTCTACCGCTACCTGGAACGACCGCTGACCCGCGCTCTCAACCGCCGCATCGGCTCTGTCGACGGCGCGACGCCTCCGCTCGCGGTGAGCCGGTTGGAAGCCGCGCCGGACGCGCCGGCGCCCGAACGCCCGGCAGCATCCGTGCCGCACGCCTGATCGAGTCCTGACGGCCGGAGCTTTTCCTTTAGGATCGGGCGCCAGCGCCTCGCGGGCGCAGGCGCCAGATGGTGCGCGCGGCTCGGTGCAGCGGACGCCCGAGCGGACTGCGCAGCGCGCCCAGCAGCATGTCGAGCGCGACCGTTGAGCGCGACCCATCGATCGCGCGGAGCTTCTCGAGGAACGGTTGGGCCTCTGCAAACCGGCCCTGCCGCATCGCGATTCGCACTCCCCGGCGCAGCGTCGCGGCCCGCTGCAGGGCGACGAGCTCGCCGATCGGCTCCGGATAGCGCTCCGGCGCGGCGAGAATCCATTCCCAAAGCGCGTCGATCGACCAAATCTCGGCCAGCCGATCGGCAGAGAGCGAATCCGCGGAACGAACATACTCGACCAACGGACGCTCGATCGCCGCCGCCGGCGCGACGCTTGCCAAGCGCAGGAAGAGGTCGTAATCCTCGGCGAGACGGAAGCGCGAATCGTAGCCGCCGCTTTGAAGAAAGAGTTCGCGCTTGACGAGCGCAGACGACTGCCGCAGAAACATCGAGCGGATGAACGCGCGTAAGAATGAGCTGCGTTCGAAGCGGACGGCGGCACCGGCGATCGCCTCTCTGCCGATCGTCCGGTAGTCGGGATCCTCACACAGCGACGCTTCCACGATCCCGCCCGGTTGAACGACGGCGTAATCGCTGATGCAAAAACCCAGGTCCGGCCAGCGCGAGATCGCCGCCGACTGGCTTTCAAGTTTGTCCGGAGCCCACCGGTCGTCGGCATCGAGGAACGCGATCCACGGCGACGATGCCGCGTCGACCCCCGCATTCCTCGCTGCCGACGGTCCGCTGTTGCGCTGCGTCACGACGCGCGCGCCGGCCTGCGACGCAATCTCCGCAGTCCGATCGGTCGAGCCGTCGTCGACGACGATCACCTCCGCCGGAAGCGACGTCTGCACGCGGACGCTCTCGATCGCCGCACCGATGAACGATTCCGCGTTGTATGCGGGAATGACGACGGAGACAGGCACGGTCGATGCCCCTGAAGTCTCCACCGCTACTTGGATTGCAGAGATCGCGTTTGCTGCGCCAGCCGTATCGCGCGCAGCCGTTCGCCGAAAACCCACCAGGCTCGCCAGAGGCGATTGCGGACATCGCGCCCGGCCTCCAGCTTATCGTACAGATAGAGGATGTTCTCGCGGCGCAATTCGAGGTAGCGTTTCTTGTTCGCCCGATTGACCGGCGAGGCGACGTGCTCGACGCGCGCGCCTTCCGCGATCACGAGCCGCCCGTAACGCGCGGCGCGCTTCGTAAAGTCCCAATCCTCCGCGAAACAATAGCCGGTGAGCCGCTCGTCGAAGCGTTCGTGCGCGAAGATCGTGCGGCGATACGCGGAGGCGAGACCGTCGATCAGACGCGGCACCTGGTCGCCGCCGCGCCGTGCCGGCCGCGACGAGAAGAATCCGTGATCGAAGATCCACGTCGAGACATCCCAGAGGGAAAGCGGATCGTCGTCCCAGGGGTTGTGGATCGCGCACTGCGCTCCGATCACGTCGGGACGGCGCGCGAACAGCTCGGCGATCTCGGCAACGCAGTCGGATTCGAGCAGCACGTCATCATCGAAAAAGAGCAGCACGTCGCCGTTCGCTTTGGCGACGCCGCGATTGCGCGCGGCGGTCAAACCGGAGAGGCCCGGCTCGTGCAGATGGACCAGTCCCCCAAACGGTTCCAACTCGTAGCGCGGCGTCGACTGGTCGACGACGATGACCTCGAGGGGCTGCGTCTTCTGTGCGCGCAGGGATCCGAGCATGCGGGCGATTTCCATCGGCCGGTTCTTGGTCGGCACGATGACGGAAACGGCCGGCAGGGTCTGCGTCTGCACGGACTCAGGATAACCGGATCGCCTGCCGCGCCGGGTCCGACGGATGGCCCGCAACGGTGGACCGAAAGCACTCGGGCCCAACCTCGCAAACGCCGCCCGGAACTCGGGATGGACACATAATCTCCGTCTTATGCGTCCGCGCGAAGAATGTATTGGACGTGAATGAGTCTCCCATGGGATGATCGCCGCATGCCGACGATCGTCCCGCCTCCCGCCGAAGCACCCGTCGACCGCAGCTCGCGTCTGACCGCCGGCGTCAGCGAGTACTCGAAGATGGGGTACTGGCAGCCCGACTACGTTCCGAAGGACAGCGACGTTTTGTGCGCCTTCCGGGTGACGCCCCAGGACGGCGTCGATCCGGTCGAGGCCGCTGCCGCGGTCGCCGGCGAGTCGTCGACCGCGACCTGGACCGTCGTCTGGACCGACCGCCTCACCGATTATCCGCGCTATCAGGCCAAGGCGTACCGCTGCGAGCCGATCCCCGGGCGCCCCGGCGAGTACATGGCGTACATTGCGTACGACCTCGATCTGTTCGAGGAAGGCTCGATCGCGAACCTGACTTCGTCGATCATCGGCAACGTCTTCGGCTTCAAAGCCTTGCGCGCGCTGCGCCTGGAAGACATGCGCATCCCGGCGATCTACGCGAAGACGTTCCAAGGCCCGGCGCACGGGATCGTGATGGAACGCGAGCTGCTCAACAAGTACGGCCGACCGCTGCTCGGCGCGACGGTGAAACCGAAGCTCGGGCTCTCGGCGCGCAACTACGGCCGCGTCGTCTACGAAGCGCTCAAAGGCGGCCTCGACTTCACCAAAGACGACGAGAACATCAACTCGCAGCCGTTCATGAAATGGCGCGACCGGTTTCTCTACTGTCAGGAAGCGATCGAAGCCGGGCAGGCGGCGAGCGGCGAGATCAAAGGCCACTACATGAACGTCACCGCCGCCGACATGGAGTCGATGTACGAGCGCGCCGAGTTCGCCAAGGAGATCGGCAGCGTGATCATCATGATCGACCTCACCGTCGGCTACACCGCGATGCAGTCGATGGCGAAGTGGGCGCGGCGCAACGGCGTCATCCTGCACCTCCACCGCGCCGGCCACTCGACGTTCACGCGCCAGAAATCGCACGGCGTCAGCTTCCGCGTGCTGGCGAAGTGGTGCCGCCTGATCGGCGTCGATCACATCCACGCCGGCACCGTTGTCGGCAAACTCGAGGGCGATCCGGCGACCACGAAAGGTTACTACCGCACCTTGCGCGAGAACCGCATCGAGGCCGATCCGCGCATCGGTCTGCTGTTCGACCAGGACTGGGTCTCGCTGCCGGGCTGCATGCCGGTGGCGTCGGGCGGGATCCACGCCGGCCAAATGCATCAGCTCGTCGACCTACTCGGCGAAGACGTGGTCCTGCAGTTCGGCGGCGGGACGATCGGGCATCCCGACGGGATCGCGGCGGGCGCGACCGCAAACCGCGTCGCGCTCGAAGCGATGATCCTCGCGCGCAACGAGGGCCGCGACATCGTCAACGAAGGACCGGAGATCCTGCGCGATGCGGCCTGCGGCTGCGGCCCGCTGGCGCGCGCTCTCGATATCTGGAAAGACATCAGCTTCGAATATACCTCCACCGACACGCCCGACGTCGTCGCGACGCCGACCCGCGCGTAAGGAGCATCCGCACCGTGCGCATCACGCAAGGCACCTTCTCGTATCTGCCCGACCTCACCGACGAGCAGATCGGCAAGCAGATCCAGTACGCAATCGACAATCGCTGGGCGGTCTCGATCGAGTACACCACCGATCCGCACCCGCGCAACACGTACTGGGAACTCCACGGGATCCCGCTGTTCGACGTCAACGACGCCTCGGTCGTCGTTCGCGAACTCAACGCCGCCCGCGAAGCGTATCCGCGCCGGTACATCCGCATCTCGGCGTACGACGCGACGCGCGGCCGCGAAACGACGGCCCTCTCGTTCATCGTGCAGCGCCCGGCGAACGAGCCCGGCTTCCGCCTCGAACGCCAGAGTGCGGGCGGCCGTACCGAGAAGTTCACGCTCTCGTCGTATGCGACCGAGCGGCCCGAAGGGACGCGCTACGCGGACTGACGTGGTGCACGACGAAGCGGCGCTCGACCTCGACGCCGCCTACCGCGAGGCGGGGGTCGACGCGGTGCTCGCGCAGCTCGACGACGACCTTGTCGGCCTGGTCCCCGTGAAGACGCGCGTCCGCGAACTCGCGGCGTTGCTGCTGATCGATCGGCTGCGCTCGCAGCTCGGCCTCACCACCGAGCCGCCGACGCTCCACATGTCGTTCACCGGCAATCCGGGTACCGGGAAGACGACGGTCGCGCTGCGGATGGGCGCGATCCTCAAGCAGCTCGGGTACCTGCGGCGCGGCCACCTCGTCGCGGTTTCGCGCGACGATCTCGTCGGGGAATATGTCGGCCACACGGCGCCGAAGACGAAAGAAGCACTGCGCAAAGCCGAAGGCGGCGTTCTCTTCCTCGACGAGGCGTACTCGCTCCACAAACCGGAGAACGAACGCGACTACGGGAGCGAAGCGATCGAGGTGCTGCTGGCGGCGATGGAGGAACGCCGGGACGACTTGGTCGTGGTGTTCGCCGGATACCGCGACCGGATCGAGCGCTTCTTCTCCTCGAACCCGGGCTTGCGCTCGCGGGTCGGTCTGCACGTCGACTTCCCCGACTACAACGGCGACGAGCTGCTCGCGATCGCCGAGCGGATGCTCGCGACGCGCGGTTATCGCTTCGATGACGAGGCGCGCGGCGCGTTCGCGGAGTACCTCGGCCATCGCATGCATCAGCCCGATTTCGCCAACGCGCGCAGCGTACGGAACGCCATCGACCGCGCCCGGCTCCGCCAAGCGAGCCGCCTGGTCGCGCGCGGCGGCACCGTCACGCGCGACGATCTCACCGCCATCACCGCTGCCGACGTTCGCGCGAGCCGCGTGTTCGCGGGGTGACCCGCGCGATCGACGTCCTGCTCGCGCCGCCGTTTTCGGCGGACGCGCTGCGGGAGAAGCACGTCGCGGTGGTCGACGTCCTGCGCGCGACCTCCACGATCGCGACGGCGCTGGCGAACGGCGCCGCCGGCGTGATCCCCGTCTCCGAACCTGAAGACGCGGTGACGATCGGCAACCGCCTCGGCCGCGATCGCGTGCTGCTGTGCGGCGAGCGCAACTCGGTGCGCATCCCCGGCTTCGACGCGGACAACTCGCCGGCGTCGTTTCCGCCGTCGCTCGTCGATGGGAAGACGCTGGTGATGACGACGACCAACGGGACGCGCGCGCTGCGCGCGGTGAGCGGCGCGGCGTCGGTGCGCACCGCGGCGCTGGTGAACCGTACCGCCGTCGCCGACGCGCTCGCCGCCGAGAGCGGCGACATCGCGATCGTCTGCGCCGGCGAGCCGCGCGGGTTCGCGCTCGAAGACGCGATCGGCGCCGGCGCGCTCGTCGATCTGCTGCTGACGCTGATCGGCGACATCGAACTGCGTGACGGTGCGCGCGCGTCGGCGCTGCTCTTTCGTTCGGTCGCCGCGCGGCTTGCCGACGCGGTTGCCAGCGCCGATCACGCGCAGGCCCTTGCGAATCAGGGCTTCGCGGGCGACATCACGCGCTGCGCCGCGCTCGACACGATCGCGATCGCGCCGACGCTGCGCGACGGCATGCTGGTGGCGGGCTAGCGGTTACGGTTCGTCGTCAGCCGCGCCGGCGACGACCACGCCCGGCGTACGCACGACGACGCGCTGATGCTTCGCATCGAAACGCACCGTCGAACCGAACGTCGCGGCGATCGTCGCGCCCGAGACCATCGCGCGGCCGCGCACCGTGAACGGCGCGTGCGCCAACTCGACGGAGCGGCCGTTCAGCGTCGCCTTCGTCGTGCCGGCGCGCATCCGCAGCACGTCGGTCCCGCGGCGGACGGTGATCGCACCGCTGTGCTCGTCGAACGACGTCTGCGCCCCGGCGGCATCGGCCACGGTGCGCAAGGGGAGATACGTCCCGCCGGGCGTCGTCACCGGCGGAACATCTGAGGCCAGCCGCTGCCCGTCGACGCTGATCGTCGCCGGGGTCGACAGCGCAAGCGACAGCGACGCGACCAGAGCGGTCACGGCCGTTGCGAGCAGGAGTCGAAAATCAGGCAGGTGTCGGCTCACGGTTGGTCTCGTGGAGGTAGTCGGGGTACTGGTCGGCGATGACCTTCTCGATCTCCAAACGCAGTTGACCCAGTAATTCGTTCTCCGGGAAGGTTCCGACGAGCTCGCCTTTGCGGTAGATGGCCCCTTTGCCCTTGCCTCCGGCGATCCCGACATCCGCCATTTTAGACTCGCCGGGGCCGTTCACGACACAGCCCATCACCGCAACCTTCACAGGTGCAGTGTACTCTTTGGCTATCGCCTCGACCATACGAGCGAGATTAACAACTTCGATCTCGGCCCGGCCGCACGACGGACAGGCCGTGATGTCGAAGCCCTTCTCCCGCAGGCCGAGGGCCTTGAGGATCCCCCAGGCGACCGGAACCTCTTCGATCGGGTCGGCCGCGAGCGAGACGCGGAGCGTGTCGCCGATCCCCTCGAACAGCAGGATCCCGAGGCCGATCGACGATTTGATCGTCCCCTCGCGCGGCAGCCCGGCCTCGGTGACGCCGAGATGGAGCGGGTAGGGGCTCCCGCGTTCGTCGAGCTGCTTGGCGAGCAACCGGTACGCGTAGATCGTCGTCAGCGCGTCGTGCGCCTTGACGCTGATGATGATGTCCGTGTGGCCGAGCTCCTCGAGCAGATCGACGTGGCGCAGGGCCGAGGCGGCGAGCGCCTCCGGGGTGTGCCCCAGCTTCTCCTCGAGATCGCGTGCCAGCGAGCCCATGTTGACGCCGATGCGGATCGGGGTCTTGGTCTCGAGGGCGCGCGCCACGACCTCGCGGGTCTTCTCGGGGCTGGTGATGTTGCCGGGGTTCAGCCGCAGCTTCGCAACCCCGGCGTCGAGCGCCGCGAGCGCCATCTTGTGATCGAAGTGGACGTCGGCGACGATCGGAACCGGGGAGCGGGCGACGATCGCGGGGAGCCCGGCCGCGTCACGCGCGTCCTGGCAGGTCACGCGGACGACTTCGCAGCCGGCCATCGCGAGGCCGTAGACTTGTTCGAGCGTCTTGTCGGCGTCGGCGGTGTCGGTGGTCGTCATCGACTGCACGACGATCGGATGATCGCCGCCGATCCACACCTTCTTGGCGTCCTTCGACCAGCTCGATTTGTTCTCGAGCAGAATCGGCTTGGTCTTGCGGCGCAGGCGGATCATATGTCCTTCAGTATATCGGCGGAAAAGGTTAGAACGCGGCGTGTCCGGCGAGGGCTGCGGAGACGTCGTGATACGATACGGCGAGCATCAGCGCGATCAGCACCGCGAAGCCGCCGACGTGGACCAGGGCTTCCTTCTCCGGGTCGACCGGCTTTCCGCGCAGCATCTCGACCAGGATGAACACCCCGCGGCCGCCGTCGAGCGCGGGGATCGGGAGCAGGTTGAAGACCCCCAGCGAGATCGAGATCATCGCCGCCAGCGTGATGAAGACGAACGGCCCGAAGTCCTGGGCCTGCGCCGAGACGCGCGCCATCCCGATCGGTCCCTGCACCTGCCCGATGACCGTCGACGGGTGGGTGACCAGCGCGCCGAGCGACCCCAGCGTCGACTTCACGACGAACGTGAAGTACGAGACGGCGTAACTGACGGCTTCGGGCGGCGCGACCCGGTGCGGGAGCGTCGCGGGGGTGAAGCCGAGATGCCCTTCCATCGTCCCGTCGGGACTCTTCGCGCGCACCGGGGTCACGTCGACGGCGCGCGTGACGCCGTCGCGGACGTATTCGACGTGGAGCAGTTTCCCGGTGGAGTGATGGATCGTGTCGACCAGGACGTTGCCGTCGGTCATCGCGCGGCCGTTGACCGCGACGATCCGGTCGCCCGAGCGCAGCCCGGCTCGGTCGGCCGGCTGGCCGGGGAGCAGCTGGAAGATCTGGGTGGACGGGGCGGCACCCGGGATCCCGAACGCGATCGCGCCCCCGATCAGCAGGACCAGGGCGACAATGAAGTTCATGATCGGACCGGCCAGCACGATCGAAAGCCGCTGGAGCGGCGTTTTCGCCTGGAAGTTGTCGGCGTCGTACTCGTGACCGCCGCGGAAGGCGCGTTGCTGCTCGGCCTCGTTGCTCTTCCCGTCCTCACCCCTCATCTGGCAGTAGCCGCCGATCGGGAGCAGGTTGAGCCGGTAGTTGGTCCCGCTCCGCTTCGACGTCCACTTCAGGAGCGTCGGGCCCATCCCCAGCGCGAAATCGGTCACCCGGACGCCGTTGCGGCGGGCGAGCAAGAAGTGGCCGTACTCGTGCAGGATCACCAGCACCGAGAGGGTCAGCAGGAAAACGATCAGTTTCTCTGGCGTCATGCTCTCTTGGACGTTCCCTCGGTGCGTTCGGCGACGAACGTGCTTGCCGCGTCGCGCGCGGCTCGGTCGGCGTCGCGGACGGCCTCGAGACTCAGCTTGGTGCTACCGACCCGATTCAGGGTGGTTTCGATGCAGGCGGCGATGTGACCGAAGCGCAGATCCCCTGCCACGAACGCGTTCACCGCAACCTCGTTCGCAGCCGACACGACCGCGGGCGCCGTCCCGCCGAGCGCTAGGGCGTCGTACGCCAGGCGCAGGCAGGGGAAACGCTCGAGGTCGGGCCGTTGAAAGCTCAACGTCGTCGCGGCGGCGCCGGTTTCGCCCCCGACCGCGGCGAGCGGGTCGGTGAACCGACGGTCGGTCAACCGGTCGGGATAGGCCAGCGCGTAGCCGATCGGGAGGCGCATGTCGGGCGACGCGAGCTGGCCGACGACGTTCCCGTCGGTGAACACGACGAAGCCGTGCGCGACCGAGGTCCGGTGGACGAGCACGTGAACCTGGCCCCCGGGAAGCCCGAACAGCTTCGATGCTTCGATCACCTCGAGGCCCTTGTTCATCAAGGTCGCGGAGTCGATCGTGTTCTTCACGCCCATCTGCCAGGTCGGGTGCGCCAGCGCGTCCGCGACGGTCGCGTCGGCCATCTCCTCGCGCCTGCGCTCCCAGAACGGGCCGCCCGAGGCGGTGAGTACGATCGCGGCGACGCGGTCGCGCGGCGCGCCGGCGAGGCACTGGAAGATTGCGGAGTGTTCGCTGTCGACCGGGAGCAGGTTCGCCCCGCTGCGGCGCGCGTGCTCGACGAGCAGCTCGCCGGCGGCGACGATCAGTTCTTTGTTCGCCAGCGCGATGTCGATGCCGCGATCGACCGCCGCGAAGACGGCGTCGAACGCGACCGCGCCGTCGGTCGCCGCGAGCACGATCTCGGCGCCCGACTCGCACGCGACGGCGTGCAGTCCGTCGGCGCCGTGCGCGATCCGCTCGACGTCTCGATCCTTGCCGAAGAGCGAGCCGTGGATGCGCAGGCCGGCCGCGTCGAGGCGGACCGCGAGTTCGGTCGCGCCGGCGGAATCGCCGGCGGAGACGACGCGCGGCCGAAAGCGCGCGATCTGATCGGCGAGGAGTTCGACGTTGCGACCCGCAGCGAGCCCGACCACCTCGAACCGTTCCGGGTGGCGCGCGATCACGTCCAAAGCCTGTCGCCCGATGCTCCCGGTCGACCCGAGAATCGCGACCCGCTTCACGAAATCACCACCCCGCGTCATGAGGTGAGACGGTTCTGCGAGATCGCGCCGATCACATACAGCGCGAAGTAGAACGCGATGCCGCCGAAGATATACGAGTCGAAGCGGTCGAGGACGCCGCCGTGGCCGGAGATCAGCGAACCCGCGTCCTTCACCTTCGCATCGCGCTTGAGCGCGCTCTCAACGAGATCGCCGGCCTGCGCGGCGATCGAGGTGATCGCGCCGACGATCGCGCCCTGCCACCACGCCAGATGCCCGCCGGGGATCAGCACGATCGCGGCCCCCGCGACGAGCGCCGCGGCGAAGCCTCCGACCGCGCCCTCAACGGTCTTCTTCGGCGAGAGCCGCGTGAGCTGGTGCCGCCCGATCACCGTCCCCACCAGCATCGCGAAGATATCGGTGAACGCGACCAGCACGATCGCCCACACGGTCCACAGTGCCCCGTCGTGGAGCGCGCGGATCGCGATGAAGTACGAGAGGAGTTTCCCGATGTACAGCACGCCGAGCAGCGTATAGCCGCTGCGCGCGAAGTAGCCCGCGTCGGCGGTGAACGTCGCCGTCGCGAGCGCGACGATGACCGTGCCGGCGAGCAGAATCCCTTCGTAGCGGTGGATCAGCCCGAAGTGCGTGAGCGCGACGTACGCCCACACCGCCGCCATAGCGACCGGAACCTCGAGCTGCGGACCTTTGCGCGCGGAGAGCCCCGCGAACTCGTAGAGACACCCGCTCGCGATCAGCAGGACGAGCAGCGAGAACAGCGGCGCGTACGCGACGCATCCGAGGCCGACGACGGCGAGCAGCAGCCCGATGACGACGCGGCGAAGGCCGACGGCAGGCTCCGGCGTCGGGGCCGATGATGCCGTCGCAGCCGCCGACGTCGTGGTCGTCATGCGCCGCCGAACCGGCGCTGACGCAGTTGAAACTCCGCGATCGCCTCGGCGAAGTGATCGCGTGAAAAATCGGGCCAGAACGTCTCGCGCAGCACGAGCTCCGCGTACGCGACTTGATAGAGCAGAAAGTTCGAGAGCCGCGACTCGCCGCCGGGCCGGATCAGCAGATCGGGGTCGGGCATCCCCGCCGTCGTGAGATACGACGCGATCGTGTCTTCTTCGATCGCGTCGGGTGCGAGCGTACCGGACTGCACGTCGGCCATCATCCGGGCGACGGCGTCACGCAGTTCGCTGCGCGCGCTGTAATTGACCGCGAGGTTGAGCACCAGACCGCTGTTCGCGGTCGTCTTCGCGACCAGCCGGTCGAGCGCGTCGCGCGAGGCGGACGGGAGCTGCTCGTAGCGGCCGATGATCTGCACGCGCACGTTGTTGCGATGCAGCTCGTCGAGTTCGTTCTGCGCGAAGTAGACGCACAGGTCGAGCAGCAGCGAGATCTCGGTCGAGTCGCGCTTCCAGTTCTCGGTCGAGAAGCCGTAGACGGTGAGCATCGGGATGCCCCAGTCGCTCGCCGCGCGGGTGACCTCGCGCAGGGCGACGATCCCGCGCCGGTGCCCTTCGATCGCGGGGAGGCGGCGCGAGCGCGCCCAGCGTCGGTTCCCGTCCATGATGATCGCCACGTGATGCGGCATCCGCATGGGATCGAGGGTGACGCCGCGCGGCGGCCGCAGCAGGGTGGCGACGGGATCCATCAGAGGCGCTCGTACCCGTCGTAACCGGCCGTCATCTCGAAGGCGCCGTCGTCGGCTCCGTCGAGCGCGCGCACGCGCAGACAGCGCAGTTCGCCGCGGCCCAGCGCGGGATACGGCGGCGTCAGCAGACGCAGCCGCAACGGACGGCCGGCGAGCGCGGCGCACGCGTGGGACCACGGGAGCATCGTCAGGTCTTCGACGCGGCCGGGCGCCTCGCCGCTCGCAAAGATCATCAGACCTCCATGATCTCCTTTTCTTTGCCGGAGACCAGTTCGTCGATCTGCTTGACGTATTTGTCGGTGATCTTTTGGACGGCGTCCTGACCGCGCTTGATCTGATCGTCGGTGATCGTGCCGTCTTTCGCCAGGTGCTTGATCTCGTCGATCGCCTTATGGCGCAGGTTGCGCACGGCGACCTTGTGCTCTTCCGATTTCTTCTTGACCAGTTTGACCAGGTCTTTGCGGCGCTCTTCGGTGAGCGGCGGGATCGACAGCCGGATCGTCGCGCCGTCGACGTTGGGGTTGAGCCCGAGATCGCTCGTTTCGATCGCTTTGCGGATCGATCCGACGGTGCTCTTGTCGAACGCCGTCACGAGCAGCGAACGGCCGTCGGGCGAATTCACGCTCGCGCACTGCTTGAGCGGGACGGTGGCGCCGTAGACCTCGACTTGAATGCGGTCGAGCAGCGAAGGCGCCGCGCGGCCGGTGCGGATCGAGGCGAAATCGCTCGTCGTCGCATCGAGCGCCTTCTTCATCTTCGCTTCGGTGTCGCGATACACATCATCAAGCATGGGTCACCCCTTCGCCGTTGACGCGCGCCGTACTCCGCGAGACGGTCGTGCCGATCGGATCACCGAACACCACGCGGCGGACGTTGCCCGGAACGTTCATGTCGAAGACGACGATCGGAACGCCGTTGTCCATGCACAGCGTGAGCGCGGTGGAGTCCATCACCTCGAGGCCCAGTTCCAGCACGCGCAGGTAGTCGAGCTGGGTGAAGCGCGTCGCGGAGGGATCCTTGAACGGGTCGGCGCTGTAGACGCCGTCGACCTTCGTCGCCTTGAGGATCGCTTCGGCGCCGACCTCGACGGACCGCAGCGCCGCGGTCGTGTCGGTCGTGAAGTACGGGTTGCCGGTCCCGGCCGCGAAGATCACCACCCGGCCTTTTTCGAGATGCCGGATCGCGCGCCGGCGAATGTAGGGCTCGGCAATCGCGTTCATCGCGATCGCCGTCTGCACGCGCGAGGGCACGCCGATCCGCTCCAGCGAGTCCTGCAGCGCGAGCGCGTTGATCACGGTCGCGAGCATCCCCATGTAGTCCGCCGTCGCGCGTTCCATCCCGGCGGCTTCGTGGACCTTGCCGCGCCAGATGTTGCCGCCGCCGACGACGACGGCCAGCGAGACGCCGTCGGCGTGGACCTGCGCGATCTCGTGCGCCATCGCCGTCGTCGTGTCGACGTCGACGCTGGTGCCGTTGCCCGCGAACGCCTCGCCCGAGAGCTTCAGCAGAACGCGAGCGTACGCGGGCTTCTCCACGGCGCGGTGCGCGAGCCTACTCTTCGCCCAGCGCGAACTTCACGTAGCGGCGGACTTTGATCTTCTCGCCGAGGATGCCCGAGACGCTGTTCACCAACTCTCCGACCGTCTGCGAGTCGTCCTTCACGAACGGCTGCTCGAGCAGCGTGTGCTCCTCGAACCACTTGTTCAGCTTGCCGCTGACGATCTTCTCGACGATGTCGGCCGGCTTCCCGGGCGGCACCGTCTTCTCGAGTTCAGCCTGCACCGAGGCCGCGACGTCGGCCGGAACCGCGTCGCGATCGAGGTACTGCGGCGACATCGCGGCGACGTGCATCGCGACGTCGCGCACGAGATCGCGGAACCGTTCGTTGCGCGCGACGAAGTCGGTCTCGCAGTTGATCTCGACGAGCACGCCGATCTTGCCGCCGGCGTGGATATACGAACCGACAAGCCCCTCGTTCGCGGAACGTTCGGCCTTCTTCTCGGCCTTGGCTTGGCCGAGTTCGCCCAGGCGTGCTTTGGCGCGCTCCATGTCGCCGTTCGCCCACACGAGCGCGTTGCGCACGTCGGACATCCCGGCGCCCGTCTCTTCGCGCAGGCGTTTGATCTCGTCCGCAGACGGTTTGTAAGCGGTGGTTTCCACGTCGTCTTTCGTTCGGGTGTGCGGGGTCTAGACGCCGGCCGGTTCGGGCTCGGCAGCGATGTCGGCGTACTGGTCGTCGTAGTCGGCCGCATCGTACGCGGATTCGGTTTCGGTCTTCCCTTCGATGATCGCGTTGGCGATCGTCGAGACCATCAGCCGAACGCTGCGGATCGCGTCGTCATTCCCCGGGATCGCGTAGTTGATCTCGTCGGGATCGCAGTTGGTGTCGATCACCGCGATGATCGGGATCTTCAGCTTCTGCGCTTCGGCCACGGCGATGCGTTCTTTCTTCGGATCGACGATGAACATCGCGTCCGGCAGGCGGTGCATGTCCTTGATCCCGCCCAGGAACTTCTCGAGCTTCTCCAGCTCGTCGGTGAGCCGCGCGACTTCTTTCTTGGGAAGCAGATCGAAGGTGCCTTGCTGGCGCATCCCTTCGAGCTCGCGCAGGCGCGCGATGCGCTTCTGGATCGTCGCGAAGTTGGTGAGCGTCCCGCCCAGCCAGCGCTGGTTGACGAAGAACGTGCCGGCGCGCTCGGACTCTTCGCGCACGACGTCCTGCGCCTGCTTCTTCGTGCCGACGAAGAGAATCACGCGCCCTTCGCGCGACATCTGCTTGACCGCATCGTAGACGCCGTTGAGCATCGCGAGGGTCTTCGAGAGGTCGATGATGTAGATGCCGTTGCGCTCTTGAAAGATGTACGGCTTCATCTTCGGATTCCAGCGGCGGGTCTGATGTCCGAAGTGGACGCCCGCCTCCAGAAGAG
This sequence comes from Vulcanimicrobium alpinum, assembly GCF_027923555.1. Lineage (GTDB taxonomy): Bacteria > Vulcanimicrobiota > Vulcanimicrobiia > Vulcanimicrobiales > Vulcanimicrobiaceae > Vulcanimicrobium > Vulcanimicrobium alpinum. The sequence goes on along the minus strand of NZ_AP025523.1, from coordinate 1,514,823 downwards.
CGCGCATCGTAACGCCTGAGGCCATAATAAACTGAGGTCCTTTCTGATCCCGCGGCCGCCGTCCGTGGCGCCCGTTGCTGGGTCATCGGCGTTCCGCTCGCCGGAGCGGGCGGAACGCTCTCCTGCCCTCCGGGCAGGTGAGATGAGGCCCCTGTGCGGGGCAACCCCAGGAGTATACCACGCCGTCAGGACGCGGCGCTAGGCCGGGGTGATGACAAGGTAAGCGAGCGACACTCCGACATCGCTTGCCTTATCCGCTCCGCAACTGCGCCGCTTCCGTGCAAGCGCGACACGTGCAGATAGGCCGCCGACGCACGATCGCACAATCTTCGGTGTCCATGTGCCAGGCCTTCGGTACCGCCGTAAACATCGCGTCGCGGTCGTTTCGAAATTACCGAGCCTCCGAGTCGAACGCACGATGACGTCAAGCGCTGACGTCGGTTTCTGGCGAAACCGCAGGGTGTTCGTGACCGGATACACCGGCTTCAAAGGGACGTGGCTCTGTGCAATGCTGCTGCGGCGCGGCGCACACGTCGGCGGGATCGCGCTCGCGCCGCACACCGCGCCGAGTCTGTGGGAACGTACGCCATACGCGCCGCACGTCGACGGCCGCCTCCTTGATGTGCGCGATGCCGCCGCGGTTACGTCCGCGGTCGCGAGTTTCCGTCCGCAGACGATTCTGCACCTCGCTGCGCAGCCGCTCGTTCGGCGCGGGTACGCCGAACCGGTGCTGACCTACTCTACGAATGTGATGGGGACGCTGCACGTTCTCGACGCCGCGCGCACCATCGCCGAACTCGAACACATCGTCGTCGTCACCAGCGACAAAGTCTATGCCGACCGGCCGAGTCCCGGCGGCTATCGCGAAGACGCACGGCTCGGCGGATCCGAACCGTATGCCGGGAGTAAGGCGGCAGCGGAACTGGTCGCTGAGACGTACCGCCAGGCCTATTTTTCGGCATCCGGCTGCGCGCGCGTCGTCTCCGCGCGCGCCGGAAACGTCATCGGCGGCGGCGACTTTTCGGCCGACCGGCTGATCCCCGACGCCTATCGCGCGATCGCGGAGCGCCGCGTGCTGGCGCTCCGCCGGCCGGGTGCAGTAAGACCGTGGCAGCACGTCCTCGAATCGCTCTCCGGCTACGTCATGCTGGCGGAGGCGACCGCATCGGGCAATGCCCGTTCAGACGCGTACAACTTCGGGCCTGCCGACGGTACGGTTGAAGTGGGGACCGTCGCTGAGCGTTTTGTCCGCGGCTTCGGACTCGATCCGCGCACGGCGATTGCAATCGAATCCGCGACCGAACATGAGACCGCAGTCCTCGAAGTGGACAGCACCCGCGCGCGCAGCGAACTAGGTTGGATGCCGCGCTGGACGACCGGCGTCGCCGTCGACCGAAGCGCAGCGTGGTACCGCGGTTTTCTCGAAGGTGAACCCGCCGCGGCGCTCATCGACCGCGACATCGACGCCTACGATCGAATGCCCGCGCCCTATGTGAGTCTCGACGGCATCGCCGGCCGCGAAACCGGCGATCGCGGATGATTCCCGACATCCCGGCATCGACGCGATCATCAGGGCGCTGCGCGTTCGAATGCGCGCTCATCGCTCAGGGGCAAGCTGCGCTGCCATGAAGCTGCTGATCGGCATCCCGACAGGCGGCACACCGACTCGCGGGTTCATCGATGCGCTGAGCGCACTTGCCCTTCCGGCGAGCGTTACGAGTTCAGAACGGGTGGTGTGGACCGGGAACTTCGTGCCCGCGCAACGTGAGATGATCGCGCGCGACGCCGTGCGGCTCGACGTCGACTACGTGGCGATGCTCGACGACGACGTTGTCGTACCGCGCGATGCGCTGATCCGACTGCTCGACGTGCTTCAGCGGGACCCCGGCGCGGCCATCTCGGGCGCGTTCTGCGGCACGAGTGACTCGAATTCGCTTGCCGCGACGAGCGGCACCCTGTCCGCGCTGAGCGAAGGCCCGGTTCGGGTTGACGGGCTCGGCTTCGCCTGCGTCGTACTTCGCGTTGCTGCGCTCCGCGCGCTCGAACTCCCGTACTTTGCAGCGCATGTGTACGTCGATTCCGCTACGCGCACGCTGCGGCAATGCAACGAAGACCATATGCTGTGCCTGCGCATGCGAAAGGCCGGATATCGCGTCGTGTTACATGCAGGTGTCCGTGCCTGCCGGGAACGTGCGATCGGTGCCGATTGCCCGCAAGCGCAAGTATCGTTCCCGTTCGAAACCGTACAGCTCCAAGCTAATGGTCCCCGGGAAGCGAGAGCGCGGCGCGAGCGCGAGTAGCGCTCGGTCTGCTCGTTCGCGAACGCCGGGGGCGTTACCGTTGGGGCCTCTTTGCAGCGATGGAACGCGGACCCGGGTCCAGTTCCGCGACGCGCGGCGTCTCCGCGACCGGTGACGCCGGCTCTCCTGCGGCCGCGCGGTTCGTCTTTTGAATTTCCTCGTAGACTTCAGAACGGTGGACGGGGATCGAGCGCGGCGCCTCGATACCGAGCTTGACCGTGTCACGGTCGACGGAAACAACGACGATGCGTACGTCGTCTCCGATCATGATCGCCTGATTGAGTTTGCGGCTGAGAACCAGCACGGGAGCGCCCTCCGTGGCTCGTGCGGCGCAACGCCGCGTCTTTGCCGTTGGCGCTTCCCGCCGAGGGGGCTACGCTCCCGCCTGAGTCCAGGCGCGCTTGGGCGGGATCGTCGTACGAACGGAGTAGCCGCCCGTCTCGAGCGCCACTTGGTGCGCCCGCCGCGTCCGCAAGTTGATCACGATCGGCGCAAGGAGGTTTATCGTCATATCGGCGACGTTACCGGCCACGACCACGCAGAGCGCGGCGAACTCCTCCGGGCTCTGAATCTCGAGCAAGGCTGAGGCGTACGGCGGCAGCTGAGGTGAGTACTCTTCGAAGATCGCCCAAGGATCGGCCGTGGGCAGCGCGACCGAGACGTCGTCGAGGCTCTGGAGCCAGATGAGATGCTCTTGGCTCGTGAACTGGATGGCGACGAATCGACGGTGCGAGGCGAAGCCGGGAAGGCCGGATGGGAACGTCAGCACCTCCGACTCGCGGTACGTGAGCGTCCCGAACCGAGGGAGCTTGATCGTCGTCTCCCGGTCGGCCGGGTTCAAGGTCGTGTTCGTCATCGCGTCCTGACGGCGGTGGACTAAGTTCTCGAACCTCGTATCGTCTCTGCCTTAGGCTGACGGTTCCGGAGGCTGCCTTTTCAGTTATCGGTGGACTCGGACTGAACTTGACTCTGATCGAGGGGCGAGGGCGAGGGTTTTGCCCGACCCTAAAGTCGCCGGAAGCGTTCGACGATAGCACCATGAGCAAGGAAGCGAGCAGCAAATGAGGCGTCAGGATCCATGATTATCAGCCGGGCCCAGATACTGTGCGTGGTCGCCGCGTACAAGTTGCGAAAACAGAGTGTATCGAGCAGCGCGCTGAGATTCGAGACGCCCGACTCGCTCAAACGATTGGAAACCGCCAAGGCATTTGGCGGCCTGTCGGACGAGGCACGGGAGGCGTTCTACCGCCAGGACGTGGTGGACACGCTGCACCACAAAATCGCCGACGGGCGTTATTTCGTGCCGACCGAGGAGATCGTCGAAAAAATGCTGGGGCGGCTCATCGTCGAGGCCGCGTCGACCTGATCGCGGCCGCATCGTCTCAACCGTCGTCGCGCGCAACCGGACTGATGGGGTCGGCGGGCAGCATCTGCGCGTTAGGTTTAGGAATCTCCGCCGCAGCCGCGGCAGAGGCACCCGGGGTCGATTCGCGCGACGGGGCGCCGACAGGCGGGGGCGCTGGTTCGGTCGCGAGACGGCGCGTGCGCAGACGCGCGGAGATGTCAAAGAAACGCTCCGCGAGCGGGCCGGCGTCGGCGGGACGCGCTGCCGGGTCGAAGGCAAGCATCGCGTGGATCAGCCCCGCGAGCTCGGGATCGACGTCCGGTACGCGCTCGGCGAGCGGCGGCGGTTCACCCTCAAAACGCTGCAGTGCGGTATCGATCGGTCCTTTCCCGCTAAACGGCGGCTCCCCCGCAACCACGTGGTAAAGCGTCGCGCCGAGCGCGTAGATATCGGCCGCCGGCCCGACGTCACCGTTGCGAGCCTGTTCGGGCGCGACGTAAAGTACCGTGCCGAGCAGTTCTCCGGGCACCGTCAATTCGAGCGAGGCCTGATCGTCGAGACGCGCGAGCCCGAAATCGGTGAGATGCGGAATGCCCTGGTCGTCGATGAGGATGTTCCCGGGCTTGATGTCGCGGTGAACGATCCCTCGTTCGTGCGCGACGGCAAGCGCACGCGCGATCGCCCCGCCGATCGCCGCTGCGCGCTCGGAGGAGAGTGCATGGTCCGCGAGGACCTCCTGCAGCGAACGGCCCTCCACATAGTCCATCACGATGAAAGGCCGTCCATCCTCGTTCTCGCCGACGTCATGGACGGCGATGACGTTGGGGTGCACGATCCGCGCTTCGGCGACCGCTTCGCGCCGGAAACGCTCGTGCAGTACACCGCCTGCGTCGGAACGGCGCTGCAGCAGCTTGATAGCAACCGACCGTTCCAGCACGGTGTCGTACGCTACGAACACCGTCGCCATGCCGCCGTGACCCGCGACGTGGTCGAGCCGGTATCGCCCACCGAGCAACCCGTTCGTCGCCATCGCTAACGAAGTACCCCATGGGAGAGGCATGCTCCCGGTCCCCGGCGCGTGATGCGGATTGGACTGCGGCAATTCGATCTGCGCGCATGTCGCGCCGCGTCGCCGAAGGGGCGGAGCCGAATGTTAGGCTGCCGAACGCTTCCCTTGCCGGGTGATTTCGCACTCCGTCCGGAGGAACCGCATGACGACTCGTGTGTCACTCGGAATAGCTTTTGCGGCGCTTCAGGACTTCGGGTGGGCGGGCAAGAGGTCGAGCCCACCACAGTGGAATAGAATCGCCGCTGCAAATCGGCCCTCATTGCGATAGCCGCGCGCGCGGAATTTGATCATTTGGATCTTGCTGTTGAGGCTCTCGGCTGCCGCATTGGTGATCGGCTTGCGAATGTACGTGATGATGTTCGCAAAGTGACGTTTGAGCGTGCGCGCGACGCTGATCATTTCGGGCAATTGAGAGTGCGTCGCCCACCGGTACCAATCGGCAAAGAAACGACGCGCTGCGGACTCACGCCGATATCGCCAGAACTCCGTAAAGTGCTCCTTCATCGACCACGCGCGGCCAAGGCGTTTGTACTGGCTCCGCAAGGCGCTCAGATCACGTCGTTCGTCGCGGTCGAGATTCGCAAACGAGCGCAACCAGGAATACTTAGTCCCTTTCAATGCCGTTCGGTCGAGCGTCTTGTCACGCATCATCGCTCGACGAGTGAGATCGACGGCTTTGGTGAGATATGCCGTGATGTGGTACTTATCGAAGACGATCTTCCGTGCCGCATCGGGCACGTGTGCTACGGTCGACTCGAAGTACGGCTGCCACATATCCATCGCGATGCCCTCAATGGCATGAAGTTGTTCGTGCGAAAGGCCGTCGTAGAAAGCGTCAATCGATTCGCGCTTGCGACCGCGACCGACCCACAGGACCTCGCCGCGGTCCAAGTCGGACACGATCGTGAAGTACCGATGCCGCTTTTTGACGGCCTTCTCGTCGATGCCGAGATGCCGCACAAGACGTGGCAGTCGCCGCTGCTTACCGCGCTCGACCGCCCGGAGCATAATGGAATCGACTTGCTCCCAGCTGATGCCCAAGCGACGCGCGACCGCCGCGACGGACATCTCGAGTAGGAGGGCGATCGCCAAACGCTCGAAGCGCGACGTAAACTCGGTACGACCGCTTGACCAGGGAATCGCAACGGTCGTGACGCCGTGCTCGGGACAATCGATCCGGGGTACGGAGGCGTGCAAGAAAAGTTGGTCGCCGGCCAGATCGAGGTCACGCCAGACGCGCTCGCGATGATCGTGCTTGGGGCACTCCCGATCGCATTTTGGACAGCGACCCGCGCCTTGCCATTCAAGCCGAACATCGACCCGATTTCGCTCGAGATCGAGCTTTGATTCGGTCACGTCCCAAGGATCTTCGACGCGCAGCAACCCGCGGATGAATTCGGTGTCTCGCATGGCGTAGCATTACGACGGCCGACCGATTTCCTCTCGCCCGCCCACTACAAAACCGGAAGACCCGCTTTTGCATTGCTGCTCTCCGCCACGGCTTCGTCCGCCGCGACCGAACCCGTCGCCGCCAAGATCGCCCGAGCGGTATCGGCCGGGCCGGCGTCGATCGCCGCGAAGGCGACCGTGCTCGACATGGACGCGTCCGGAAAGGCGACGGTCCTGCGCAAAGGGAGCAACGGCTGGACCTGCATCGCCGGCCACAAAGGCGTCGTCGGCGACGACCCGATGTGCGCCGACGCCGCCGCGATGCAGTGGGCCGCCGACTGGATGGGCCACAAGCCGAAGCCGACTGACGTTGCCCCGGATGTCAGGCCGCGGATAACCGTGAGTTTGGGGTAGTGCGATGATGCTCGATGAACTCGGCCGGCGTCAAGCCGCCGAGCGCGGTGTGGGGTCGGCGATGGTTGTAATCGACACGCCATGCTTCGATCGCGGTGCGAGCGTGGAAGAGCGTGGGAAAGGCGTGCTCGTTGAGTAACTCGTCTCGGAAACGTCCGTTAAAGCTCTCGACGCTGCCGTTCTGAGTCGGCTTGCCGGGTTCGATAAAGTGCAGCTCAACGTTGACCCGCGCGGCCCAGCCGAGCATCGCGTTGCTCGTGAACTCGGTTCCGTTGTCGAACTTGAGCGTCGGCGGTAGACCGCGCTCTTGCGCGAGACGTGAGAGCACGCGCACGACACGCTCGCCGGTGAGCGAGAAGTCGACTTCGATGCCGATCGACTCTCGGGTGAAGTCGTCGATAATCGTCAGCGAGCGAAACTTTCGCCCGTTGCTAAGCGCGTCGTGTACGAAGTCGAGCGACCAGCGTTCGTTCGGCCGCGTGACCGGCGGCACGACGTTGCCACGGACGTATCGTACGCCACGCTTACGTCGACTGCGCAGCTGTAGACCAGCGTTGCGATAGATCCGATGAACTCGCTTGTGGTTCACGACGAAGCCTTCGCGGCGCAGCATGATCGTGAGCCGGCGGTAGCCGAACCGACGGCGTTCTGCGGCGAGCGCCTTGAGCCGCTCGAGCAACGCCGGATCGTCCGTCCGCCGCACGCGATACTGCGCGACGGATCGCGGACAACGCGCGATGCGGCATGCGGCGCGTTGGCTCACACCGAGGTCTTGCAGGGCCCTCACCGCGGCTTTTCGCTGCGAGGGCCCCAGGAGTTTTTTGCGATTAGCTCTTTCATCGCGTCGTTCTCGAGCGAAAGGTTCGCGATGATGCGCTTCATGCGCCCGTTCTCGTCTTCGAGCACGCGACCGCGGGCGACCTCGCTGCTCTGCATGCCGCCGTACCGGGATTTCCAGGCGGAGATGGTGTTCGGATGAACGCCGTGTCGACGGCCGAGCTCGATGAACGAGGCGCCGGCGTCGTGTTCTCGGAGGATCGAGACGATCTGCGTCTCGGTGAAGCGGGACTTCCGCATGCGGGCTTCCTTTCGGCCCATCGGCCGGGGAAACCCACGGTATCAACTGACCCGGATCACCGGGGCAACGTCACGACCAACACCAAGCCGGGCATCGTCTACATGTACGCCGGCGGAACGGATTGGAGCGCCGACGACCCCTACGCTTCCAAGGGGACGCCGATCACCGAGCCGGCGCACTGGATGATCATGTGGCCGTTCGATCTGAAGGCCTCCGGCATTCCTTCGAAGGTCGCCAATACCGGCACCTGGGTGATGTGGGCGGGGACGCCCTACGCGCACCTCATGATCAACGGCAAGGCGAAGAGCTAGCGCGCGAACTGGGCGGCGTGCAGCGTCGCGTACGCGCCCCCAGCGGCGATGAGATCGTCGTGGGTCCCCGTCTCGCGCACGCTGCCGCCCTCGATGTAGAGGATCTTGGTCGCGCGGCGGATCGTCGAGAGGCGGTGCGCGATGATCAGCGTCGTGCGGCCCGGGAGCAGACGGTCCAACGCGTCTTCGATCAGCGCTTCGGAGTGTGAGTCGAGCGCGCTCGTCGCTTCGTCGAGGATCAGGATGCGCGGATCCCGCAGGATCGCGCGCGCGATCGCGATCCGCTGGCGCTGGCCGCCCGAGAGGCGGATCCCGCGCTCGCCGACGGTCGTTTCGTAGCCTTCGGGAAGCTTGCGGACGAACTCGTCGGCGTTCGCTTCGCGCGCCGCCGCCACGACCTCGTCGTCGCGCCCCGAGAGCCGGCCGTAACGGATGTTTTCGGCGATCGTGCCGTTGAAGAGCTGGGTCTCCTGCGGGACGATCGCGATCGCCTCGCGCAGATCGGCGAGCCGCACGCGCGCGATGTCGACGCCGTCGACGGTGATGCGCCCGTCCTGCGGTTCGTAGAAGCGCGGAACGAGGTTGACGATCGTGCTCTTTCCGGCGCCCGACGGACCGACCAGCGCGACGACCTCGCCGTGCAGCATCTCGGCGGAAAACCCGCGCAGCACCGGGCGGCCGTCGTCGTAGGCGAACGTCACCCCCTCGAAGCGCACGTCGCCGCGCACCGCCGGGAGCGGGAGCGCGCCCGGCGGATCGTCGCGTTCGACCGGCAGGTCGAGGATCTCGAAGACGCGGCTCGCACCGACGAACGCGCGAGCGAAGTCGGCGAAAAAGATCGAGAAGCGATTCATCGGGTTGATGAGCAGCGCCGTCGCGCCCCAGAACTCCCACGCGCGTTCGGGCGAGAGCCGCCCGATCGCGACCTCGCGCGCCGTGACGACGATGACCGCGCAGACGGCGAGCATCACGACGAACGCGAGCACGGGCGCCTGCGTCTGGTTGAACTGCGTCACCTTCATGTATGCGCCGAAGTAGCGCTCGTTGGCGTCTTCGAACCGCGCGCGCTCGAACTCCTCACGGCGGAACGCCTTGACGACGCGTTCGTTCGCGAGCACCTCGACCAGATTGCTCGAAAGATCGGCGATCCGTTCCTGCGCGCGTTTGGTGCCGCCGACGATGAGCGCGTTGAAGTTGCCGACCACCCACGCGACCAGCGGCGACGCGACGAACAGCACGATCGCGAGAAACCAGTCCAGCCACATCATGTAGACGAGCGCGCCGACGAAGGTGACCGTCGTCTGCACGAACTGGGGCAGCGAGATCGAGATCGCGTCTGTCATCAGCCCCAGATCGCTCGACATGCGCGCCTGCAGTTCGCCGGGCCGCCAGCGGTCGAACTCGCGCAGCGGCATGCGCACGATGCGGTCGAACATCCGCGCGCGGAACGACGCGACCATCTTCTGTCCGCTCCACGCGGTGAGGTAGCCCTGACCGTACGCCGCGGCATTGCCGACGATCTGCGAGCCGATCACCAGCGCGACGATCAGCAGGACGGCGTCCCATTCGGGCTGACGCACCAGCACGTGCGCCTGCAGAAGTCCGGCGACGCGAGCGAGCGTCAGCGGTGCGACGCCGGCGAGGACTCCCAGCAGCATCGCGAGGATCAAGCGTCCGTAGAAGGGGCGCGCTTCGCGAAGCAGCCGCCGGAGCGTCGGGTTCACCGCGAAACCTTCGCCGTCGTCGTTCAGTACCTTCGGCGTAAGGTTGCTGACCGCGAGGTCGTTGTCTGGGTCATGGATTGCTTCTTCCATCATGCCGTTCCGTCAGTATCCGTCTGTACCGGATGCCGCAAGCCCATCTGCGCGACGTGCCGCGCCGCCGACGGCGCCTGCCCGAGCTGCGTGCTCGCGGCGAAGATCGAGTCGGCGCGTCAGGCCAACATGATCAACGGCGGCGTCGGGCCGTCGCAGGGTGCGTGGCAAGCTCCGCCGCCGCCGCAGCCGCCGCCCTACCAGCAGGCGCAGGCCGCGCCCCCGCGCGTCACGGTCCAGACCGGGACCGGTCTGGCGGTGCGCCCCGAAACCCGCGCCTTGGTCGCGCTGAGCTACCCGTTCTGGCCGCTCGCGCTCCTCGCGCTCCTCGATTCGAAGGGCTCGTACTTCGTGCGCCGTCAGGCCTGGCAGGCGCTCGGCTTCAACTTCGGGATGTGGGGCTTCGGCGCCGTTCTCGGGGGGATCGCCTCGCTGCCGATCCTCGGGGCGAGCGCCTGGCCGCTGCTCCCGTTCATCGTACCGGTCTGGATCGTCGCCAGCATCGTCTACGGTTTCCGGGTGTGGAACGGTGAGGACGTCAACGTGCCGATCGTCGGCGACTGGGTCGACGCCCGGCTCCCCGAGTCACGTCAGGCCGTCCAGTAGGCGAGCGCCTCAGCGCGAGGACGCCGCCGACTCGCGGGCCGACTGCACCCACGCCTCGACGGCGTCCGGCGCGCTCGGGATCGCTGCGGAGAGAATGTCGACGCCGGATTCGGTGATGAGCACGTCGTCCTCGATGCGCACGCCGATCCCGCGATACTTCGCCGGAACGGTCAGGTCGTCGGGCTGGAAGTAAAGCCCCGGTTCGACGGTCAGCACCATCCCCGCGCGCAGCGCGCCGAACTTGTACGTCTCGGCGCGCGCCGCCGCGCAATCGTGGACGTCCAGGCCGAGCATGTGGCTGACGTTGTGCAGCGAGTATCGCTTGTAGAACAGGTTCTCGTCGCGCAGCGCATCCTCGGCCGACGGCAGGATCCCGAGCCGCTCGAGGCCGTGCGCGAGGACGTGCATCGCCGCGCGATTCGGTTCGAGGAAGTCGTTGCCCGGCGCACACTTCGCGAACGCCGCCTGCTGCGCGTCGTACACCAGCTGATAGATCGTGCGCTGTTCGGGGGTGAAGCGGCCGCCGATCGGAACCGTGCGCGTGATGTCGGCGGTGTAGAGCGTTTCCGCTTCGACGCCGGCATCGAGCAGGAGCAGCTCGTCGTCGCCGATCGTGCGGTCGTTGCGCGTCCAGTGCAGCGTGCACGCGTTGGCGCCGCTCGCCGCGATCGTGTTGTATCCGACGTCGTTCCCGTCGACGCGCGCGCGGAAGTTGAACACGCCCTCGACGTAGCGTTCCGTCTTCGCGGAGGGCAGGGCGCGCACGACGTCGTCGAAGCCGCGCTGCGTCGCCGCGATCGCGCGGCGCAGTTCGCGCACTTCGAGATCGTCCTTGATCAGCCGGAGCTCCGAGAGGAACGTCGCGAAGGCGCCGTCGCGTTCGCCGTCGCCGTCGACGGCGAGCGTCGCGTCGAGTTCCGGATCGATCCCGCGCAGGCTCCGGCGCTGCTGAGCCGGCACGTCCGCGAGATCGCCGGCGAGTTCGGCGAGCGGCTTGGCCGCGATGCCGAACCGCTGCTCCGTCTGCGGCAGGCCCAAGCGCGGGCCGACCCAGAGTTCGCCCTTCACCCGATCGGTGAAGAACGTCGCGTCGGTCTTGCCGGGATTGGGCTCGCAGTAGAGCAGCGCGTCGTGCGTCCCGCCGCGCGGAACGAGCACCAGCACGTTGTCCGGTTCGGTGTTGCCGGTGAGGTAATAGAAATCGGTCCCGGGGCGGAAGCGATACGCGGTGTCGTTCGCGCGGGTCTTCTCGCGCCCGGTCGGAACGATCAGCGTCTCGCCGGGAAACGCCGCCGAGAGTGCGTCCCGGCGGGCGGCGAAGCGCTCGATCCCCTCCACCTTCGGCGCCCGCGTCGCGGGCGGCAGCGCCCAGCCCGACGTCATGAACTTCAGCAGGTTCTCGGGGGTGCCGACGTCGTGCGCCGCGCGCGCTTGCTCCTCGCTCATGCGATGGTCTTCGGCACGGCGGCGCCGCCGCCTCGGCGCGCGGGAGCGATGCGTTCGTAGTCGTCGTCGATCCCGCGCATCCCGCCGATGACGTCGTCGGAACGGCGCGACCGGACGCGCGTGAATCCCAAGCGCGCCAGCACGCGCTGCGAGGCCACGTTCCGCCGGTCGACGGTCGCGCGCACGACGCCGGCCCCGCACGCGAAGAGCTGCGCGACGAGCGCGCCGACCCCTTCGCGCGCGTAACCGCGGCGCTGCTGCGCCGCGAGGATCACGTAGCCGATCTCGGCGTGCGCGAAGGCCGCATCGACGGTCGCCTGCACATAGCCCGTCGCGGCGCCGTCCGCGTCGATCGAGATCCAGTTGAGCCAGAGCGCGCCGCCCGGCCCCGGCGCGCGCCCGGAGGCGAGCCGCGCGTACCGCTCGCGCAATGCCGCGCGCGTCGCCGGGATCGGATCGTTCTGGTAGCGGTACAGCGACGGATCCTGCAAGCCCTCGAACATCAGGTCGGCATGCTCCGGGCGAACCGGTTCCAGCCGCAGCCGCGTCGTGCGCAACACCGGAAAGATCACGGCGAGCGTGCTCATCGGCGCAGCGCGCGGGGTCAGGCGGGCGTGCGCACTTCGCGCGCGTAGCGCTCGAGGAACGCGCGGGCCGCGGTTTCGTGGTCGAGCACCGGCGGCGGATACGAACGCGTCCCGAACAGCGGCAGCGGCAATTGCTGTTCGCGGCCGCCGAGGCCCGGATCGAGGATCGCGACGTCGGGCTGGCCGGCGAGTTCGGGGATCCACGTGCGGATGTACTCGGCGGCGGGATCGAAGCGGCGCGCCTGCTTCACTGGATTGTAGATGCGCGGATAGGCGGCCAGATCGGCGCCGACGCCCGCGATCCACTGCCAGTTTCCGGCGGCGAGCGCGGGATCGTCTTCGACGAGGTACACGTCCCACTCGTCGCGGCCGATCCGCCAGTCGACGCCCAGATCGAAGCACAAAAACGCCGCCGCGATCGCGCGCACGCGCGGGTGCATCCAACCGGTCGCGCGCAGTTCGCGGATGCCGGCGTCGACGAGCGCGAACCCGGTGCGCCCGCTGCGCCACGCATCCAGATGCGGATGCGTCCGCGCGAACGCGAAGCGCCGCATCTTCGGCTGCAGCGGTTCCTCCGCGAGCGACTCGTTGTACCACGCGAGCTGCAGAAAGAAATCTCGCTCCGCGAGCGCGCGCAGGTACAGACGCAGCGAGGCGCGCTCCTCCGCGAGCAGAAACGGATCGGCGGCGCGCTCGCACGCGGAGCGCACGACCTCGCGCGCCGCGATCGTCCCGAACGAGAGTTCGGCTGAGAGCCGCGACGTTTCACGCGCCGCGGGGACGTTGCGCGCGACGCCGTACTGCAGGACGGCGGACTGCAGAAACGTGCGCAGTTTCGCGCGCGCCGCGTCTTCGCCGGCGTCGCCGGGCAGCGGCGCCTGCGAGCCGAACTCTTCGGGGATCGGGAGCGCTTCGCTCGCGATCTCGACGGCGGCGAACGACGCGCTGCCGGCGTCCTGCGGCGGGAGCAGGGTGCGCCAGCGCGCGTGATACGGGACGAACGCACGATAGCCGTCACCGCGCGAATGCGCAGCCGCCGCGTCTTCGGGCGGGATCGCCGGCCCGTCGTGCATCGGCAGCGCGCGCAGCCCCGCCTCCTCGAGCGTCGACTGCAGGTCGCGGTCGCGCCGGATCGTCTTCGCGTCGTAGCCGCAGCTCCAGGCGACGACGCCGGCGCCGAGCGCGCGCGCGAGCGCACGCAGCACGGGTCCCGCGTTGCCGCGCCGCACGATGAGCGCGCTCCCCCGAGCGCGCAGCGACGCGTCGAGCGCGCGGATCGCTGCGCAGTAGTACGCGGCGCGCCGCGGCGAGCGGCGCAAACGCGCGGCGCTCACCGGATCGATCACGTGAACGGGGACGACGACGCCGTGACGCGCCGCCGCGGCGAGCCCCGCGTGATCGTTCAGCCGCAGGTCCCTCGTAAATGCGAACACCGCCCGCGCCACGCCGGGCCGCGTTCACTACCGCGCTGCCGCGGTCCTCGGCCGGTTACAGGCTCTCGACGTAAGCGGCGACGTCGTCGACGTCCTTCTCGCTCAGCGGCGACGGATAGAGCTTCGGCATCGGCGGCTTCGGGTTCTTGATCCACGCAACGGCCTGCTCGTAGTTCTTGCGGCTCTTCTCGTCTTTGAGCGACGGTCCGACGCCGCCCTCGATTCCGCTCGCACCGTGACACTGCGCGCAGTTCGCCGTGAAGATCGTCTTGCCGTGGCCCGCGTCACCCGTCGCCGCCGACGCGCTCGACGCGTTGCTCCCCGACTGCGAGGCGGGCGCGGTCGTCGACGTGGTCGTGGTGGTCGTCGACTGCGACGACTGATCGCTGCCCTTCGAGCATCCGACGGCAAGGAACGAACACATCGCGACAGAGGCGAGGACGGTGAACGATTTCAACTGCATGGGTCTCCTTTTGCGTGCAGACCCGAGCGTACCTAGGGAGGGCATCCTCACGCGGCGACGGGAGAACGCTCTCCTGGTTCCGTAATCGAAGCGCCGTGAGCCGGGTCTTTATCCGCTACGCGTTACCGAGCGACGCCGAGCGGCTCGTGTCGGACGGCGTCGTCGACGGGAGCACGCCCGGCGGCGACCCCTGGCCAGCGCGCGTTCAGAAGGGGCTGAGCGAACAGCAGGCGGGGCGGCGCCTCGTCCTCGTCGCCGAGGACGCATCCGGATTGCTCGGGACAGTGCAACTCGTCTTCAGCTTTCCCAAGGGCTACAGCGATCGCGAGGCGGCGAACGGAATCGACGTCGCGATGGTCGAGGCGCTGCGGACGCGCTCGGACGCACCGCACGGCGTCGCGACGCAGCTCATCACCGACGTGCAGAATCTCGCCCGCAAGCGCGGCGTGAAGACGCTGACGTTCCTGCTGCACATGGGCGACAACCGCGGGATCGCGCAAGCGAAGTCATGGGGCTTCGAGGAGTTTCGCATCATGCCCGAGGCCGGCCGGATGCTGGCGTTCTTCCGAAAGTCGATCGAATGAGCGTCACGCGTCCCAAACGGCTTCCCGCCGAACAACAGGCGATCCGCGTCCTGGGCTGGACCGAACGGGTGGTGTTCGCGGTGATCGGAGTGATCCTGTTCGTCGCGGCGATCGCGCTGCTGCTCCACGCCGGGGCGCACCTGCTGCCGATGTTCGGCACGGGCGACATCATCGACGAGACGACGGTCTTTCTCGATCTCATCCTGCTCACGCTGATGGTCGTCGAACTCGCCTACACCGTCGTGCTCTCGCTCAAGGGCGCCGTGCTCATCGCCGAACCGTTCCTGATCGTCGGGCTCATCGCGGTGATCCGGCGTATCCTCGTGATCACCGTCGGCCACGCGCAGGGGTCACAGAACCCGGCCGTGTCGTCGTCGCCTGCGCTGCTCGAACTCGGCGTCCTCACCGGCGTCGCGCTGGCGTTCGTGGTGAGCATCGTGGTGATGCGCGGCCGCCCCCGCGACCGCTCGCTGGACATCTTCGTCCAGGACGAGTAGCGCTCAGCCGCCGATCTCGCTAAACGCGCGCATCGCGCTCGCCGTTTCGCCGAGCGCGAGATGGTGCCGCTCGGGTTTGACGTGCATCGCGGCGCGCAGCAGCGCGACGATCGCCGCTTCGCCGCCGCCCGCGCGCAGCGGCGTGCGCAAGTCGATCAGGTGATCGCCGAACAGGCACAGCTTGAGCCGGCCGTCGGCGGAGAGGCGGACGCGGTTGCAGGTCTCGCAGTAGTCGTGCGCGAGCGGCGAGATGACGCCGACGGTCCCCGGCACGCCGTCGTAGGCGAAGGTGCGCGCCGGCCCGTTCCCATGCGGGTTCGGTACGGCGTGCAGTGCGCCGAGCGCCCCGAGCCGTTCGAGCACCTCGTCGGAGGAGATCCAGGCGTCGCGCTGCAGCGCGACGTTGTCGTGCACCGGCATCACCTCGATGAAGCGGACGTGCACCGCGCGCGTGCGCGTCATCTCCGCGAACGCTTCGAGTTCGTCGTCGTTGACGCCGCGCATCAGCACGCAGTTGAGCTTCACCGGACCGAGGCCCTCGGCGAGCGCGGCGTCGATCCCCGCCAGGACGCGGCTCAGCCCGGGCCGGCGCGCGATCGCGGTGAAGCGATCGTCATGGAGCGTGTCGAGCGAGACGTTGACGCGGCGCAGTCCGGCGGCGCGCAGCGCGGCCGCCTGGTCGGCGAGGAGCAGCCCGTTGGTGGAGAGCGCGATGTCGTCGATCCCCGGGATCGCGGCGATCAGTGCGACGAGCCGTTCGAGATCGCACCGGATCAGCGGCTCGCCGCCGGTCAGGCGGATGCTACGCACGCCGATGCTCGCCGCCGCCCGGATGATCGCCGCGATCTCCTCGTAGTCGAGGATCTCGGGCTTGGGGATCCACGGCAACCCCGCTTCGGGCATGCAGTAGACGCAGCGCAGGTTGCAGCGATCGGTGACCGAGACGCGCAGATACGTGATCGGCCGGCGAAAGGCGTCGACGAGGGCTTCCGCGCGGGCCGCGATGAGGTCGATCACATCGGCTGGGATTCGCCCCGGTGCCGGAGGGTTCCGCGTCGGGCGGCGCTCCGCGGCCTCAGCTCTCGGCGAAGACCTTGTCGTCGACGGGGACGTTGAGCTTGTAGTTCGCGAACGTCGAACTCACGTCGGCGTTGTAGTGCGGGACGTCGACCTTCCCGGTCTGCGACTTGAGGACGAAATTGCCGCCGATCTGGTCGTAGGTGTTGGTGAACCGGATCGAGCCGCCGTCCTTGTAGACGTAGGTCATCTCGGAGACGGTGGCGGTCTTGTCGTCGACTTTCACGTCGACGTGATCGATGCGGCCGTTCTTTTTGCGCACGAGTTTAAAGGTCGCGATCTTCCCGTCGTCGCCGTTCGGCGTGACGTCGTAGAGCGTGTTCCAGTCCGAGGGCGGCTCCAGCTGCCCGACGACCTTCTTGAGCTGGCCGGCGAGCGCGGGGACGGTTTCGAACTGGACCGCGTTCTTGTCGGGCCGCTTGTAGTACGCTTTGCCGTTGAGGGTCGGGCTCAGATACGGAAACGTGTTAAGCTTGATCGCGACCGTGACGTCGGCCTGATAGGTCTGCAGATCGCTGTTGACGCGCTGCATGCGGGCGTACAAATCGCTGTTCTGCGCGCGCGCCGGAGCGGACGGCAGGGCGACGACGGCGAGCGCGGCGGAGGCGAGCAAAGCGAAGGATCGACGGTTCATCATGGCGTTCGGTGGTGCAACGCCGCCGCGGTCCGCCAGGGTTCCAACGCCGCGAGAATCTCCTCGATCACGTCCGGATCGCGCTCGCCCGCTTGCGCCGCGCGCAGCGCGTCGAGCGCTCGCGGCGAAGCGATCCGGCCGAGCGCCCAGGCCGCATGGCCGCGCACCAGCGCGCTCGCATCGTCGCGGAGCGCCTCGGCGAGCGCCGGCACGTCGGCGCGATCGAGCGCGTTGCCCATCGCGACGGCTGCGTTGCGGCGCAGGACCGCCGCGCCGCGCCAGCCCATCGCGGTGCGGCGCCAGCGCCGGAACGCGGCGTCGCGCAGAGCGAGCAGGGCGCCCAGCGGCGGCGCCGCCGTCTGCGCCTCCAGCGGCGAGAACCGCGCGTCGCCGGCGCGGCCGGCGCGCTGCGAAGGCGGGCACGCGTCGTTGCACAGATCGCAGCCCCACACCCAGGTCCCGACGAAGGGCCGCAGCGCGGTAGGGATCGCGTCGCGCCGCTGGGTGAGATCGCTGATGCAGCGGGTCGCGTCGATCGTGCCGTCACTGCGCAGCGCACTGGTCGGACACGCGCTGATGCAGCGGGTGCACGACCCGCACGAGGTGCGCAGCGGCGCGTCGGCGTCGAGCGCGAGCGTCGTCACGATCTCGCCGAGGAACACCGCCGACCCCAAACCTTTCACGATCAGGCTCGTGTGCTTCCCGATCCAGCCCAGCCCCGCGCGCGCGGCGAAGGCGCGTTCCGCAAGCGGCGCGGTGTCGCAGACGACGCGCGTCACGGCCCCGCCGGCGAGCGCGTCGATCTCCGCGGCGATCGCCGCGAGCTGCGCGCGCATCGCGCGATGATAGTCGGCCGACCACGCGTACGCGGAGACGCGTCCGTAGCCGCGGCGTTCGCGCGGCACCGGCGTGGCGTACGGGATCGCGATGCAGACGACGCTGCGCGCGCCGGGGAGCAGCGTCGCCGGATCGCTCGCCGCCGCCGCGTAGGCCTCGCCGTACGGCCACGTCGCCAGATCGCCGCGCGCGAACGCGGCCCGCATCCGTTCGCGCGTGAGCGCGTCGGGCTGCGCGCTCGCGATGCGCACCGCCGCCGCACCGCGGGCGCGCGCGAGCGCTTTCACCGCCGGCGCCGACGGCTCAGAGACTCGGCAATCCCCCACGCCGCCGCCTCGCGGGAAACGCGCCGTCGATCGCGCGGATCTCCTCGTCGTCCAACTGCACGTCGCCGGCGCCGGCGTTCTCCTCGACGTGCGCGACCGTCGACGCTTTGGGGATCGCGAAGATGCCGTCCGCCCGCGTCAAAAACGCCAGGATCACTTGGCGCGTCGTCGCGCCGTGCGCGCGCGCGATGCGCTCGAGCGTCTGCACGCCGGCGCGGTCGGTCCAATCGCCGCGGCCGAACGGCGTGTACGCAACGACGGCGATCTGATGCTCGCGGCAGTACGGGATCTCGTGCGCCTCGATCGTCCGCTCGCCAAGATGGTAGAGCACCTGATTGCAGGCGATCGGATCGCGCTCGAGCGCAGTGCGCGCTTCCTGCAGATCGTCGACGTCGAAATTGCTGACGCCCAGCGATCGGATCTTCCCGTCGTGGACGAGCCGTTCGAGCGCGCGCATCGTTTCACCGAGCGGAACGCCGCCGCGCCAATGCAGGAGGTAGCAGTCGAGATAGTCCGTCCCCAGCCGCTTGAGCGAGGCATCGCACGCGCGCAAGGTCCCCTCGTACGACGCGTTCGACGGCAGGACTTTGCTCACCAGGAAGAGCTGCTCGCGCGGCAGCCCGCGGATCGCTTCGCCGATCAGCCGCTCCGACGCGCCGTCGCCGTACATCTCGGCCGTGTCGATGTGCACCATCCCGAGCTCGACGCCGCGGCGCAGCGCGCGTTTCGCCTCGTCGGCGCGGTCGCCGCGCGTCGGCGTGTTCCACGTCCCTTGTCCGACGATCGGCACGGTGCGTTCGAGCGGGCCGAACGGGCGCTCGATCACGGCAGAAACTCTTCGGGAACCGCAGCGTCTTTCGCCGAGAGGCGCGGCTCGCCGACCAGCGGCCACTCCACGCCGATCTTCGCGTTGCGCCACCACACCGCACCCTCGTTCGCCGGATCGTACGGCACGCTGTTCTTGTAATGGACGACCACCTCGTCGTCGAGCGCGAGGAAGCCGTGGCCGAATCCGGCCGGAACGAAGAGCTGCTTGTGGTTGCGATCGGTCAGCAGAAAGCCTTGCCACTGCAGATACGTCGGCGAGTTGCGGCGCAGGTCGACGATTGCATCCCAGATCCGCCCCTTGAGGCATTGCACGAGCTTCGCCATGCGGAAGTCGTAGTGCAGCCCGCGGATCACGTTGCGCGTCGACCACGAGCACGAGTCCTGCGCGAAGCGCAGATCGAGTCCGGCCTCCGCGTATTTCGGATCCGACCACGTCTCTTTGAAGAAGCCGCGGTCGTCTTCGAACACGTCGGGGACGAAGACCCGCGCCTCGGCGAACTTCGTCGGCAGCGCTTGAATCACGGGCGATCGGCGCTCGCCGCGCGCGGGTCAGAAGAGATCGAACGCCGCGTCGCGCGCGGCCAGCGCCAAGAGTCCATCGCGCAGATGATAGACCTTGCCGAACCCGGCCTCCTTGAGGCGCTCGGCCGCCCACGCCGACTTCGCGCCCACCCGGCAGGCGACGACGTACGTGCGCGCCGTGTCGAGTTCGTGCAGGCGCGCTTCGAGCGCGGTCGCGGGGATCGCGACGGCGCCCGGGACCTCGCCGAGCGCGCGCTCGTGCGCCTCGCGCACGTCGAGCAGGATCGCGCCGTCGGCGACGAGCGCGTCGTACGCGTCGAGATCGGCGTCGGCGACGGTGCGCTCCGCAGCGGCCCGCTCGGGGACCGTGCCGACGTCGCGGATCGACGGCGCGTCGCCGCACAGCGGACACGCCGGATCGCGTGCGATGCGCACCTCGCGCACGCGCGCGTCGAGCGCGTCGACGAGCAGCAGGCGGCCGACAAGCGGCGTGCCGATCCCCAGCACGAGTTTCAATGCTTCCGAGGCTTGAAACGAACCGACGATCCCGGCGAGCACGCCGAGCACGCCGCCTTCGGCGCACGACGGCACGAGATGCTCGGGCGGCGCTTCCGGATAGACGCAGCGATAACACGGGCCTCCGGGAGCGCCGAAGATCGAGAGCTGGCCGTCAAAACGGAAGATCGCGCCGTGCACGTCGGGCTTCCGCTCCAGCACGCACGCGTCGTTGACGAGATAGCGTGTCGCGAACGTGTCGCTGCCGTCGACGACGACGTCGGCGAGACGCACGAGTTCGCGTGCGTTCCCCGCTTCGAAGCGGGTAGCGAGCGCGTCGATCGCGATCTGCGGATTGAGCGCGCGCAGCCGTTCGGCGGCGCGATGCGCTTTCGGAGCGCCGACGTCGGCGGTGTCATAGAGGATCTGGCGCTGCAGGTTCGTCTCGTCGACGGCGTCGTCGTCGAGCACGATCAGCCGGCCGATCCCGGCAGCGGCGAGATACGCGAGGACCGGCGAACCCAGCCCGCCCGCTCCGATCACGAGCACCCGCGCGCGAGAGAGCTTCTCCTGTCCGGCGAGACCGACTTCGGGGATCAGCAGATGGCGGCTGTAGCGGCGCAGCGCCGCGCTTCCGGCGAGCGTCGTCATCGGTGCACCACGGTGAGTCGTTAGAGCGGCGCGTCGACGAGCGGGGTTGCGGCGGCGGCGGCGGCGCGCCGCGGGTGCATCGCCGCGAGCCAATGCAGGATCGCCGCGCGGCTGTTGTCGCCGGCGAAGGTATGGTCGCTCGAGACCGTCACCAGCGTCTTCGGCTCGCCCGCACGGCGGTGCAGTTCCTCGACCGATGCGCGCGAGACCATCCCGTCGCGGTCGGCGGCGACGAAGAGCACCGGCCGCCCCGCGAGTCCGAGCAGCGCGTCGTCGAGCAGCGGCTCCCAGGCGCTCGCGAGTTCCGGCAGCGAGAGCCCGTCGACGTACGCGGCGCGCAGGTCGACGACGCCGCGCGCCGCGAGCGCGTCGAGCACCGTCGGGCGCCCGTAGCCGGTCGCGATCGCGACCGCGCCGGCGAAGCGCGAATCGCCGCCGGCGGCGACCAGCGCGGTCGTCGCGCCCATGCTGTGCCCGACGGTATAGATCGTCTGCGCACCGCGCGATCGGGCGAACTCGGCGGCGGCCGCCATCGCTCCGACGAGATCGTCGACGCCGCGCAGGCGTCCGCCGCTCGCCCCGAGTTTATGACCGGGAAAATCGAGCGAGTAGACGGCGAAGCCGTGGCTGGCGAGAAACGCGCACATCCCGTCGAGGTTGTGCTTCGAACTCGAGTAGCCGTGGCCGACGACGAGCGCGACGTCGCGCGCGCGGCGCGCTTCGTATTCGAGCACCGCGATGCCGTCGCCGACGCGATGCAGGGTGACGTTCATGACGGGGTGTTCGCGATCCAGGCCGTCTCGCCGTCGCGGTAGATCTCGCGCTTCCAGATCGGCACGCGGGCTTTGAGCGCGTCGATCGCGTACCGGCAGGCGTCGAACGCGGCGCCGCGGTGCGGTGCCGCGACGACGACGAGCACCGACGGTTCGCCGAGCTCGACGCGGCCGGTGCGATGCAGCATCCCCAGCGCGAGCGGTCCGAAGCGTTCGCTCGTCTCGTGCGCGATCGCCTCCATCTCGCCGAGCGCCATCGCCTCGTACGCTTCGTACTCGAGCGCGGCGACCGGCCGCGGATCGCCGGGCGACGTCTCGCGCGTCGTCCCGAGAAACGTCACGACCGCGCCGTGCGCGTCGGCACGCAGAGCGCGCACCAGTGCGGCGGCGTCGAGCGGCGCGGCGGAGAGTCCGATCGTCATCCGCCGCCGACCGGCGGCATCAGAGCGATCTCGTCGCCGTCGCGCAGCGCCGTCGCGCTCGGGACGAGCTCGCCGTTGCGCGCGAAACGCGTCGACGCGCGCAGGGGCGCGAGTTGCGGGGAGGCCGCGGCGAGCAGATCCCACAGCCCGTCGATCGTCGCCGGCTCGGCGATGCCGACGCGCCGTTCGCCGAACCCGAGCAGTTCGCGCAGCCGCGCGAACGCGAGGACGCGCACGGTCACGGGGCGGTCACGTCCCGCCGAGATCGGTCGTGTAGTCGCGCGCCGCCAGCCATGCGCGCGACTCGTCGTGCAGGCCGAGCAAATCGATCCGGCTGCAGGTCAGCTTGTGCAGCAGCACGTCCCAGAAGTGGCGGTCCTGCGCGTAGACGTCGTCGGGGATTTGGTTGTGCTTGCGGGTGAACTCGCGCAGCGCTTCCCAATCGCGCGAGGCAAGGACCGTGCGCAATTCGGAGTCGTATTCGGGGCTGGGTGCGGCGGGCTGCATCAGGCGGACTTCTTCTTCGCCGATCCTAGCGCAAACCGCTCGATCGCCAGCGCAACGCCGTCGCGATCGTTGGCCGCCGTCACGTGCGGAACCGCCTCGCGCACTTCGGGGAGCGCGTTGCCCATCGCGACGCCGATCTTCGCCCACCGCATCATCGGAACGTCGTTGCGCGAGTCGCCGATCGCCATCACGCTCTCGGCCGAGATCTGGAAGTCGGCGCACAGCCGTGCCAAGGCGGTTTTCTTGCTCGCCTCGCGGTTGAGCACGGCGACCTCGTGAAAATCGAACCACGACTCGTTGCGGAAGTTCAGCGGCAGATCGCCGAAGCGTTCGAGCATCCGGCGTACCGCCTCGTCGCCGAGAAAGCGGATGAAGGTCGGCGCCTCGGTCAGAATCTCGCGGAACGAGTCGGCGACGCGCCAGTTCGGACCCCGCATGTCGTCCATGTAGATCGGCGCGTGCGCGAGCCGGTAGAACATCTCCTCGACGTATACCGCGATCGCCAGCCGCTCGCTCTCGGCGTACTCGATCATCGCCTTGGCGTGTTCGAGCGGGACGGGGATGTGCACCAGCCTGCGGTTCGCGCCGAAGTCCTTCGTCAACGCGCCGTGGCAGCAGATGACGGGCAGGTTGAGACCGAGATCCTTCGAGATCGCGATCGGGGTGTCGACGCCGCGTCCGGTGACCAGAACGACCCGGATCCCGGCGGCCAGCGCGGCGCGGATCGCGGCGCGATTGCGCGGGCTGACCGACTCGTCGGGAGAGAGCAGCGTTCCGTCGAGGTCGAGGGCGATGAGATCGATTGGTGTGGGCATCC
Organism: Vulcanimicrobium alpinum; assembly: GCF_027923555.1. Taxonomy (GTDB): domain Bacteria; phylum Vulcanimicrobiota; class Vulcanimicrobiia; order Vulcanimicrobiales; family Vulcanimicrobiaceae; genus Vulcanimicrobium; species Vulcanimicrobium alpinum. The sequence continues at coordinate 1,491,598 of NZ_AP025523.1, read as the reverse complement.
TTTTACAATCCGGCAACGCGGCGCGGAGCAGGTCCGACTCCGCGGGCGGCCTCCGAGCACAACAGCATACCCTAAGCATCGGCTGAGAAAAACGCAACGCCGACCCGTGCGGTTACGTTGACGGGGCATATGCGCACCTTCGTCGCGGTCGCGGCCCTCGTCGCCGCGAGCATCGCTCCGGCCCTCGCTCAGGGCGGAAAGTGCTCCCACGAGACGTTTCCGGTCGGCGGCCAGCCCGTCGCCGTGACCGTCTGCGCCGCCGCGCCTGAAGGGAAGAGCGTCGCGATCAGCGAGAGCTTCAAGGGCGCCTCGGCCTCGTTCAGCCACGCCGCCGCGATCGAGATCCTGCCCGGCGCGGCGGCCTCCCGCGCCGTCGACGACGTCGCGCTGGCCCCGCTGGGCCTGCAGTACACGCTGCATCTGACGCTGGCCTATCGCGACGGCGGCGTCGCGATCGAGCACGCCCTGCTGCTTCCGGGAGCCGTCCCGCTCAAATAAGCAAGGCGGCGGCGCAACCGTGCACGCGCCGCCCGGTTCCTGGGCACAGACATGAGGTGTCGACGCGGCTGATGGCCTGTACCAGCGTCGTCCCGGAGCTGGATGCTGCGGGACGCGGTCGTTACGTCAGCCAGAATCTTCCGCCCGGCCTCTTCCGGATCGCCGACGGCGCCGCCGACGGGGTTCCGTGGCGCATCACCCCCGAGCCGTTCCCGCTCGCGCCCAAGACGGTAGCGGCGATCGAGACGCTCGGTAACGACCTCCTCGCCTTCTATCGCGCGCTCAACGCGCTCTATCTGCGCAGCGCGCGCGGCTCGGCGCCGGCCTTTATCGCCGAGGAACTCGACCGCGGCAAGCCCGAGCAGATCGTCAAGCTCGCGCGGCAGAACCGCTTCAAGCAGGACGTTCCGCGGGTGATCCGGCCCGACCTGATTCTCACCGAAGACGGCTACATCGCCAGCGAACTCGACAGCGTCCCGGGCGGGATGGGCTTCGTCGGCGCGATGGCGCACACGTACTGCGCGATCGGGATCGAGAGCGCCGGCGGCGCCGACGGGATCGCGCAGCGGTTCGCCGAGATGGCCGCCTCGATCGCCGGCGTCGAAAAGCCGGCCGTCGCGGTCGTCGTCAGCGACGAGTCGGGTGACTACCGCAACGAACTGCGCTGGCTCGCGCGACGCATCGACGAACTCGAGCTCGCCGACGTGTTCGTCGTGACGCCGCAGGAGATCGCGTTCACCGAGGACGCGCTGTTCGTGCGGCGCGACGACGGCCGCGAGACGAAGATCGACGTCCTCTACCGCAACTTCGAGCTCTTCGATCTGCTCAACGTCCCCAAACAGGAGCTGATGCTCTACGCCGCGCGGCACAACCGCGTGAAGCTGACGCCGCCGCCGAAAGCGCACCTCGAAGAGAAGCTCTCCTTCGCGCTGTTCCATCACCCGCTGCTGCGCGCGTACTGGCGCGCCGAACTCGGCGCGCACGTCGACGAACGCCTGCTGGGGATCTTTCCGCGCACCTGGATCGTCGACGCGCGTCCGCTGCCGCCGCAGGCGGCGGTCATCGATCTCACGGCGTCGGGCGTGCCGGTCCACGACTGGTCGCAATTGGAAGAACTCGGCAAGAGCGAGCGCGACTACGTGCTCAAGCCGTCCGGGTACAGCGAACTGGCGTGGGGCTCGCGCGGCGTGAAGGTCGCGAACGACCTCACCAAACACGGCTGGCGCGAAGCGCTGCACGACGCCGCCGCGTCGTTCGAGAAGACGCCGTACATCCTGCAGCGTTTTCACAAAGGACGCCGCGTCCGCGTCCCGTATCTCGCGGCCTCCTCGAACGAGATCAAAGAGATGGACGGACGCGTCCGGCTCTGCCCGTATTACTTCGTCGTCGGCGACGAGACGAAGCTCGGCGGAATCCTCGCGACCGTCGCGCCGGCCGACAAGCGCGTGATCCATGGGATGAGCGACGCGATCATGGCTCCGTGCCGCGTCGCGGACGACGGCTTCTAGCGATGATCGACGAGCGCGCGGCGCGCGATGAACGAGCCGAGCATGCGATGAGGATGCGCAATCGCCGCCGCCTGCAGAGCTTCACGGCGGCCGGGCTGGTCGGCGCGGCGGTCTACTTCCTGGTGCCGACCTGGCTGCACGGTGCGACCCGCGTCGTCGCCGCGTACGACGCGGCCGCGACCGTGCTGCTCGCCTTCTTCTGGCTGCGCAGCCTGCACATGGACGCCGAACTGACGCGGCTGCGCGCGGCGAACGACGACCCCGGCCACAACGTCATCCTGCTGATCGTCCTGGCGTCGGTGGTTCTCGGACTCGTCTCGGCGATCGCGATCATCGGCCACGGACCGCACGTGCAAAACCAGACCGAAAAATGGGAAGCGTACATTCTCGGGATCCTCGCGATCGCGCTGGGTTGGTTCCTGGTGCACACCGTCTACACGTTCCGCTACGCGCACCTTTACTGGTTCGACGACGACGGCGACGGCACCGAATGCGGCGGGATCAACTTCCCCGGCACGACGCGGCCGAACGATTACGATTTCGCGTACTTTGCGTTCACGCTCGGCACGTCGTTCGCCGTCTCCGACCCGCAGGTCACGGAGACGCGCGTGCGCCGCGAGGTGATCGTGCACTCGGTGATCTCGTTCGCGTACAACTCGATCATCGTCGGGATGGTGATCAACCTGTTCGCCGGGATCTTCGCGGGCGGACCGGCGGATTCGGGGAGCGGCCGCTGACGCGGCGTTTACGTCAGCGCGTCGAGCAGCGCGTCGATGTCGCTCGCCGTGTTGTGGCCGTGCGGCGCCGCGCGAATTCCGCCCGGACGCGAGGTGACGCAGATTCCGGCGGCGGCGAGCCGCCGTCCGAGCGCGACCGCGTCCTCGCCGTCCCGGCGGAACGTCACGATCGCTGATTTCACCGCCTCGCGCGAACGGTCGCCGATCACCGTGTAACCGCGACGTCGCACGCCGTCGGCGAGCCGGTCGGTCAGCGCGACGACGTGCTCGGCAATCGACGCGATTCCGGCGCCGGCGAGCACGTCGATCGACGTCGCGAGCGAGAGCGCGCCGAGGAAGTTCGGCGTGCCCCCTTCGTAGCGCGAAGCGCCGGGCGCCGGCGGCTGGGCGTAGTCGAAAAAGTTCCACATATCGGCGACGGAACGCCAGCCCGGCAGCCGCAGCGCGATGCGGTCAAGCAGCGCGCCGCGCAGCCACAGCACGCTGACGCCCTGCAGCGCCATCAGCCATTTGGCGCCGCCCGCGTACACCGCGTCGACGCCGGTCGCGTTCACGTCGAGCGGAAATGCGCCGAGTCCCTGGATCGCGTCGACGAAGAACAGTGCGCCGCCCGCGTGCGCGACCTCGGCGAGGGCGGCGAGATCGTGGCGGTAGCCGTCGTCGAACGTCACCCACGAGACGGCGACCGCTTTGGTACGCGGGCCGAGCGCGCGTCGCAGCACGTCGGGCGTCATCCGCTCGCGCGGTGCGTCGAGCAGCGTGACCCGCACGCCGCGCTCGCGCAGCGCCAGCCAGGGATACGCGTTCGAGCCGAACTCGTTTGCGCCGGTGATCACCTCGTCGCCCGGTGCGAGGTCGAGGCCTTGCGCGAGGATCGTCGCGCCGTCGCCGGTGTTGCGCAGCAGGGCGATCTCGTCGCCGCGGCCGCCGATGAACTCGGCGATGCGGCGGCGATACGACGGAACGGCCTGCTCGCGCGGCCACGTGCCAAGCACGCCGCGCGCCGCGTGATCGTCGATCATCGCGTGCAGCGCGTCGCGCGTGGCGACCGGCAAAATACCGACCGCGGCGTGGTTGAGGTAGACGAGTCCCGGAGCGAGCGCGAACGCCCCGCGCGGGATCACGACAACGGGTTGGCGTTCACGTAGATGTTCGCGCGCGTGCGCGCCGGGTTCACGCGCAATTTCGCGCCGGCGACCTTCGTCACGAAGAAATCGAGCGGGACGAACATCTCGCCCTGACGCAGAAACGGCGCCCCGCGCATCGTCACCGCCTCTTCGCCGAGCTGCGCCGTCCGGCTGCCGCGCGTGAAGCGAACGGTCTTGCCGTTGAGCGTCACCTCGACGGAGGGCCCGTGATAGGTCAGCAGGCCGTCGAACGACTTCACCAGATCGAGGAGATCGCCGTAGACGACGCCGCCGTGCGTGACCGCGCTCCCACCCTGGCGGTCGATCGGGCGGCCGTCGAGGGTGAGCCGCACCGGCCCGTCGGCCGCGAGGGCCGGGGCGGCGATCGCGAGAGCGAGGAGCAGGCCGGCGAGCAATCGCATCATGCGTAGATATCCTTTGTGTGCCAGGCGATGTTTTGCGCCCGGTCGCCGACCCGTTCGATGATCGAAACGACGAAGAGCAAGAGGGTGCCTGCCGGTACCGTACCCGGATCTTGCTGCATCTCCGTCTGGAGGGCCGAGAGGCTCGAGTGGTAGAGTTCGTCGACGGTATCGTCCCGCTCGATCACAGCGTCGGCCAGCTTCTCGTCGCCCTCGCGATAGGCGCGCATCACGTCGACGAGCATCTCGTACGCGACGCTGGCGATCCGGCCGATCTCGACGCTCGCAGGCCGGACCGCGACGTCGGCGAGCTTGATCGCGTTCTTCGCGATGTCGACCGCGTAGTCGCCGATCCGTTCGAGGTCGGTGACGATCTGCAGCATCCCCGCGATCGAACGCAGTTCGCCCGCTACCGGCTGCTGCTTCCAGATCATCTCGATGCAGGTCGCCTCGACCCGGCGCCGCATCTCGTCGACTTCGTCGTCGCCGGCGACGACGCGGCCGGCCAGCACGACGTCGCGCCGCTCGAGCGCCTGCGTCGCGGTGCGGATCGCGTCGGAGACGAGGGCACCGAGGCGGACGACGTCGAGGCGCGAGTTCTCGAGAGCCTCGTGGTAAGCGGCACGCATGTCTCATCCACCATAGCAGAGGGAAGGGCGTCACCGAAACCCCGACGTAGCGCATGTCGATGATGGCGATGGTGCTGCAGACGATCACCGTCGAGCGAGACGGTCCGATCGCGACGATCACTCTCAACCGACCGAACGTCTTAAACGCCCTTAACCTTGCGATGCTCGATGAGCTCGGCCAGGCGCTCGCGACCCTGGACGCCGACGACGCCTTGCGCGCGGTGATCCTCACCGGTGCGGGTCCCAAGGCGTTCGCAGCCGGCGCCGACATCGCGGAACTGAACGCGCTTCCCGACGCGCGGGCGGGCGAGGAGCAGGCGCGGCGCGGCCAGGCGCTGACCGTCGCGATCGAGCGGCTGCGCGTCCCCGTGATCGCCGCCGTCAACGGTTTCGCGCTGGGCGGCGGCTGCGAGATGGCGATGGCCTGCGATATCCGCATCGCCTCGGAGAACGCGAAGTTCGGCCAGCCCGAGGTGAACCTCGGGATCGTCCCCGGCTACGGCGGGACGCAGCGCACGACCCGGCTCCTGGGCGAAGGGTGGGCGATGTACCTGTGCTTGACGGGCGAGATGATCGACGCCCAGGAAGCGCTCCGCATCGGTCTGGTGCAGAGGGTCCTCCCCGCCGACGCGCTGCTCGGCGAAGCCCGCCGCATCGCCGAGCTCATCGCCGCGAAGGCGCCGCTCGCGATCACCGCGACGAAGCGCGCGATCGTCGACGGCGCGGCGCTGACGCTCGCCGACGGGCTCGCGCTCGAAGCGCTGCGTTTCGGCTACGCGGTGAGCACCGAAGATTTTCGCGAGGGTTCGCGCGCGTTTCTCGACAAACGCAAGCCCGCGTTTCGCGGGCGTTAGCGCAGCCCGACGCGGCCGGCGTAACGCGCGACCGCGTCGGTCATCGCCTGCTCGATGTTCGGGTTCTCGCCGATCCAGCGCGCGACGATCGTGCCGTGCGGATCGACGGCGACCAGCGTCGGAAACCCGTCGACGGCGAAGGCGTGCGCGACGGTCTCATCGGGGTCCAGCGCGACGTCGCGCATCGCGAAGGTCCGGGCGAAACCGCGCGCCAGCGCATCGGGCTCGCCGACGTCGACGGATTCGACGACCACGGCGGGGTGATCGCGCTTGAATCGCTGCACCAGCGGGATCGATGCCCGGCACGGCTGGCACCACGTCGCGAAGAACTCCAGGAACACGAGCTTCCCGCGCGTGCGGTCGAGGTCGAATCGCGGACCGGCCAGCGTCGCCAGCGAGACCGGCGGCGCCGCGGCCGGGGCATGGTGGAGGCGCGGGAAGACGAAGAATCGGGCGGCCGCGTACGCGAGCACCAAGACGGCCGCGACGTCGAGTGCGCGCGCTCCCCAGCGGCGCGTGAAAGCCGGCACCCTCTAGGCTTCGCCTCGCAGGGAAAGCGCTACCTTCGGAGCATCCCAGCAACCGATGCCCACCGTCCGCGCGGCCTCCGTGACGATCGACGCTCGCACCTTGCCCGCGCACAACCGCAGCGCGCGCATCTTCGACACGTTCGACAAGCTCCCGGTCGGAGGGATCCTTGAGCTGCTCGAAGAGAGCGATCCCCGCTCGCTGCGCAACGAGTTCCAGCAGTACCGGCCGGGCCACTTCGCGTGGGACGCGCGCAACCTCGGGAGCGGACGCTGGACGATCCGGCTCGAGCGCGTCGACGAGCGCGCCGACACCGCGACGTTTCTCACCCATTGCCCGCCCTTCGCCAACGCGAAGCAGTCGACGATCAACGAACTCGCCGCCGTCGCGACGGAACGCGCGTACCGCACCGGCGAGACGATCTTCGATGAAGGCGAGATGTGGCCGTATCTCGGCTTCGTGCGGGGCGGCAAGGTCGTGTACACGCTGCTCTCGCCCGACGGCAAGACGCACGCGCTCGGCGAACGGCTGACCCAAGATCCGCTCAACGAGTCGGGGACGTTCGACGGCGGCGGCGCGACGACGCGCGCCGAGGCGCTGACGGACTGCACCTTGGTGCTGGTGCCCACCGAAGCGATCCTGCATGCCGTCCGCAACGACAGCGAGCTCGCGCTCGGATTTCTCGCCGCATCGTCGCAGGCGCGGCGCCGCTCGATCGACACGATCGCCGATCTGGCGTTCGCGCACGTCCTGCAGCGCGTCGCGAAGTTCCTGATGTCGTACGCGCCCGCGACGGTCGGGATGGCGCCCGGTCTGCCCGGCGTGGAAAACCTCTCGCAAGCCCAGATCGCCGCGGCCGCCGGCACCGTGCGCGACATGGCGGCGCGCGCCTTAATCCGCCTGAAAAATGCCGCGGCGGTGGAACTCGATCGCGGCCGCGTCCGCTCGATCGACCGTGCGCGCCTCGAAGCGTTCGCGCACGGCGTCCAAGCCCCGCCGGTGTAACCTGCGTCGCTGAATCCCTCGTCACGCCGTCTCAGTCGACGGGGGTGAGATCTCGTCGGCGCGGGCGAGTTGCGGGAAGAGGCGCGTCCACAGCACGACGACTACGATCGTTGCGATGCCGCCCGCGATGACGGCGGCGACCGGTCCGGCGAACGCGGCGAGCGTGCCGGATTCGAACTCGCCGAGTTCGTTGCTCGCGACGATGAAGACGCCTTCGATCGCGGTGACGCGTCCGCGCAGTTCGTCCGGCGTGCCGAGCGCGACGAGCGCATCGCGGATGCGCATGCTGACCATATCGGATGCCCCCAGGATCGCCAGCGCGAGCGCCGAGAGCCACAGCGAGCGCGAGACGCCGAACAGCACCGTCGCGCCGCCGAAGATCGCGACGCTCCACAAGAGCCGCGGCCCGACGTGCCGCGCGATCGGCCGCCGCGCGAGCAGCGCCGCGCAGATCGTCCCGCCGACCGAGACCGCGGAGCGCAGCACGCCGTAGCCGAACGGTCCGACGCGCAGAATGCTCGCCGCATAGACCGGCAGCAGTGCCGTCGCTCCCCCGAAAAACACCGCGAACAGATCGAGCGTTATCGCGCCGCCGATCACCGGCCGCGCACGCAGGAAGCGAAATCCCTCGAGCGCGTCGCGCAGCGTCGGGAGATCGTTGCGCGCGGGCCGCTTCAGCAGCGGGATCGTCGCGATCGCCGCCGCGACCAGCAGCGCCAGCACCGCAACGGTGCCGTACGCGATCGCCGCGCCGGCGGCGACGAGTGCGCCGCCGAGCGCGGGGCCGCCGATGCGCACCAGCGAGAACAGCGCCGAACTCGCCGCGCTCGCGCACAGGTAGAGTTCCGGCGGGACGATCGACGGCACAAGCGCGCTCTGCGCCGGAAACGCGAACGCGCGCGCGATCCCGGCGAGCGTGAGGATCCCGAGATCGGCGGCCAGCACGGCGTTCGTGTGGCCGCCGGCGAGTGGGATCAACGCAAGCGAGATCGCAACCTCGACCAGCGCCGCGGCCGCGACGATCGCGCGGCGGTCGAAGCGGTCGCCGGCGACGCCCGCCGCCGGCGCGAGCAGCAGGGTCGGGACGAACACCACCAGGCCCGCGAGCCCCAAATCGAAGGGGCGGTGCGCGACCTGATAGATCTGCCAGGCGATCGCGACGCTTTGAATCTGTTCGGCCACGCCGAGCGCCGCGAACGCGGCGAGGTAGCGCGGCCAGCCCGGACTCAGACCGATTCGAGCTGCGCCGTCTCGGAGTGCTGCTGGGCGTCGAAGGCCGCCCGTTTCGATTTCGCCGCCGCGTCGGCGAGCGTCGCTTGTGCGGGCGGCTGCGCCGGCCCGGCCTTGGCGGCGGCGAGCGCGTCGATCCCCTTCTTCACGGAACCGAGTGCGCCGCTCAACCGCACGTCGAGATCGGTGAGCACGGCCGCGGCGTAGGCATCGGCGCCTTCACGCACCCGCGCGGCTTTCTGTTCGGCTTCGCGCAGCACGATCTCGGCGGTCGCGCGGGCGCGCTGCACGAGCTCGTGATCGTCGAGGAGCTGCGACTGCGCGGCCGACGCTTCGACCACGATCGCCTGCGCCTTCTCCTGCGCTTCGCGCACGAGCCGGTCGCCGTTCTTCGCGATCGTTCGCGCGCGGCCGACCTCCTCGGGGAGCGAGGCGCGCAGTTTCTCGATGAGTTCGAGGATGCGTTCTTCGCTGACGATCCGGTAGCCCAAGGGCAGCACGGTGCCGGCTTTGACGGACGCTTCGAGCTTGTCGATCACGCGATACACGGACATGCTTGATCTCCTACGAACGGGGAGCAGGGCGTTTCGAGAGCATCACCTCGAGCACGGACGGCGGAACGTATTCCCTCACGTCGGCCCCGAGATTGTAGACTTCCTTGACCAGCGTCGAACTGACGAACGACCAGCGCGGATCGCTCGGCAGAAAGACGGTATCCACACCCGAAAGGGAACGATTCATCAGCGCCGTCGACATCTCGCTCTCGAAGTCGGAGACGACGCGCAGGCCCTTCACGATCACGGTCGCGTTGCGCGCGCGCACGAAATCGGCGAGCAGTCCGCGGAAGTGATCGACCTCGACATTGCGCAGGTGCGCGACCGACTTGCGAATCATCGCCTCGCGCTCGTCGAGCGAGAAGAGCGGCTCGCGCTTCTGCGGGTTGACCACGACCGCGACCAGGACGCAGTCGAAGATTTCGGCCGCGCGTTCGATGACGTCGAGGTGGCCGCGCGTGAGCGGATCGAACGAGCCGGGGTAGATCGCGGAGTGACCGCTTGCCGGATTCCCGTTCAAGCCGTCTCCGCCGCCCGCGGACGAAGAAATGCGAGCGCCACCTCGCCGTAGCGCTCGCTGCGTTCGAGCTGCATCTGCGGATCGTCGGGCGCGCCCGTGCGCGACGAGTGCTCGTAGACGACGGTGGTGTGCGGATCGATCAGGTCCCGTTCGCGCAGCGCGGTGAACGCGGCCTGCGGATAGGGCTGGACGTATGGCGGGTCGGCGAAGACGACGTCGTACCGCGCGTCCAGTACGCGCGCGGCGCGTTCGGCCGGGGCGGCGACCACGGCGACGCGATCGTCGACGCCGAGCGCGCGGGCTGCGCCGCGCAGCGCCTCCGCGGTCGGCCGGTGCCGTTCGACGAACGTCACGTGGGCTGCGCCGCGCGAGAGCGATTCGAATCCGAGCGCGCCGCTGCCGGCGAACAGATCGAGGACGCGCGCGTCGCGCAGTCGCGAGCCGAGGATCGAAAACAGCGCTTCCTTGACTTTGGAAGGCGTCGGTCGCACCGCGCGGCCCGAAGGCGTCGGCACCCGCCTGCTGCGGAGCGTCCCCCCGGTGATCGTCAGCGTTCCCATACGAGTTATGGGGCGATGGTGTTCTCGGCCGCGTCCTCGAGCTCCCGCAACGCCGCGATGCGCAGCGTCGGCGGGGGCACGTCGCCCGGGTACGGATGTCCTTCCCAATCGAACCACACCGCGCGCAGACCCGCACCGAGCGCACCGGCGACGTCGGTGCGCGGGTTGTCGCCGACGTACCACACGGCATCGCGCGGCACGCCGAGCGCACCGACGAGCGCTTCGAACGCCGCAGCAGCGGGCTTCGAGGCGCCGACGACGTCGCTGACCAGGATCGGCAGCGCATCGTCGAATCCCGGCAGCGCGCGCGCGATCTTGCGCTGCTGCAGCGGCGTCCAGCCATTGGTGAGGATCGCGACCGGGATGCCCCGGTCCACCAGCGACGCGAGCAGGTCGTGCGCGCCGTCGACCGGGCGCACCAGACGGTCGACGAGCGCGATGCAGATCGCCTTCCAGCGTTCGCCGTCGAGCGCGTCCGGCGGCGCGCCGATCGCGGCGGCGAAGCGCGCGAGCATCTCCGCGCGCGCGATCCTTCCGTTGCGAAACTCCGTCAGCAGCGCGTCGAGGCGCGCGATCCACTCGGGGTCCCGCTGCACGTCGAGCGGACGGCCGAGCTCGGCGGCGTACTCGACCAGGCCGGTCCGTTCCAGCCCGTTGTCGACGCCGAGCGTGTGATCGAAATCGAAGCCGAATGCGACGCTCACGCCGTCACCAACATCGCGCGCGAGATGGTGTTTGCGTCGACCAGCGCACGCAGGCCGGCGTGTTCGGGATCGCGCAGGTCGGGATCGGCCGAGACGATCGCGTCGGCGGCGTCCTTCGCCTGCATGTAGAGCGCGAAATCGTCGACGATGTCGCCGATCGTCCCCGCGTCGCCAGCCTGCGCGGTGCCGGCGAGTTCGCCGGCGCGCCGCAGGGCGAGATCGGCTTCCGCGATCGCGAAGCCGTCGCTCGTCTGCTCGAGCACGTGCAGGCGCTCGACTTCGCCGGCATCGTCGGGCGCGACCAGGATGCAGAACGACTCCGCGACGCCGCGGCCGACGCGGCCGCGCAATTGGTGGAGCTGCGCGAGGCCGTAGCGGTTGGCGTCGAGGACGACCATCACCGAGGCGTTGGGGACGTCGACGCCGACCTCCACCACCGTCGTCGCGACGAGGACGTCGGTTTCGTGCCGTGTGAAGCGGTCCATCGCGGCATCCTTCTCGCGGGCCGGCATCTTCCCGTGCAGCACGTCGACGCGCAGGTCGGGGAAGACCTTCGTGCGCAGCCGCTCGGCTTCGGCGAGCGCACCGGTAAGCGCCGTCTCGCTGGCGTCGATCGCCGGAGCGACGACATACGCTTGGCGCCCGCGTTCGACGTTCTTGCGCACGAAGGCGTAGACGTCGCGCGTGCGGCTCGCGCGGATGACGAAGGTGCGGATCGGCGTGCGCCCGGGAGGCAGTTCGTCGATGATCGCGACGTCCATGTCGGCGAACTTCGTCTGCGCGAGCGTGCGCGGAATCGGCGTAGCGGTCATCGCCAGCGTGTGCGGTGCGCCGCCCATTCCGCGCACGGAACTCTTCGCGCGCAGCGCGGCGCGCTGGCGCACGCCGAAGCGGTGCTGCTCGTCGATCACGACGAGCCCCAGATCGGCGAAGGTGACGCTCTCGGTGAGCAGCGCGTGCGTCCCCACCGCGAGCGCCGCTTCGCCCGACGCAATCCGGTCCTCGGCACGCCGGCGATCCCGCGCGCCCATCGAGCCGAAGACCGCCTCGACCGCAATTCCGAACGGAAGCAGCAGCGGCGCAAGCTTCGCCGCGTGCTGCGCGGCCAAAATCTCGGTGGGCGCCATGAGCGCCGACTGCGCACCGCCGCGGTGCGCCAGCACGATCGCAGCCGCCGCAACGAGCGTCTTGCCGCTGCCGACGTCGCCCTGCAGCAGGCGGTTCATCGGCGCGGTCCGCCCCATGTCGGCCCAAATGCGCGCGATCACGCGGCGCTGCGCTCCGGTCGGTGCGAACGGCAGCTGCGCGGTGAACGCGTCCCAAAAGCCGCCGGGCGTTTCCAGAACCCGGGCGCCGCCTTCGCTCTCGCGGCGCGCGCGCTTGAGCGCGGCGGCGAGCGCGATCGCGAAGAACTCGTCGAACACGATCCGTTCGCGCGCCCGCGCGACGGCCGGCAGGTCGCGCGGCGCGTGCACGTCGCGCCAGGCCTGCGCGAGCGCCGGAAAGTCGAACCGCCGAACCAGCGAAGGCGGGAGCGCGTCCGGATGCTGCGCGATCAGTCGCTCGAGATTCTTTGCGATCAGCGTGCGGATCTGGCGCGACGGCAGTTCCTTGGTGGCGCCGTAGACCGGAACGATCTCGCCTTCGTAGCGTTCGCCCGGGCGCAGGGTCTTGTGCGAGGCGACGTTGATCTCGGGGAGCAGCCCGCTGCGCGCGACGCGCCCCGCGACGAACAGCCGGTCGCCGGGCGTGATTTTCCCAAAGAGGTGACGGCGGCCGAACCACTTCGCTTGCACGACGCCGGTCTCGTCGGCGAGATCGGCGGTGACGAGCGGAAAGCGTCCTTGACGCTCTTTCACGCGCGCAACCTCGCCGACGACGATCGCTTCGCCTTCTTCGAGGCGCGCGATCGGGACCGGTTCGCGCCAGTCGCGATAGGCGCGCGGGATGTGCGCGAGCAGGGCGTCGGGCGTGTCGACGCCGAGTTCGGCGAGTTTCGCCGCCGTCTCGGGACCGATACCCGTCAGCGAGCTCAGGGCGTGGCGTTCGCGCGCCGCGATAGCTCCGCTCCTACGTCATCGAGAGGGACGCCGCGCTCGGCGAGCAGCACTAGTGTGTGATAGAGCAAATCCGCCGTCTCCCACACCAGTTCGCCGCGATCGTCGTTCTTGGCGGCGATCACGACCTCGGTCGCCTCTTCGCCGATCTTCTTCCCGATGCGGTCGACGCCGCCGGCGAACAGCTTCGCCGTATACGAACCCTCGGGCGGGTGCGCTTTGCGGTGCGCGATCGTCCGCGCGAGCGCGCCGATCGCGCCGGCGAACGCGCTCCCCGCGGGCGCCTCGGCCCCGCCTGCGAGGGCGACGGTGGTTGCGAAGCACGACAGCGCGCCGGTGTGGCACGCCGGCCCGCTCGGGACGACGCGATAGAGCAGCGCGTCGCCGTCGCAGTCGAGCGAGATCGAGACGACCTGCTGGGTGTTCCCCGAGGTCGCCCCTTTGTTCCAGAGTTCGCGGCGCGAGCGGCTCCACAGCCACGTCGATCCGGTGGCCTGCGTCCGCGCCAGCGCCTCGGCATCGGCGTATGCGAGCGTGAGCACCGCGCCCGATGTCGCGTCGGCGATCACCACCGGGACGAGACCGTCCGCGTCCCAGCGCACCGACGACGCCTCGATCATACGGCGACCGGATCGCGGCGGACGACGACGCCGTCGCCGGCGAGCGCGTCTTTGAGATCGTGGATCGCGAGCTCCCCGTAGTGAAAGAGCGACGCGGCGAGCGCAGCGTCGGCCTCGGCATCACGGAAAACGGCGGTGAAATCGGCGATCTTCCCCGCGCCGCCCGACGCGATCAGCGGGAGATCGCATGCATCGCGGATCGCGCGCGTGAGCGCGAGATCGTAGCCGTCGCGCGTCCCGTCCCGGTTGATCGAGGTGACCAGCAGTTCGCCCGCGCCGCGTTCTTCGAGTTCACGCGCCCATGCGACCGCGTCGCGCCCGGTCGGCGTACGGCCGCCGTCGACGACGACTTCGAAACCGGAACCCGCCGCACCGGAGCGCCGCGCATCGATCGCGACGACGATGCACTGCGCGCCGAAGCGCAGCGACGCTCGGCGCACGAGCTCGGGATCGCGCACGGCGGCGGAGTTGATGCTCACTTTGTCGCAGCCTGCGCGCAGCAGGTCGTTGACGTCCTCGACGCCGCGCACCCCGCCGCCGACGGCGAAGGGGATCGTCAGTTCGCGGGCGACGGAACGGACGACGGCGAGCGTCGCGCGGCGCCCTTCGACGGTCGCGGTGATGTCGAGGAACACCAGTTCGTCGGCGCCTTCTTCCTCGTAACGGCGCGCAAGCTCGACCGGATCGCCGGCATCCGCGAGTTCGACGAAGCGCACGCCCTTGACGACGCGGCCGTCTTTGATGTCCAGGCAGGGGATGATGCGACGAGCCAGCACGACTCAGCTCCCTTCGCCGCGTGGGCGTCGCCTTCTTGGAACGCGCTCTACGCCGGCTCGTCGTCGGCCGCTACCGGACCGAACGGTACCGCCGCGACGTCGTGCTTCACCACGCGCAGCGCGACGATCGCCATGTCGTCTTTGGCGCCGCCGCTGAAATCGTCCGCCGATGCGATCAGGACGTCGCAGAGCGACTGCGGCTCGGCCGGGCCGTCGCGCAGCAGCGTCACGATGCGGTCGTCGCCCAGCAGTTCCCCGCGCCCGTCGCGCGCCTCGCTCAGGCCGTCGGTGGCGATCAGCACGATGTCCCCGATCGCCAGCGGAACGGTCTCCGTCTGATACTGCTGCTCGGCGTCGATCCCGATGATCGGCCCCGTCGGCGGCAGCCGTTCGACCAGCGAGCCGCGGCGGACGTAAGCGGTGCCGTGACCGGCGCTGGCGTAGCGCAGCGTCTGGTTCCCGCCGTCGAACGCGCCGAGAAAGAGGACGATGAACGCCGACGGGTCGTCGATCGTCGACACGTAGAGGCGATTGAACCGGGCGACGACGTCGGCCGGATCGACCGCCTCCGCGGCGAGCGCGCGGATCGCGTACTGCACGAACGCCGCATGGCGCGCCGCTTCGATCCCCTTGCCGCTGGCATCGGCGATCAGAAACCAGCCGCGATCCGGTCCGCTCCGCCAGGAGTCGATGACGTCGCCGCCGACCAGCGCCTCGCTCGTCGCCGACGCGTACGCAAACCCCATCTGCGCTCTGGGCAGACCGACGCCGCTCACGCGCAAGGTCCGCTGAAGCGCGTCGACGAGCGTTTGTTCGCGCGCGAGCTTCGTCATCACGGTGGCGCGGCCGATCGCATACCACAGAGCGAGGATCGCGAAGAGCGTGACGATCCCCGCGCTGATCGCAACGGTCGCGTTGATCCGGCGCCTCAGCGTCTGCTCGACGCCGTCGCTCTGCACGCTCAGGGCGGCGCGCACGGCGCGCGCGTCGCTGCTCATCAGATCGGTCAGCACCTTGCCGCGCGACTGCTGCACGTACGCGTCGCGCGAACCCGGATCGTGCATGAGCGGGAGCGCGACCTCGTGCTCCCATTGACCGTGCAGGGTGAGGATGTCGTCGACGGCGCCCGCGATCGTATCGAGTCCCTCGACGCGCAGACGGTCGCGCAGGCTGACCGCCAGCCGGTCGAACGCTCCGTCGGGGGCCCGGTCGGTGTCGAGGAACGTCGGGTCGCGCGTCGCGACGTAGCCGCGCAACGCCGTCTCTTCGCCCAGCTGCGTCTGCAGCAGCGAATCGAGATCGGCCCGGAAATTCGCCAACCGCACCTGCGCGGTCGAGGCGGCGTCGAGCTGACGCAGCCCGATCAACGGTCCTGCGATGGCGGTCGCGAGGAACGCCAGGACGAGCAGAATGATTGGAGGCGACGCCCAGAATCGAACTGGGGGTGGAGCTTTTGCAGAGCTCTGCCTTACCACTTGGCTACGTCGCCGGTCGCGTTGGAGCGGGTGGCGGGAATCGAACCCGCGCGTCAACCTTGGGAAGGTCGCAGGCTACCATTACATCACACCCGCGGCCGGACAAAACGACGCAGTTCGCGCGGTCGGAGACGATTCCTCGTCGTCGACGACGACTGCGCGGGCTGAGACGACCGGGACGAAACGGCGCGCTTGCGGGATGAACGGCACCAACAGCAACAGTTACGACGCCGCGTGAAGGCGCCTTCTTGCCCGAGCGGGGGTCGTGCGCGAACGCACAGCCGGGCAACGGCCCGGGAAGCGCCGCTCCGGCCACTCGCTAACGGGGCTTCCCGTGGGTACGTTATGAGAGACATGAAACGGTTTGCGGCCGCGCTGCTCGGCCTTTCGCTCTCGCTGGCGGGGATCGTCCCGGCGGCGGCCCAGTCCGCGTCGGACGATCAAATCGAGACGCAGATCGGGCAGCAAGAGTACCAGGCGCTTCAGAAAAAGGGCGAACTCATCGGCAGTTCGCCGTATTACGCACTTCTCAATCCCATCGCCCAGCAGATCAAACGCGTCGCGGATCCCCAGTACTACCATCCCTTTCAATTCATCCTGGTCCACGAGACGCAGCCCAACGCCTTCGCCGTCCCCGGGGGCAACGTCTACGTCACCGACTCGCTGATGAAGTTCGTGCAGAATCGCGAGGAGCTTGCCGGCGTACTCTGCCACGAGACGTCGCACGACATCCACCACGACGTCCTGCACCTCTATCAGAAGCAACAGCGCGCCGCGACCGCCTACACGATCGGCGACATCCTCGCGAACATCGCGACCGGCGGCCGCTACAGCAACACGATCGGTCAGATCGCGAACATCGGCTTCACGGTGCAGTCGCTGCGCTATTCGCGCGACGTGGAGGCCGCGGCCGACGCGAAGGGTGCGCTCACGTGCGCGCAAGCCGGCTCGAACCCGTGGGGGATGGTCTGGCTGTTCAAACGCTTTCAGACCGCCGACACCAACGCACCGCCGAACTTCCTCTCCGATCACCCCTCCGATCAGGCGCGCATCGCCGCGCTCGAGCAAGAGTTCCGCGACGATCCCGCGACCTTCGGCCGCTTCTCGTCGAACACGGCGTACGCGACGCCGCTGAACGGTGCCGGCGCGAAAACGACGTCGTATCGCCCGCTTCATTCGACGCACGGCAAGGGCAAGGGGATGTTTCCGGCCGGCTCCGGCTACAAATACTGACGGGAGGGTTGCACCCCGGCCCGCGCTAAAGCCCGGCACCGCCCGGGCTTTATTATTTCTTGCGGAGATTCCGAACTGGTGCACCCGATTCGACTCGCGATCCGTTCGCCGGGCGCCGCCGCCCTGGCAGCAGTGTTGACGACAACGCTTGCCGCGCGCGCGCAGGCGCCGACGCCGCCGGCGAAGGCGCTCGACCTCGCCAACCTCGACACCACGTGCAGAGCGTGCGACGGCTTCGTGCAGTTCGCGACCGGAGGATGGCGCAAGACGCACGCGATCCCGCCCGGAAAATCACGTTACGGCGGCTTCGACGCGCTGGCCGACGAGAATGCGCCCACCTCGCCGCGATCCTCGACGAGGTCGCGAAGAACGCCGCCGCTCCGGCGGGAAGCGACGAACAGAAGCTGCGCGATTTCCACGCGTCCGGCATGGACCAGGCGGGGATCGAGGCGGCCGGCCTCACCCCGATCCAGCCGCTGCTCGATCGGATCGCCGCGATCCGCAACGTGCCGGATCTGGTCGCGACGACGGCGGCCCTGCAGCAGGCCGCCGTCGGGACGAACCTCACCTTGAGTTCGCGCGCGGATCTGCTCGATTCGAACAAGCAGATCGCGTCGCTCGTAGTCGGCGGGCTGCTGCTCGGCGACCGCAAGTACTACCTCAACGACGACGGCAAGTATCCGTACTATCGCGGTGAATACCTCAAGTACGCCGCCGCGCAGTTCGCGAACCTCGGCGATGCCGACGCGGCGTCGGAAGCGGCGGCCGTCGTCGCGCTCGAGACCGCGTTAGCGAAGGCCATTCCGGACCGCACCGAATTCCGCGATCCGCAGCTGACCTACCATCCCACGCCGCTCTCGAAGCTGCCCGCGGTCGCACCCGACATTCCGTGGAATGCGAACTTCTCGTCGTTCCGCGCGACCGGTTTCGACACCGTGAACGTGACCCTCCCGAACGTCACCGCCGCCTAGGATCGCCTGCTCGCAATGACGCCGCTGGGCGTGTGGAAGAACAACTTGCGGCTGCACGTGATCGATGCGTACGCCGCCGACCTTCCGAAGACGTTCGACGATACGCGCTTCGCGTTCCGCAGCCGGCGTGCTGCTCGGCGTCACGACGCGCCGCCCGCGCTCGGAGATCTGCACCGTCGCGACCGACCAGTCGCTGCGCGACGTCCTCGGCCGCGTCTACGTCGCGCGCTATTTCCCAGCCGCCGCGAAGGTCCGTGCGCAGGCCCTCGTCGCGAATCTCCAGGCAACACTCGCCGACGATATCCGGACCCTCGACTGGATGTCGCCGCAGACCAAGGCCGAAGCCGAGACGAAGCTGGCCGCGTTCACCAAGAAGATCGGCTATCCGGACGTGTGGGAAGATTACGCGAAGCTCTCCGTCGCTCGCGCGCCTATGCGGCGAACCAGCTCGCCGTGGCGCGCTTCGACGCGGCGCGTCAGCTCGCGCAGATCGGCACGCCGACGAACCGCGCGCGCTGGGGGATGACGCCCTCGACGGTCAACGCCTCCTACAACCCGTCCAACAGCGAGATCGTGTTTCCGGCCGGGATCCTCGGCGGCGTCTTCTTCAACCCGGCGGCCGACGATGCGGTGAATTACGGCGCGATCGGCGCCGTCATCGGTCACGAGATGACGCACGGATTCGACGATCAGGGACGGCGCTTGCGACGCGAAGGGCAACCTGCGCGACTGGTGGACTTCCGCCGACACCGCCGCCTTCTCGCAGCGCGCGCAGTGCATCATCGACGAGTTTTCGTCATTCGAGCCGGTGCCCGGGACGCACATCATCGGCAAACAGGTGCAGGGCGAGGCGATCGCCGACCTCGGCGGCACGACGATCGCATTCAACGCGTTCATGAAGACGCCGCAGTACCAGGCCGGAAAAACGATCGACGGCTTCACACCCGCGCAGCGCTTCTTCCTAGCGTACGCGCAGGTGTGGCGGTCGATCGAGACCGACGACGCCCGGCGGCGCCAGGCCGCGACCGACCCGCACCCCGACGATGCGTATCGCGTCATCGGCACGCTCTCCAACATGCCAGAGTTCCGCACCGCGTTCGCGTGCGCCGCCGGCGACGCGATGGTGCGCGCGAACAGCTGCCGGATCTGGTAGCGGTCAGCAGCCGGATTCGAACGTTACGCTGATTACCGGATGGATCTCGATGCCGTTGGGGGCGACGCCGGTCTGCCCGTGCAGGACATCGAACATCGGGACGCCGGTGATCACCGCGACGATCGTGGTGTTGCGGTAGCCGAACTGCGCCGGCGGATCGCCCATGCAGGCCACGAACGCCTGCCGCGCCGATTGGAAGAGCGCGCCGTACCCTGACGAGCACGCGCCCGAGCATGCCGACGACGGCGGTTCGGCGATCATCGTCTCGCCCGGGTTGCCCGGATCGGCGATCACGATGTGATAGTCGTTGTCGTTCTCGATCTTCCAACCGACGATCGTCGCGCGCACCTGCACTGCCTGCAGTTCCCACGGTGCGAAGCGCACGTTGTCGGCGCGCGCCGACATCCCCTCGGAACCGGCGCGTGGACCAGTTCGTCGACGGTCGTGATGCGCACGTTGCGATCGATCTGCGAGGCGAACGGATCGCTGAGCGTCTTCACGTGCCAGCGCTCCGTCCCGCAGTGGGTCCCGCAGGTCGCCGGACCGCCGGCCTGCGGCGCGGGGATCGGCGTCGGCCCGCCGGCCGGCGTCGCCGGCGCGGCGCTCGGCGACCCCACGGGCGCGGACGTCGGCACGCCCGTGGCGGCCGGCGTCGCGGGCGCGCCGCCGCCGCTCACCGTGACGTCGTCGACGTAGAGGATCGTGAAGCGTTTCGCGTAGCCGTTGCCGTGGACGCCGAAATAGAGCCGCAGCGTTTTCCCCGCGAATGCCGAGAGATCGACGGTCTTGCGCGCCCAGCCGTTGGTCTGCAACGACGCCTGCCAGAGCGTCGCGACGGTGTTGCCTTCGTCGTCGAGCAGTTCCGCGGATTGATACGAAAACTCGGCGGAGGTCTCGTCGGTGATCCCGTTGAGCCAGAACGTCAGCACCGCGCTGACGGGGATCGTGACGCGCTGGCAGAGTCCGGCGTCACCGTCGATCTCGCCGCTCGTGCGCGAGGACGAGCCCGCGCGCATCGCATGCGTGCCGCTATGCGCCGTTGCCGTCGTCACGCGGGCGTTGACGGTACCGCACTGAGACCACGCGTGCAGCGCCGGCAGCTCGAAGCCGGGATCGCTGACGACGTTCTGCGACGGTCCTTGACCGAACGCGGCGGCCGCCGCGATCGCGACCGCCGTCACCGCCGCCGCTGCGGCCGGGGCGAATCCCCGCATCGCGCACCTCCCGAGTCCGCACTACGCCCGGGCGCTCGCGTGCGCCTCCGACGCAAGCGAAAAAAGGGCCCGCGTCATACCGGCGCGGGCTCTCCGTTTTCGCGGCGGGCGCGGTTTACTTGATCGAGGCCTTTGCGCCGGCGTCGGTGAGCTTCTTGACGATCTCCTCGGCCTCGGCCTTGGGGATGCCTTCCTTGACCGGCTTGGGCGCGCTCTCGACGAACGCTTTCGCTTCGGTGAGGCCGAGATTCGTGATCTCGCGGACGGCCTTGATGACCTTGATCTTTTCCGCGCCGAAGTCGTCGAGGACGACGTCGAATTCGGTCTTCTCGGCGGCGGGGGCGGCGGCGGCGGCGGGCGCGGCGGCGGCGGCAACCGGCGCGGCGGCGCTCACGCCGTACTTCTCTTCGAGCTGCTTGACGAGGTCGGCGAGTTCGAGGACGGTGAGTTTGTCGATCTGATCGATGAGTTCGGCGACTGCCATGATACGTGAGGCTCCTGATTACGCAGCGGGCTGATCCGCGCTCTTCTGCTCGCGGATCGCATTGAGGACGCGGACGAGTCCGCTCTGGTTGCCGGAGAGGACGGTGACGAGACCGTACAGCGGCGATTTGAGCGACCCGACGAGTTTTGCGAGCAGCTCGATTTTGGGAGGAAGTGCGGCGAGCGCCTGAACTTGCGACGCATCGACGAGTTTTCCGTCGATGTACGCAGCTTTGACGTCGACCGCTTTGGTCTGATCGGAGAAGGTCTTGAGGGCCTTCGCCGGAGCGACGGGATCGTCGCCGGCGAAGACGACGCCCGTCGGACCCGCGAGGATCGCATCGAGCTGCGAGGCGAGGTCGTCGCCTGCAGCACGCTTGAAGAGCGTGTTCTTAACGACGCCGTAGGTGCTGCCGTCTTTGCGAAGCTCGTTGCGGAGCTTCGTGATCTCTTCGACGGTCAGTCCGGCGTAGTTGGTGAAGAACAGATTCTTCGCGCCTGCGATCTTCTCGCGGAGTTCTTCGATCGTCGCTTCTTTTTTCGCGGTCGGCATCGTGTGCTCCGAGAGGGAAAGAAAAACACCTCCGCCGACACGGCGAGGCGTCTTTCGACAGGCTCGGGACGAGCCGCAAAGGCTCATCGGAGTACATCGAGAGTGCGTCCTCGGCAGGCGTGCGTTCGTGAGAGCGCACATTACCGACCCCGGTGGGAGTCGACCTGTGGTCATTGGAGCCAACGCACCTTATATCACGCACCGGGGCGTCGCGTCAACCGTGAGTGACGGAGCCCGGGCCGAGGCCGCCTTCTGGGCCGGTTTCCTGCGCAACCGCAACGTCGACGCGGGGACCGCCGGCGACGGCGCGGTCGCCGTGGCCGGGGGCTATGCTCTGTGCGTGACCGGGACCCTGCTCGACTACGCGATCGGCGCCGGCAGCGCGCGCGCGGTGCGCCCCGACGACCTCGACGTGGTGGAGGCCTTCTACGCCGCCCGGCGCCTGCCGTCGCGGTTCGAGCTCTCGGCCGCGACCCTCGAACGCGATGGGGCGCTCTTCCGCGAACGCGGCTACGGCGACGACGGGCTCGAACTCGCCGCGTTTGCCGGGACGCTCGACGTGCTGCCGCCCGAGGGCCTGGTCTCGGTGCGGACGACGACCGACCGGCGGGCGTGGACCGACCTGCTGATCCGCGGCCTGGCCGACCAGTCGATCGAGGCCGGGCTGCTGCGCCGGACCGCGGCGCTCAACGCCGCGGCGGCGCACGTCCTCGTGATCGCGTCGCTCGACGGGTCCGACATCGGCGTCGGCGCGGCCGGGATCGCGGGCGATGCAGCAGTCCTCTACTCCGGCGCGGTGCTCCCCGCGTTTCGCGGACGCGGCGCGCAGCGCGCGATGTTCGCCGCGCGCCTGTATGCGGCGGCCGGACGCGGTGCCGCGCGCGCCTTCACCAAGGGCGTCGCCGGCGGCGCGACGGCGCGCTGCGCGGCGCGCTTCGGATTCACCGGGCTCGGCACGCTGCGGAGGCTGCGCCGGCCGCCCGAATAGGCGCGCCCTACAGCGCGCCGATGCTGCGCAGAAACGTCTGCCACGGCTCCGGCGAGACCGCCAGATCGCCGCGGAACGGAAAGTCGAGTTCGAAGATCAGCACGAACGTCGACGCGATCATGCACGCAACCGCACCCGTCATGATGCGGTGCACCACGCTGTTCTGCAGCCCGAAGAGGTAGCAGAACCCGATCACGATGATCGCGCCGAGATCGAGGACGAGCCATTGAAATCCGGAGATCGCGGTCTTGTTGTCCTGCAGCCGCTGATGGCGCGCGTCGTGCAGATCCTCGACGCTTCGCAGCAGCTGCGCCTGCAGGTTCGCTTCGCCGGCGTCGGCGGGGCGGAACCGCGCGATCGCGTGGATCGTCCCGGTGATCGCCGCCTCGGCGTGCGGGCTCTCTCCGCCGTGGCGCATCGCTGGCCACTCCTCGTCGATCATCGTGCGCGCGAAGCCGACCATCGCGCCGCGCGTCTGCGCGCCAAGCGGTTCGGGGAGACCGGCGGCGGCGTGCCACACCGTCGCCGCATCGGCGGCCTCGACTCCGGCACGAGATTCGCTGCCCTCGAACTGCTGCCACACGATCGCGACGACGAAGGCGACCAGCACCGCGTAGAGCGTTCCGACGACGGCGATGATGAAGCCGCCGACCTCGTTGTGCTGGACGAAATCGATGCCGCGGAAGCGCGCGTGCACGAGCGTCAGTCCGCCGACCGCGATTGCGGCCGCGAGCGTGCACGCGACGATCAGCAGAAGCCAGGCCAGAACCCCATACAGCGCCGTCACCGCGCCGTTCTTCGCGCTCTACTCGCGTTCGCCCGCGCGCGCGCCGGAGGCGAAGCCGATCTCGGTGAGGTCGACGTCCACGCGTTTGGGCGCGCCCGCGAGGCGCGCAAGCGGGCCGGCACCCTCCGCAAACGCGCTCATTGGAATCGCGACGGCCAGGCTGCGCGTCTCGCCTGGTGCGACGTCCGCGGCGGCCGCGAACGTCGAGAGACCCAGCCGCCGGCCGGAGCGCGCATCGTACACCGTGACGCCGCCGGCGATGCGCGCGATCCGCGTGTTCCCGCGGTTTGCGAGCCGCACGACGAACCGCTCGACCGTGGCGTCCGGACCCGTGACGTCGCGTGCAGACGCGGACGCGACGCGCGCGATCGCGGCGCTGCGGCGTGCGTCCTCACGCCGGTCGCGGGCGGCGAGTTCGATCTGCTTCGCGCGCAGGCGCGGGTCGACGGCCGTCGACTGCACGGCGTTCGCTCCGTGCGCGCATCCCGACGGCACGACGACCCCCAGCACGAGCACGCCGATCGCGATCCACGCTTCGCGCATCGCCGCTCTCAGCGTTCGCGGACGTTCGATCGCGGCGTCTCGGATTCGCCGACGAGGGTCGCAGGCTTCCGACGATTCCGCACACGCATCAGCGGGACAGCGTACGCAAGAACGCGAGGTCGACCACGCCGTGCGCGGGGGCGGCGCCCGCGAGCACGGCGGCGGGCCGTCCGGGTTCGCCCAGATCGCTGAGCACGGCAGCTGCGCCGGCGAACTCCTCGCCGGCGGTGTACTCGCTGACGGTCACGATCGTCGTCAGCCCGGCGGCCCGAGCAGCGTTCAAGCCGATCGCCGAGTCCTCGAGCGCAACGGCGCACGCAGGGCTCACGCCGAGCTTCTCGAGGGCCCAACGATAGATGTCCGGTGCCGGCTTCTTGTGCGCCACGACGTCGCCGGCGGCGATGAGCGCGACCGTCGCGCGCACCTCCGGATCGCGTGCGAGTACCGCCTCGACGCCGCTCGGCGCCGCGGTCGTCGCGATCGCGACCGGAACGCCTGCCGCATGCGCTTCACACATCAGCCGCTGCACGCCGGGACGGAGCGCGATCACGGGAGCGAGCGCGGCAAAGTGGCGCTGCTTCGCCGCGTAGACGCGCGCGATGAGTCCGTCGAGTTCCGCCCCGCTCGGCGCATCCGGACGTTCGTTCGCGACGAAGTGCCGCATCCGCTCCTTGCCGCCGGCGACGGCGAGCAGTTCACCGTAACGCGCGACGTCCCACTCCCAATCGAGTCCGCATTCGGCGAACGCGCGGTTGTACGCCACGCGATGTCCGTTGCGTTCGGTCTCCGCGATGGTACCGTCGAAATCGAAGAGCAGAGCCTGCAAAAAAGCCGGAGACGTCGCGTCTCCGGCTTCGCTACGATGCATCGCGCGCGGCACTATGCCGTGGTGGCGGTCGCTTTGATGCGGGCGGGGTCGACCTTGACGCCCGGCCCCATCGTCGAGGTGAGCGTGATCGACTTGAGATACGTCCCCTTCGCGGCGGACGGCTTCGCGCGCACGATCGCGTCGAGCAGCGTCGCCAAGTTCTCGGCGAGCTGCGCTTCGTCGAACGACGCCTTGCCCACGATCGTGTGAACGATCCCGGTCTTGTCGAGACGATACTCGACCTTGCCGCTCTTGATCTCCCGCACCGCGTTGCCGATGTTCGGCGTCACGGTACCGGACTTCGGATTCGGCATCTTCTGCGCGAGGATGCGCCCGAGTTCCTTACCGATCGACGGCATCATATCCGGCGTCGCGACGGCGACGTCGAAGTCGGCGAAGCCGCCTTTGACGCGCTCGATCAGATCGGCTTCACCGACGACGTCGGCGCCTGCGGCTTCCGCCGCACGCGCGGCATCGCCCTTCGCAAACGCGATCACGCGCACGCTGCGGCCGGTGCCGTGCGGAAGATTGACGGTGCCGCGGACGTTCTGATCCGACTTCTTCGGATCGACGCCGAGCTTGATGTGAATCTCGACCGTTTCGTTAAACTTGGCGGTCGCGTTCTTCTTCACGATCGCGGCGGCGTCGGCGGGCGCGTAGAGCGCGTCGCGATCGAAAGCGGCGACGATGTTGTTGAAACGCTTGCCGTGCTTGCGCATCAGGCTTCCACCTCGACGCCCATCGAACGCGCCGTTCCGGCGACGATCTTTGCGGCCGCAGCGGGATCGTTCGCGTTGAGATCGGGCATCTTGGCCGCCGCGATCTCCGCGACTTGCGAGCGGGTCAGCTTCCCGACCTTGTTGCGGTTGGGCTCTTTCGACCCGGACTCGAGCCCGAGCGCACGCTTGATCAGGAACGACGCCGGCGGCGTCTTCGTGATGAACGTGAACGTGCGGTCTTCGAAGACCGTGATCTCGACCGGGATGATGAAGCCTTCTTGGGCCTTCGTCCGGTCGTTGTACTGCTTGCAGAAGTCCATGATGTTGAGCGAGTAGGGGCCCAACGCAGGACCGACGGGCGGCGCAGGCGTCGCCTTCCCGGCGGGAAGAGCGAGTCCGATCTTCCCGACAACTTTCTTGGCCACGGTATCCCTTTCGACGCATGCCGGACGCCGAAGCGGCCCGCACGGATCTTCCCCGATGAACTGAGCCCGCCGCCGGGGTCGTCGGCCGGGCGCAAGTCGCTATCTTACCACGCTCCTCCGGCACCGGCAAGCCGCGCGATCCGGGCGTACGTGATCACAAACACTTGACGGCGCCTTTACCGGTTCCCAACACTCGCGCTAGTCGACCGAGCCGTCGGCGCCGAACCACGGGGAGAAGGACGCGACAACGCGTCACGTCACGATGCAAGGAGACCCCACGGTGAACGCCTGCGACTCGTACCGCACCCATCACGCAACGCTCCGCGCCATGTGCGCCGACATCGAGCGGACGCTGCAGCAAGGCGTCACGGCACCCGGGATGATCTCCTGGTACGTCTCGCGGCTCTCGGCGGCGCTGGAACGCTACCCCTCGGTCGACGACGCGCAGATCAATCCGAACCCGCGGCTGTGCGAGGACGGTGCCGCGGCGCTCTCCGCCGCCGTTACGGCCTTCGGTGCTTGGTGGAACGACCCGGTCGCGATCGTCGCGGACACCGCCGGCTTCGGCACGGCCTGGACGACGATCTGCGACGCGATCCTGCTGCGCGTCGCACGCGAAGAGCGCGTGCTCGAACCCCTCGCCGCCGCGGCCGCTTAGCGGCGTTTCCCGCGCTGGCTCTGCCGCGCGGTGAGCTCGATCCCCAGCGGGGCGAAACCGCTCGAGGTCGGCGGGGGCACCGCCGCCGCTCCGGGCAGGGTCGTCAGGCCGATCCGCCGCTTCGCGCGGTCGACGAACCGGATCGAGACTTCGACCTCTTCGCCGATCGCGTAGTCGTCGGGGTTCACGTCGCTCTCGCGCACCGAACCGATCACACCCGGCGCGATCTCCACCTGCAGGCCGCGCTCCTTGTCGACGACCTTGCCGGGCACGGTCGTCCCCGTGCGCAGCAGCGCAGCGTGATCGCGCCACGGATCGGGGAGCGCGTTCTTGCGCGAGAGCGAGATCTTCTTCCCGTTCTCCTCGATGCGCAGCACCTCGACGGGGAGCGTTTCACCGACTTTCACGACGTCCGATGATTTCTCGACGCGTTCGAAGGCGAGCTCGCGCATCGGGATCAGCCCGTCGATCCCGCCCAGATCGACGAACGCGCCGAAGTCGGCGAGCCGCACGACGGTCCCTTCGCGCACTTGCCCGACCTGCAGCGATTTGAGCAGGTCGGCGCGCTTCGCGCGGCGTTCGTCCTGTTCGGCGCGCCGGTGCGAGACGACGATGCGGCGGCGGCCGTTGTCGACGTCGATCACCTTGAGCGGCACTTTCGATTTGACCAGCGTGTCGATCGCCGTCCCTGCCGGCACGCGGACTTGCGAGGCCGGCAGAAAGCCGCGAATCCCGGAGACCTCGACGAGCAGGCCGCCCTTGACGGCGGCCGTTACGGTTCCCGTCAGCGTCTCGCCGTTCGCGTGGGCCGCGACGACGCGTTCCCACGCTTCCTGCGCGCGCTTGCGCCGCTCGTCGTTTGCCGCTTGCTGCTCCGGGGTGAGCGGCGGACGTTGCGGTTTCGGGGGTGGCGGCGGTGCTGCGGCAGCGTCCGGCACGCTCTGCCGTTCCGGCGCCGGCGCGGTCTCGGTACTGTGGGCTTGAGCCGGCGCTTCGGTTACCGGCTCCGCCGGTGACAACGCGGGTTCCGGCGGCGTCGCGACGAGTGCCGCCGCCTCCGTTTCCGGCGCTGCAGCGCCGGCCGGCGATTCCGCCGGCGCGCTCGGTTCGACCGCTTCGCTCACCGCAGTACCAGCGGATACGGGCACCTCGTGCGCTTCCGGCGCGGCAACGCCCTCGCCGGCGTGCGGCTGCGCGTCGTCGGCGGGCGGCGTTGCGGCGCCTTCCGGTGAAGATGCGTCGGGGCGCTCGGCGGCGTGAAAGGTGTCGTTCATAGCGGCTGAACGATTCGCTTCGCGCGCACGGTACGGAAAGACTCTCAGATCAACCAAGGATGATCGCGCATCACCGGCGTGTCGCCGGGGTAGGAGCCGTTCGATGAGCAGGTCGAGGAGGGGACCGTCGCTTCCGCACCGCGGTCGCGCTGCGAAGGCTGATGAGCCGCAGCACTTCGGCGCGGGGATCGTCGCCGGCGCGTCCGACAACGATCCCACGACGGTGGCGACGCTGGCGGTGATCGGATCGACGACGACCTACGAACTCGGCTGGCTCACGCTGCTCGTCATCCCGATGCTCGCCGTGATTCAAGCGATCGCGGCGCAGGTCGGCGTCGTCTCGAAAAAGGGACTGGAAGATTGCGTGCGCGCCGAGTTCGGCCGCGCGTGGGCGCTCCTGGCGCTGGCGGCGCTGCTGATCGTCAACGTTCTCACGCTCGCCGCCGATCTCGAGGGCGGCGGCGCCGCGCTGCAGCTGCTCACGCACGTCGACTACCGCTGGTGGCTCGCGCCGCTCGGCGCGCTCACCGTCGGCGTGCTCGTCTTCGGCAACTATCGCGGCATCGAACGCGTGCTGCGCTACGTCGCGCTGCTGTTCCTGACGTACGTCGCGGCGGCGTTTCTCGCGCGCCCGAACTGGGGCGACGTGCTGTACCATTCGTTCGTGCCGCACTTCGACTTTCGCGCGGCGACCGTTTCGGGTGCGCTCGCGCTGCTGGGCACGACGCTCACCGCGTACGCGTACGTGTGGGAGACGATCGAACAAAGCGAAGAAAAGCCGGCGCTGCGGCGCTTGGGGCTGGTGCAGGTCGACGCCGCGCTCGGAATCGTCGTCGCCGGACTCACGTTCTGGTTCATCCTGATCGCGACGGGCGTGACGCTCGGCGTTCACCATCGCTCGGTCGAGACGGCCGAACAGGCGGCGCAGGCGCTCGCGCCGGTCGCCGGCCGCTACGCCTCGCTCGTCTTCGCCGTCGGCCTGCTGGGTTCGGCGCTGATCGCGATCCCGGTAATCGCCGGGACCAGCGCGTACGTCGCAAGCGAGATGTTCGGTTGGCGGCACAGCCTCGACGCGACGTTCACGCACGCGCGCAAGTTTTATCTCGTGCTCTCGGCATGCGTCGCCGCCGCCGTCGCGATCGGGCTGGCCGGCGTGCCGCCGATCAAGCTGCTGTACTTCAGCGGGATCGCCGGCGGGATCGCGACGCCGTTGACGATGGCGCTGATGCTGCTCGTCGGGCGCAGCCGCAACGTCATGCACCAGCGCCGCATCGGACCGTGGCTCGCGGCCGCCGGCTGGAGCGTCACGGCGATTGTCACCGCCGCGACGGGGATCTATTTGTTTCAAACGCTCACCGGGCAAGGCGGTTCCTGAGCGAACCCGGAGCGAGGGACGCGGTCGCGCCGGACGAATCCGGCGGCATGCAGCGACCGCTGGTTCCCGTGCTGAGTTCGAGCGTCACCGGCCCGCTGGGCGTGATGCATCTGCCGCGCCTGTGGCTGAAGATTCTGCTGCACGCGCGAGGCGTGCTCCCGGAAGGCTACCGCCACGGCGTCGGCGGTTTCGACGAGTTTACGACCTCGACGCTCGGGATCGACCGCGACGCGTTCATCGCGTACATCGAAACCGCACTGCCCGACTATCTCGCGCTCGAAGCGTGGGTGCGCGCGAACGCGGCGAACCTGACGCCCGAGGCGATCGCCGCCGTCAACGCGCGCGTGAGCAGCGCCGATCTTCCCGAACCGATGCTCTCCGAGCGGCGCGCGCGCTTCGGCCTGGATGACCCCGCCTACACGAAGGCCGTCCGGCTCAACGACCTCGACGACTGGGCCGGCATCCATGCGGCCCTCGTCGGCGGTGCTTAGACCTTTTCGATCTGATAGAACTCGAGTTCGACCGGCGTCTCGCGGCCGAAGATCGAGATGAGCGCGCGCACCTTTTCTTTTTCGGGCTGGATGTCGTCGACGATTCCGGTGAAATCGAAGAACGGGCCCGAGGTGACCTTGATGCGATCGCCTTTCGCAAAGTCGATCTTGAGCTTGGGCGTCTCGATGCCCATCTGCTTGAGGATCGTCTTCACTTCTTTTTCTTGCAGAGGGACCGGTTTCTCACCGGAACCCGGCGAGCCGACGAACCCGGTGACGCCGGACGTGTTGCGCACGACGTACCACGATCCGTCGTCCATGTCCATCTCGACGAGCACGTAGCCCGGAAAGACTTTCTTCGGCGTGATCTTGCGCTTGCCGTCTTTGAACTCGACCTCGTCCTCCATCGGGACGAGCACGCGGAAGATCTTGTCCTGCATGTTCATCGAGTGGATGCGGCGCTCGAGGTTGGCTTTGACCTTGTTCTCGTAACCCGAGTACGTGTGGATCACGTACCACTTCTTGCGATCGTCCTGCTTCTTCTGTGCGGGCGCCGCGGGCACGGACTCGTCTTCGGTGACGAGCGCCGATGCTTGATCCTGATCCATCAACGCGATCCTCCGGTCAGCCAACCGAAGATCACGCCGAAGAGCCAATCGCAGCCGGCCGTAAACAAGCCGACGCCCACGACCAGCGCGATCGTCAGCAGCGTCGCGCTGACCCACTCGTCGCGAGAAGGCCACGTCACGCGCTTCATCTCGGCGATCACGCCGCGCACGAAATCCTGCGTGCGCACGTTCGCCGCCGCGCGCTGCGCGGGCGTCGTGGCTCGGGTCGCCGCGGGCCGGCCGGCCGGGGTGCGGCTTGCGCCCGTTTGTGCGGGAGTACCGGGTCGAGGGTTGGACTTCATACTACCTTGTACCGCAGAAATGTGGCAGGGCGGACAGGACTCGAACCTGCAACCGACGGTTTTGGAGACCGCAACTCTACCAATTGAGCTACCGCCCTATGGGCTTCCGCTTTGCGGAAGCCGTACCGAAAATCGTCAAGACGAATTTTGCGGTGTTCGGAAATTGTCGAGACGATTTTCGGCAATTGCGGAGAAAAGAACTACTTTGTTTCGCGGTGGGCGCGGTGGCAGCGGCACCAGCGGCAGTACTTGCTCAACTCGAGCCGGTCGCTGGTCTTCTGCTTGTTCTTGAACGTGTTGTAGTTGCGACGCTTGCACTCGGTGCAGGCCATCGTCACCATTACGCGGGTCTCTTTTTTCGCCATCGTGGTGTTCTCGGGTGGGCTCCGGGACGCCGGGAAACATGAAGAAAACGGACGCGGGGTCCGTTCCGAATATGGAGTTTATCACAGGGTCGGCCTTGTGTCCACCGAAGCAGCGCGCGTGCCCCTTGCCGGACCGGCCAAGCTGCTGCGCGTCGTGATCGGCGAGGCCGACCGCGCCGGCCATCGCCCGCTCTACGCCGCCCTCGTCGAATGCCTCAAGGGCGCCGGAA
Organism: Vulcanimicrobium alpinum; assembly: GCF_027923555.1. Classification (GTDB taxonomy): domain Bacteria; phylum Vulcanimicrobiota; class Vulcanimicrobiia; order Vulcanimicrobiales; family Vulcanimicrobiaceae; genus Vulcanimicrobium; species Vulcanimicrobium alpinum. The sequence goes on along the minus strand of NZ_AP025523.1, from coordinate 1,460,554 downwards.
TCGCCGGCGCCACCGTGCTACGTGGGGTCGAGGGGTACGGCGGTCACGCGACCGTCCACGCCGCGCGGATCCTCGACTTGAGCAGCGATCTGCCGATGGTGGTCGAGGCCGTCGATACGCCGGAGCGGATCGCCGCGGTCCTCCCGGCGGTGCGCGCGTTGGTCCGCGAGGGCCTGGTCACGCTTCAGGACGTCGAGGTCGTCGCGCTCTCCCCGAGCGCACCTGCGCCGTGACGTGGCAAGCGGCGGGCTGGGTCGCCCTGGGCGGAGCGATCGGTTCGGTGCTGCGCTGGGCTGCGATCGTCCTCGCCGCCCAGCGGTTCGGGGTGAGCTTTCCGTGGGGGACCCTGCTCGTCAATGTCGCCGGTTCGTTCGCGATCGGCGCGATCGCCGAGTGGGGCGCCGGCGGCGTCCTGGGCGTCACGCCGACGTCCGGCTGTTCGTCGCGACCGGGATCCTCGGCGGCTTCACCACCTTTTCGACCTTCTCGCTCGAAGCGCTGACGCTCGCGCGCGACGGCTCGGCCGGCTTGGCGACGGCCTACGCGGCGGGAAGCGTGGCGCTCGGTTTCGCCGCCGCGTACGCCGGCACGGTCGCGGCGCGGCTGCTCGCGCCGCACGCCTGACGCCGTGCCCCTCGAGAGCGACGCAACCTACGCCTGTCCGAGCTGCGGCGAGATCAACGCCGTCGGGGTCGACCCGACTGCGGGGCGCCGCCAAACGCTGGTCGAGGACTGCCCGGTGTGCTGCCGCCCGCTGGTGTTCGCGATCGTCGTCGACGCCGACGGCGATGCGCTCGTCGAAACCGTCGAACGAGAATGACGCGACTTCGCGTCCGCAGCAGTCACACGTCGATCAGCGGCGCGGCGATCGCGGCGCGATCGTCGGCGCGAAATCCGCCGATCGTGGCGACGCCGAAGTAGGCGCTCACGTCGTCGCGCTGCAGAACGTCACCCAGACCGCTCAACGCGGCGTCGTCGGCGATGCGCCACAGCATGACGATGCTGCGCTCGATACCGCGCGTCGTGTGCATCTCGGTGATCTGCGACCAGAGCGGTCCGCTTCGATCCCCGGCAAATGACTCGGAGAGCTGGGCGAAGCGGTCTTCCACCCAACGCGTTCGCTCTTCGCGGGGCAGCGCGCTCCAGCGCTCCGTCGGCGTCAGCTGTACGATGACGTAGATGGAACTCGGCGATTCGACGATCGGATCTTCTTCTTGCATGCTCATACGGCGACCAGAGGCGACTCGACGACACGATTGCGCCCGGCGTTCTTCGCGCGATAGAGCGCGCGGTCCGCGCGCTCGACGACGTCGGCGGTCCCGTCGACCGAGCGGGCGTATGCGACGCCGATCGAGACGGTGACCGGCTTCCCATCGGAGTAGGTGATCCCGCCGCTCTCGATCGCGGAGCGCAGCCGTTCGGCGACGTGCATCGCACGCTCGCGCGCCGCGTCGCGCAGCAACACCAGAAACTCCTCGCCGCCGAATCGCCCCGCGACGTCGACGCCGCGCAGGTTGTCGGCGATGATCCGTCCGATCTGCGCGAGCGCGCGGTCGCCGGTCTGATGTCCGAGCAGGTCGTTGATCGATTTGAAGTGATCGACGTCGAGCAGCAGCACCGCGTACGTGCCGCCGGCGCGTACGTATTCCATCGCCTCCTCGAACGAGCGCGTCACGCCGCGCCGGTTCGGCAGCCCAGTCAGCGTGTCGATCGTCGCCGCGCTGTGCGTCGCCGCGATCGCGCCGTACTCTCCGAGCAGCGGGCCTAATTCGAGTGCGGCCCGCGCGAGTTCGCGCGGCTCCGCATGGGCCTGGCCACCGTGCGCGCGATAGACGAGGAGTGCGCCGCGCAGCCTGCCGTGCACGTCGCGCGCCGCATAACCGCTCACGATCCCGTCATCGTGCGTCTCGTCGGCGCGGTCTTCCCCGGTAACCTGCAGTTCGAGCAGCACGCGCAAGCCGTGACGTTCGAGCGATTCGGCGACCGGCGGCCCGAAGCGCACGACGCGTGACCAGCGGTCCGCGCCGCCGCGCCCGTAGGCGGCGATCTCCACCGACTCACGGGTGATCCGCGGATCGACGCTCTCGAGCAGCGAGCGCATCTGCGGCTGCGGATCGCTCGCGCGCAGCATCGCATCGACGGCTTCGCGCGAGAGCGCGAGCCGGTGCAGCCGCGCGTTGAGGCGCGCGAACCGCACCAGGACAACCGCGAGGACGAGCAGCGGCGCCAAGGTCGCCGCACCGAGCGCCGCGCCATCCGTCAGCGTGACGCGCACGATCACGTACGCCCAGCCCGCTTCGGCCAGCACAGTGAGCATCGTTCCGCGATCGGCGAGGTGGCGGTTCCACACCCGCGCGAGCGAGCGGCTCTGGCGCGCCGCCGTCAGCGGGTCGACCCAGAGCAGATCCGAGAGCAGCACGTAGACGGTTGCGATCGCGACAAACATCAGGAACGGCGCGGCTCCGCGCGCCAGCGCGGCGTCGTGCAGAGGGGCCGCCGCCAACGACCCGGCATACCACGCCGGGACGCGCAGCGCGGCCCCGAAGATCCGTTCGCGCAGCGAACTGCGGCGGCGCGTCGGACGCACGAGGTATGCGGCGACGTTGCAGAGGGCGGCCCACACCCAGCCGTCGGTAACGAGCACGGCGAGCAACACCGGGACGAGCAGACCGACGCGATCGCTCGCCGGCGTCGGGCGCACGCTGCGTTCGAAATGCGCCGCCGGCGCACGGAGCAGCCCGAGCACGATCGCCGCTATCAGCGCGGCGATCACGAACGCTCCGCCGTCGCCTTGCAGGGCACGAATCGCCTCGCGACCGGACACGGCAAACAAAGCCGTCGCCGCAAACAGCGAGGCCGCGCGAACGAAACCGTACACGCGTCGAGCGATCAATCCGGGCTCCTTCCCTGCGTGTTCGCGAAACGCGCCGCCGCGGCCCTTGGACGCGTTTCAAACGCGATCGTTACATTCTTCCGAGCCCGTCGAGCACGCGCGCGTTCGGGAGTGCGGCGAGCAGCGCGCCCGGGACGATCAGTTTCGAGCGGCGCACGCCGCTGCCGACGACGACGAGCGGAGTCGACGCGACCGCCGCGTCGACGAGGAGCGGCCATGCGGCAGGCAATCCGATCGGCGTGATCCCGCCGTACTCCATCGCGGTTGCGGCAACGGCGTCGTCCATCGCGGCGAACGAGATCTTGCTCGCGCCGAGCGCCTTCTTCGCCAGACCGTTCACGTCGGCGCGGGTCGTCGCGAAGACGACGCATGCAGCATACCAGGATCGCCCTTCTCGGCGCGCCGCGAGGACGACGCAATTCGCCGATTCCTGGGGACCCACACGGTAGCGCTCGCAGAACGCCGTGGTGTCGGCGAGCGCCGGATCGATCTCCGCGACGCCGGCGCCGGCGAACGAGACACCGTTCGCGAACGCCGCCGCGACCGGCGGCGCGAGCAGATCGGGCCGCTCGAGCGGGGGCACCGCGGTCAGGATGCCGAGGGTCAAGCCGTTCTCCGCAAGTCCGAAAGCAACGCGCGCCCGGGCGGACTTGAACCGCCAACCTTAGCCTTAGGAGTGCTCTGCTCTATCCAGTTGAGCTACGGGCGCATGAATGGAGACCTTCCCGTAGCGAACGTCCGGGTCATGCAGACGCAGACGGGTTCCGTCGGAACCGCGCACATCCCGGCGATGAGCACCGCGCCGGCGGGCTTCTCGATCGAACGCGACCTCCCGGCGGGATTCGCCGACTTCTATCGCCCCCTCCACGAGGCGTTCACGCCGCGCCAGCAAGCAGCGCTCGCGAAACGGCACGCGGTGCTCGCGGCCTCGCAGAACGGGCAGCGTCCGGAGTACCTACTGCCGTCGGAGGCGCAGGGCGACTGGCGGATCGCGCTGCCGGCCTGGGTCGCGGATCAGCGCAATCAGATGACCGGTCCGGCCGACGATCACGAGCTCGGCGTGAAGATGCTCAATTCGGGCGCGCCGGGCGTGATGGTCGACCTCGAGGACTCGATGGCGAACGCCTTCGATCACACCCTGCGCGGGATCGACAACGTCATCGCGATGTACTACCGCGAGCTCACGTACGTCGACCAGAAGCGCGGCGGGGTGACGGTCCCGATCACACCGTCGTCGACCGTCCTCTGGACGCGCGTGCGCGGCCTGCACCTCTCGCAGGCCGGGATCTACGACGAACCGACCTCGGCGTCGCTCTTCGACCTGGCGCTGCTCGCGTACAAGCTCGACTTCACCCGGCTCGCGCATCCGCTCGCGATCTACATCCCGAAGACGGAGTCGGCCGACGAGGCGCTGTGGTGGCGCGACGTCTTCCAGGCGGTCGCGAAGGCCAAGGGACTCGGCGACCCCTACGCGATCAAAGCGATGGCGTTGGTCGAAGCGCATCCGTTCGCGTATCAGATTGAAGAGTTCGCCTACAATCTGCGCGAGCATCTGCTCGGCCTCAACCTCGGGCGATGGGACTACATGGCCTCGCTGATCCACTACAACTTGCTCGACCCGGGGTGGGTGCTGCCGGATCGCAATACGATCCCGCACGACGTGGCGTTCTTCCAGAATCTACGCGAACGCATCCCCGAGGTGTGTCATCGGCACGGTCTGCTCGCAATCGGCGGGATGACCGCGCTCTTCCCCGATCGCACGAACCCGGAACTCAACGCGCGCGCGCTCGCGGTCCTCGAAAAGGACAAGAAGAACGAATCCGACGCGCTATTCGACGGCGCGTGGACCGGCCATCCGGATCAAAACGCGATCGCGGTCGCGCAGTTCCCCGTCCCAAATCAGGGCTTCGCGCGCAAACCCGGCGCGAACGCCACGCCGGATCTGCGGCCGTCGATCGCCGGCGTCGGCGAACGAACCGAAGCGGGGACGCGCGCCGCGGTCCGCACGGTGATCCGCTATCGTCACGGCTATCTCAACGGCTTGGGCGCGTCGCTGCTCGACGGCTACATGGAGGATCTCGCGACCGACCGCATCTACCGCCTGATGATTGCGCAGCGCATCCGCCACGGGATGCACGGCGCTGCCGAGGTGACGCGCTTCTTCGACGAAGAGCTTGCGAAGCTGCTCGGCGAGCCGGCGGCCCGGGATCCGCTGCAGACCGAGCGCTTCCGCGAAGCCCGCGCCCAGAGCGAAGCGATGATCACGAACGGATTTCATGATCCGATCTAAGTTCCTCGGCGGTTCGGCCGCGGCGTTCGCGTCGATCGCGTTCGTCTGCGCGCCGGCCCGCGCCGCGGCGTTAACCTTGAAGTCGGCCACGCCTAGCAGCGAGGCGCAGGCGAAGAGCAACAAGATGGCGCGCGTCGCGAAGGCCGCGTTCGGCGCCGACGCCTGGACGCTGTTGGAGAAAAGCGTCAGAACGCTCGGCTGAGCCGCCGCCCCGCCGTACGCTGCGGAGGCTCCGCGAGCGGGGGGCTGGAACCTCGGGCGCGACCCGATGACACCATCTGGACCCGCGACGCCGGGAACGCTCGACGACGTCCTCTTCCGCGAACTCTTCGACGCCGCTCCGACGATCGTCTTCGTCGCTCGGCCCGATGGCACGATCGGCTACGTGAACCCGGCATGGACCGCGTTCAGCGGGTTGCCGCGCGAGAGCATCCTCGACGATCGGTGGCCCAACGCCGTAGAAGCGGACGACGCCGACCGCGTCGTCGGCGCGTGGCTGCACGCGATGGCGCACGCGCAGCCGTTCCGCGAGCAATTCCGGTTCCGCGTAGCCGGCGGCGAAGCGCGCTGGGTCGTCGCGCACGCCGTCCCGACGTTTCGGGCGAACGGATCGGTCGGCGCGTGGTACGGCAACATCGTCGACGTCGATGACGAGTATCGGGCGACGCAGCGGCGCGCGATCCTAGCCCGTCTCGGCAGCGCCTTTGCGGATTCGCTCGACTTCGCGCGCACGGCGCGTACCGTCGTCAGCGCGGTGTGCGAGGACTTCGCGGACTTCGCGTTCCTCGACGTCATCGGCAGCGACGGCAGGCTGCGGCGCGTCGAAGTCGAGGCCGGTCGGCTCGGCGGCGATGCCGAGAGCTATCGGCGTCGCGTGCCCCCGCCCGAGGTCAAGGGTCATCCGATCAACATCGCGCTCGCGAGCGGACGCCCGATCATCGTCGACCATACCGACGACGCGTGGGTCGATGCGACCGCCTGGAATCCCGAGCACGCAGCGTTCGCCCACACCCTGCCGCTCGCGTCGGTCGTGTACGCGCCGATGATCGCGGCGGGCGAACGGATCGGCGTGCTGACCTTCGGCGCGGCGACCGGGACGGGACGCCGCTTCACCGAGAGCGATCTCGACGACGTCCAGGAAGTTGCGCGGCGCGCCGCGATCGCGCTGACGAACGCGAAGCTGTACGCCGACCTTACCTCGAGCGAGGCGCGCTATCGGGGGATCATCGACACCGCGCAGGAAGGCGTGTGGATCATCGACGCGCAGGCACGCACGACGTACGTCAACCGTCGGCTGTGCGAGATGCTCGGCTACGACGCCGACGAGATGTTCGGACAGTCGATCTACGCGTTCATGGAGACCGAGGCGTCGCGCGACGCCGAGCACGCGTTCAACGCACTCCGCACAGGACAGACGCAGCGCTTCGAAAATCGGCTGAGCGGCAAAAACGGGCGCACGGTGTGGGCGATCGTCGCTTCGAGCCCGATCCTCGATGCTCACGGCGCCTTCGCCGGCGCGCTGGGGATGCTTACGGACATCACCGATCGCAAGGCGATCGAGACGCAATACCGTCTGCTCGCCGAGGCGACGCCGCAGATCATCTGGACCGCGGACGTGCGCGGGATGATGACCTACGTCAACGAGCGCTGGACTGCGCTGACGGGGATGCCGCGCGACGAAGCGCTGGGCTACGGCTGGTGCGCGGTGGTGCACCGCTCGGATCTTGCGCCGCTGCTCACGAAATGGCGCGAAGCACGCGACGCCGGCGTCGACTTCGAGACCGAATGCCGCCTGCGCCGCGCGTCCGACGAGGCCTACCGGTGGCACCTCGTGCGCGCTCGGGCCCGCCGCGACGGCCCTGCAGGCGAAACGGTCGAGTGGCTCGGCTCGATGACCGATATCGACGCAAGCCGCCGCCTTGCGAACAATCGCGACATCATCGCGCGGGCCGGCGACGTCGTCGGAGCGACCTTCGACGTCGAAACGCTGCTGACGCACTTCGCCGATCTGCTGTTCTCGGAGGTTGCTGACGAGGCGACGATCCGCCTCACCGGCGGTACCGAGATCGTACGCACCCACGTCCCGGTCCCGCCGGATGCACCGGTGCTGCAGGCCCAGATGCTCCACCGCAACGAGGTGATCGGCGCGATCACGCTGCGCAGCCGCGAGCGCTTTGACGATCTCGACGCCTCCCTGCTCGACGAGCTCGCCGCGCGCGCCGCGGTGGCGATCGAAAACGCGCGGCTCTACGAACGCGAGCATCGCGTCGCCGTCACCCTGCAGCGGGCGCTCCTCCCAGCGGTGCTCCCCGCGGTCGACGGGCTCGCGTTCGACGCGGTCTACTCGCCGGGCGCAACCGAAGCCGAGATCGGCGGCGACTGGTACGACGCGATCGCGCTCGACGACGGCCGCGTCGTCGTCTCCATCGGCGACGTCACCGGACGGGGGCTGACAGCGGCGGTGATCATGGGGCGGATGCGTCAGGCGATCGAGACGCTGGCGACCTACGAAACCGATCCCGTGCGCCTGCTCGACGCCGCCGATCAGGTGCTGCGCCGCACGCATCCGGAGGCGATCGTCACGGCGCTGGTCGGCGTGATCGACCCGCTCGCGCGCACGATGACCTACGCGACCGCGGGCCATCCGACGCCGTTCGTCCGCGGCGCCGACGGAACGGTCCGCAACCTCCCGGGCCGCGGCCTCCCGCTGGGGCTGCGCGACGAAAGTCAGCCCCCAGCGATCACCGTCGTGCTGCCCACCGGCGCGCTCGCGGTCTTCTTCACCGACGGGCTCACCGAATCGACTCGCGACATCGCCGAAGGCGAGCGCCGCGTGATCGCCGCGCTCCACGACGCGGCGATCAAGGAAGAGACGTCGCCCGCGGCGCTCATCGTTTCGCGCGTCCTCGACGGCGCGATCCGCGACGACGTCGCGGTGCTGACGGTGCGCGTCACCGACGACGTCCCGGCCGCGCGCGAGTGGACGATCCGCTGGCGGTTCGATCCGCGCGACCGGCGGCGCACCTACGACGTGCGCGAAGCGCTCGTCGAAGCGCTGGTGAACTTCGGCCGCGAGATCGATACGGCGGCGGCGCAGCTGGTGTTCGGCGAGCTGGTCGGCAACGCGGTGCGACACGCACCGGGCGTCGTCGACGTGGAACTGACATGGGACGATCCGTCGACGCCGATCCTCCACGTCGTCGACGACGGCCCCGGATTCGCGTCGCGCAGCGGCCTGCCGAACGACGACGCCGAGTCCGGCCGCGGTCTGTTTCTGGTCGAGTGTCTCACCCGCGCGTTCAGCGTGACGCGCGAATCCGACCGGGGCGCGCGCGCGACGGCCGTGCTGATGGGCCGCGGCTAGCCCCGGCGAGTGCTGCGCTCGGCGCAGGCTTTCAGCGTGAGCAGCTGCTTTCGCATCATGACGAAATCGAGCAGCGGGAGCGCCCGCAGGTACGCGCGCGCATACCACGCCGAGCCGACGTTCGCGCAGACCTTCACGACCAGCCGCGAACCGCCGGCGGCTTCGCTCACAACGTAGGTCCCGTGGAGCGCGCCGAAGAGCTTCACGCCGGCCGCCGCGCCCGGACCGATGGTGAGCGTGCGCGGCGGATCGAACTCGAGGAGACGGAAGACGTGCATGATGCGCTGCCCCGGCACAAGAATCGCGGCGCGCGGCGTGAGCCGGCGCGGGCTGCGCAGCGCGAAGTTGTCGACCAGATCGTACGAGTAGGGCGCAATCCGCAATTGCTGCAGCCAGCGAAAGACCGTCGCGGGCGGCGCGGCGACGTCGACGGCGCGCCACAACACGACGTCGGGATCCGGCGCGTACCGATCGCAAGGAAAGCGCGCCGCCACCTCGAGCGCGGTCGCGCCCCAGTTGTACGGAAACCGCGCGCCGTCCGGCGTTGCAACGCTCACGCGACGATCGTGCCGACGACCTCGCCGAAGCCGATGCGCAGGTCACCGCGCACCGCGCGCCCGCGAACGATCGCGGTGTCGCCGTTCTCCAAAAACGCGCGCGTCTCGCCCCCCGGCAGTGCGAGCGGATCGCGACCGCGCCACGTGCGCTCAATCAGCGACCCCTGCGTTCCGGGCTCGAAACCGGAGATCGTGCCGGTACCGAACAGATCGCCGGGACGGATCGTCGCACCGTTGGCGGTAACGTGTGCGAGCTGCTGCGCGACCGTCCAGTACATCCCGCGCAGATTTGTCCGCGACACGTGGAACGGCGGATCGCCACGCTCCGCCATCGCTCGTGTCAGCAGCAGCAGATCGAGTTCCACGTCGTAGGCGAACGGCTGCGACGCGCGCAGATAACGGAGCGGCTCCGGCTCGCGCGGCGGCTCCGCGACGCGGAACGGTTCGAGCGCTTCGAGCGAAACGATCCACGGCGAGATCGACGTCGCGAACGATTTCGAGAGAAACGGTCCGAGCGGCTGATACTCCCAGCCTTGGATGTCGCGTGCGCTCCAATCGTTGAGCAGGACGTAGCCGTAGACATGCTCGCGTACGGCATCCGCGGGGATCGGCGCGCCGAGCGCGTTGCCCGGGCCGGCGATCCAGCCCATCTCGAGTTCGACGTCGAGCATCTGCGACGGACCGAACTCCGGCGCCGCGGCATCGCCCGCTTTCGTCTGCCCGGCGGGCCGCCGGATCGGGGTCTCGCTGATGACGACGGTGCCGGAGCGCCCGTGGTACCCGATCGGGATGTGGCGATAATTCGGAGGCAGCGGTTCGCCGCCGGGGCGCAGGATGCGGCCGAGGCTCGTCGCGTGTTCGAGCGACGAGTAGAAGTCGACATAGTCGCCGACCTGCACGGGCATGCGAGCGTGCAGCGCGCCGTGCGGATGCGAAGCGGCGGCGACGGCGCGACGTTCCTCAGCGGATGCGCGTTCGCCGAGCAGGTGCTGCAAGCGAGCGCGCAGCGCGGTCCACGCGGCCGGTCCGCGGCCGAGAAACGCGTTGAGCGAGGATGCATCGGCGAGCGACTGTTCGTCGATCGCGCGCGCGTGCACGAGCGCATCGAGGTCGACGACGAGGTCGCGATAGGCGACGGCGGGCCGCGCGCGGCCTGCGTCGTCGGCGACGATTCCCAGCGGCAGGTTGTCGATTCCGAAGTCGCGCGGATCGATCACAACAGCAGGCCGAGTTCTCGCAGACCGTTCACGGGTTCGTCGAAACTGCAGCTGCCAAACGCGGTGCAGTGCGCGCGCGCGGCGGCGACCGCCTCGGCATCGACGCGGACGTCGCGCCAGCCGACATGCATCGGGTCGACGAGAAACCCGCGCGGATCTTCTTCGCCGATCGCGTCGGCGACGCGCGCGGCATCGAGGAAGCCGGCATGATGCGCGACGCCCGCGATGAACAGGTTGAGAAAGCCGTGCATCGTCGTGCCGCCGTGGGCGCCGCGCACCGGATGGTGCAGACCGGCCGTCGCCTTCCACGGCACGCCTTGCGCCTGGGCCGCGACGACGAACGCGGCGAGGTCGTCGACGGAGGGCGTCGTTTCGGGGCTGCCGCCGCATCGCACTTTGGCGGCGACCGTCACCGAGCCGGGCGAATTCGAACGCAGGCCCGCGAGGACGGCGAGCGCTGCGTCCGGCGGCACCGCCCAGCCCCCGACATACGGCAGCTCGACGTAGAGCGTTGCGGGCTGGAGCGGAAAGGCAGCGGCGACGGCCGCGGCCGCGCCGCTCAGCGCTTCCGCTTCGAGCGCGCCTCGGAAGCGGATCTCCAGCGCGGCGACGCTTCCGACGTCGACGCCGGAGCGCGCGATACGATCCAGATCCGCGCGCACCGTGTCTCCCTTCGCGCGCTGGGCGGCGTCGAGGGTGACACTCAGCCGCACGGTCTCGCCGGGCTGCATGGCCGCGACGAACGCGTCGAGCCGCGACGCCGGCACGACGAGATTGCCGCCGATCCAGGCGTAGGCGCTCTCGCGATGACGCAGGTGCGCGCGCACCGCGGCTCCGATCGGGAGCTCCGACGGCGGGAACATGCTCGCGTCGTCGATGAGGTGCGCGAGCAGGGCCTGCTTCGCGCTGTCGGCGGAGACGGTCGTCGTCATATCGCCGCCGGTCTACTCAACGAAGACGGCGGGACCCTCCGCTGCGGGAGGGTCTTCGAGACCATGGAGCTGGCGATGGGGATTGAACCCATGACCTTCACATTACCAATGTGATGCTCTACCACTGAGCTACGCCAGCCCGGACCGATGCGCCCAGCGGATCGCCGGATTTTCGACGGGATCGATTCCCCCCCGCGAACGAGAGATACCTTCCCGCTGCACCGCGCGTTCGCGCTCGACGGATCTGCTGCTCCTCCCTCGCGGACAAACAATCCGTCGACTGCGCGGGACGTCCCATGCTCGCCCTCCGGCGGCCTTCACACAATCTTGGACTAAGCGAAGCTGGGAAGCACAGGAGTCCTGTCCGACCGGGAACAATGGCCATTGCCCCGGGACGAACATCCCGGGAACATGCGCCACCTCCCGGCGCACCCGATCGAACCGCACGCTCTCTTTGCGAACGGCCCGGACTTTTTCGTGAACCTCCTGCACCGACATCTTCGAGACGGAGTCCCCCACGATCGCGAGCGCGCGATCGTCGAACTGGTCGCGCGCCTGGTGGCGTTTCGCGCATGGCGTTTCGGCCGGCTGCAGAGCAAGACGCTGGTCTCGTTCTGCTGCGGCCCGGACGCGGACGAACGCGCGGAAGCGAACCGCTTTCTGGCCTGCTACCGCCGGCAGCAGCGCCGCACCGATCAGCGGCCGATCGCCGCGGTGCTGGACGCCGTCTATCCGCACGCGATGACGATCGCGCTGACGGTTCCCGACGGGGGGGACGCGATGCTGGTGCTGCTGCGTGATGCCGAACTCGGCCCGTTCACCGCGCACGACATCCAATTGCTCGCGCTCGCAAAGACGCTGAGCGAGGAAGCGCTCAACCCGGAGATTAGCGCCGTCGACGCCGATCCATCAACCGACGAGCCCCTGCGCCGTGCAAAGCCGATGTTGTTCATCCTCGACCGGACGTACCGTACCGTGATGGGCAATCGGAACGATGCAGCGGCCGAGGGAACTCTCGGCGGCCCGGCGTTCGGGATGCGTCTCCCGGAACTCTTCGAGACGACGATTCGCGAACTGACGACGGAGTGGGCCGAAGATCCGACGCGCCCCGTCAACGCGACGGCGATGCCGCTGCCGTTTCTGCTGCTACGCATCAACGACCTGACCTCCGCCGACGGCCACTTCCTGGCGGTCACGATCGAGAAGACGCGCCGCCGTAACACCCTCCTCCGCGCGGCGAAGCGCTTCTTCATCACGCCGCGCGAGCGCGAGGTCGTCGCGTCGCTGCTCGACGGCCGCCGCACCGACGAGATCGCAGAGCGCTTAAACATCACCGTCTCGACGGTGAACGACCACATCAAGAAACTGATCGAACGCACCGGCGCGTCCAACCGCTCGCAGATGCTCGCGCGCGTCCTCGGCTGGCAGAGCGCCGCCCGCGGCGACGACACGAAGCACGTTCACCGCTGACGGCGAAAGCCGCGCCGTTTCGGACGTCGTTCAGACGCTGGAGGTGTGGCGTCACGAATACGATCTGCGCCCGCATGGCCATGCGTTCTTCGAGGTCATCCGCTGACCGCCAGGGCACGCGGCGTTGCGATCGGAAATGCGGTGCGCATGGCCGAACTCAGCGACGCCGCTTTCGCGGCGATGACCACCCACATGAACGACGACCATCCCGACGCCGTCGCGGCATATGCGCAGCACTACGCGCAGTGCAATCCCGCCATCGGCGCGCGGATCGTCACGATGGACGCTACGGGGCTCACGCTCTCGGTCGACATGGGGGCGCAGACCCGCGACGTCCGTATCGACTTCGCGCGCACCGTCACCGATACCGACGACGCGCGCGCGATGCTGATCTCGATGTGGCAGACGTCGGCGCCGCAGCCGCTGCCGGAACGGACCCAGGGCGCAGGCGTGCGGGAGGGGCGCGGCTAGAAATTTTGGAGCGGGCGGCGGGAATCGAACCCGCGACTCTTGCTTGGAAGGCAAGGGCATTACCATTATGCAACGCCCGCGCTCAGTCTCGTTCTACGCGAAGCGGCGACGCGCGACCCTCTCGATCGGCGCGCCGCCTCTTGCGCAACTGGTGGGCCGGGCAGGATTTGAACCTGCGTATCGCTTTCGCGAGCCGAATTTACAGTCCGGTGCCATTAACCACTCGACCACCGACCCACGGTGGGGACCTGCGATCATACGCGAACCGCCTCTGCCGTTCCTGGTCGCGGGGCGAGGGTCTGCAGCGGGGCCGACCCGAAACGAGCCGCGACGCCGACGTACCCAAGAGGTTGAAGGGACCGCACTTGTAATGCGGCTGCGCAAGCACAGCGTGGGTTCGAATCCCACCGTCGGCTAAGATGCCACACGCCTGTCATGCCTAAGAGAGACTCTGTCTCTATAAGACCAAACTTTTGCGATGCGGGGTGCGGAAAGACGGTGAAGACCCGGCGACGGCGCTTTTGCAGTCAGGCGTGTCGCCATCGCGAGCATGCCGAGCACCTCATCCGCCTTCATAACGCCTGCTTGCCGCCGCGATCGTATTTCAACGCGATCGTATTTCAATAGGATGCGGATCGCTCGCTCCGCGCCGAGACCTCCGCAACCGTTCCGTCAGACATCGCATCGAAACTAGCGTGAGCGAACCGATTGAAGTGATTCCGGCATGGAAGCGGGGCGGCGGCCTGGCGCTCGTGTGCGAGAAGTGCCTGAACGTGCGGTTTGCGCAAGATTACCCCGAGCACGCGGGCGACGAGCGGCTCAAATTGCGCGAGTGGCTCAAAGAGCGGCTCAGGCACGACGGCCACTGGGGCGCGATCCGCGCGACCGGCACGACCTGCCTCGACGTCTGCGCGAAGGGACGCGTCACGATCGTCCTCGAGCCGGCCGCCCGCGGCGGCGCACCGTCGTGCCTCGTCTTCGATCCGCTCGAAGACCGCGAGCTTATCTACGACACGATCGTGCGAATGCTGGCGCCTGGGGAGCGGGTTGACGTTCCTTAGTTCCTTCCGGGTCAGGCTTCGACCGCGCACGAGCCGTCCTGTCAATCGGATGAGGAAGGAAACAGGTGCCTTAACAGCAGGAACTTCTCGCCGGAGAAAGTGGGGAATTACTCACCGGAGTTGACACCATTCAAGCCTCGGCTACCTCACCCCGGCCGATTGGCGGGATCGCGATGCAGCTTGATTAACGACCCTCACTGTCTAGAATCGGCGGGGTCACTCCAGCGGCGTATCCATTTATCATCGTTGACGCTCTCTTTACGACTGTGTGCACCGACAAGAGCGCGGTCAGCAAAGCGCTGCTCATTGCCAGCGGCATTCGCGCTGACGGATACCGCGAGATCCTTGGTCTCTCGATCGGCGATTCGGAGAGCTTTGCGACGTGGAACGGGTTCTTTCGCGGCCTTAAAGCACGCGGCTTGCACGGCGTCGACGTCGCCGTCTCCGACAATTGGGGGGCCTCTCCACCGGACGCTTCCGGTTCAAAACGGGAAGACGGCGAGAAGGTGCATCGAGCGTCGGGACGAGCCTGAAGCGGCTCGGCGGTTGCCCTACCTGTGGTTCGTACCCACGGCGCTCGAGCACCGCGCGAGCGCGCCGGTGGATCAGTTACGGGAGATAAGCAGCAACATCGTTGAACGCACGTACCGTGCTACGAAGTGGGATGAAAGCGAGCAAACTTTAAGCTATTACGGTATCTAGCCTACGGTTTGATGTAGCTCCAGCCGCTCTCCTGGAGTTCGGTGAGGCGCACGACGCCGGCCGGTACGATCCGCGCTTGCGGCAAGATCGCGATCGGGTGCCCTTCCACCTTTTCCATCCCGAGCTTCGTGACGTTGCAGGCGGAGAACGTCACGCCGGCGATGCTGTCCTTGATCGAGGAGAGCCGGTCCTTGACCGGCGACGTGTCGGCGCGCAGCATGTGCAGGCCCGGTCCGTATGCCACGAGCTCCATTTCGAACAGTTCACCGGTCCCCGCGTAGTATGTCGCGGCGTTGCTCATGTTGTTGAGCACGAGGTTCATGACGGCGGGCTCGTTCCGATCGACGTGAAAGGCGATCCGATGGTTTTTCGATGTCGCGGCTCCCGACGCCGGCGCCGCGAGCGCCGCCAACGTTGCCGTTCCGGTTGCCAGCAGGCGGGCAAAACCCGAGCGATTTGTGGAGTGTTGCATCGTTCCGGTCCGTTTCTCGCCCTACGGGCGGACGTAATACCACCCGGCAGCTTGTAACTCGACGACGGCCGGGAGACCGTTCGGCGTGACCTTCACCCCTGCGATCAAGTCGCTTGCGGTGAGGTTGAGCGTTTTCAGCGTCGCGTCACAGGCGAGCACGTCGACGCCGATCGCGACGAGCCCCGCTATGCGCGGAGCCACGGGGCTATCGCTCTTGAGCACGGCGTGGATCCCCGGTCCGTACACGACGAGCGTGATTCGAACGTTGTCGGTCCCGTAGAATTTCTGGATGTTCCCGACGTTCCCGATGATTTCGTTCATGCGGGCCGGGTCGCGCTCGGACAGCGTGAGAACGACCTTGCGCGGATGATCGATCGACGGTTGCGGGTTTGAGTACGTTGCCGGCGCTGCGCTTGCCTGCGCGAAACAGGGCGAGCAGACCCCGATGAGCATCGCAACCGCGATCAGTGGCGTGCGCACATAGAACTCGTTTCTAGCCGAATCGGCCGAGTGCGGGGAATGTTCGAAGGAGCCAGCCGCTCGTACCGGCCAAGGATCCGGTCGTGATCAAAGCGCCCGTAGCGATCATCGAGGCGCCGACGGTCATCTCGATCGCGCGCATTCGCGTTTTGAAGCGCGCGACCGCCTTCAAGAACGGTTGAAAGGCCGCGGCCGCGATCAGAAACGGAAGGCCGATCCCTAACCCATAACATGCAAGCAAGGTCATGCCTCGCGCCACGGAATCGCCGACGGCTGCAAGCGCGAGGATCGTCGCAAGAATCGGCCCGACGCACGGCGTCCATCCGAAACCGAACGCGAGCCCCATGAGAAAGGCCCCGCCGGGTCCCGCCGGCAGCCGCCCGGGATGGAATCGAACGTCACGCTGCAGCATTCGAATGCGCAGTACGCCCACGAAGTGGAGGCCGAACAGGACGATGAGCAGTCCGCTGACCCTTTCGAGAACGTCCGCATGATCGATGAGGACGCGCCCTACTAGCGTGGCGGATGCTCCGAGCCCGACGAAGACGACGACGAAGCCCGCGACGAATGCCAGCGCCGCGGTAAAGACGCGGCGCGAGACCGAACGATCGCGCACGGCGAGCGCCATGTCGTCGTACGACACGCCCGCGAGGAACGAGAGATATCCCGGCACCAGCGGCAGGACGCAAGGCGACGCGAAGCTCGCGATACCCGCGGCGACCGCAGTCGGATAGCCTACGTCGAAAGCGCTCACCCGCTCACGGAACCGGCGCTCCGGCAGCGATCCACTGGCCGAGCAGCGCGCGCTCCTTGTCCGTCATGTGCGTCATATTCGCCAACGGCATCTGGTGTGTCGTCACCGACTGGGACTTGATTTGCGCCGCCTGGGCTTTGATCTCCGCCGGCGTATCGAATTTGATGCCGGCCGGGGCGGCCGAAAACCCCGACTGGCTGGGCTTCGCCGAATGGCAAACAGTGCAGCGCTTAGCGATGACGGGTTGAACCATCGCGAACGTCACGCGGGCCAATGTGTTTGATGCCGCCGTACTACCGCGAGACGATGCCGACGTTGCCGGGGGCAAGGGCTCGGGCGACGCCGCAATCGCGAGATGTTCGGTCGACCCAACGTTCCCCACCTCGCGCTCGTCGGGTGTCACGTGGAGGCTCACGAGATCGCTGGTCACCTTGGCCGCCGGCTTGCAGCTCGACATGCACGCTACGTTCTTGGTGTCCCACTCCGCCTTGATGAATCCATCGCGGTTCGGCATCTTGACGGCCGCGAGCGATTTCGCATCCAGAACGGCCGAACTCGGCACGATGTCGTTCACGTTGAGAACGTACGCGGTGAGGGCATACACTTCGTCGTTCGAGAGCGACTGCGGCTGGCGAAACGGCATCGCGCGCTTGATGTAGTCGAATAGCGTCGGTGCGTAGGGCCAGTAGCTTCCGACCGTCTTCTCGGGGCGCTCGTCTTTAAGCGTGCCTTTCCCCCCCGCGATCACTGGATACTTGCCGGCGCCTTCGCCAAACGTGCCGTGGCAAGAGGAGCATTTTGCTTCCCAAATTTTCGCGCCTTGGGCGACGGAGCCCGAACCCGGCGGTAGCCCCTCGCCGGTCAGACCGTTGACGTCGATGTCCCATGGTGCGATGTGCGATTGCGTCACCGGCTTTCCGAAGCCGTAGCGCTGCCCGGCATCGGCCACTGCGCCGGCTGCGATCAGCACGACGATCGCGACCAGCGCGGCGAAGCTACGAGACTTGGACACTGTCCACCGTTCCGTTTGGATTCACGCGCCACGTCTGGATCGAGTTCTTGTTGTAGATGGCGTTCCCGCCGCGCGCGGCGAGGAGCTGCTCGTGCGTCGGCTGGACGTGGCCCTTGTCGTCGACGGCGCGGCTTTGCAGCAGTGCCGTCTCGCCGTTCCACTGCCATGGGATGCGAAAGCGCGTGAGCGCCTTCGTCAGAACCGGCTCCTGGAGCGTCGCACGTTGCCAGTTCACGCCGCCGTCGAACGAGACGTCGACGCGCGTGACGGAACCGTAACCCGACCACGCGAGTCCGGTGACTTCGCGAAAGCCCTTCCCCACCATCGGTTTCTCCGGACACGGTGCGGTGATCACCGACTTTGTTCCCATCACCCAGTCGAACTGCCTCGACTTGCCGTCGGGCAATAACTCGGTATACTTGGATGTCTCTTCGCGCGTTTCCCAAGGATCGGTGCCGAACTTCAAGCGCCGCAGCCACTTCACGTTGAGGTTCGCTTGCCAGCCGGGGAGCACGAGGCGGACCGGGTACCCGTTCTCGGGGCGCAGCCGCTCACCGTTCTGCGACCACGCGATAAGCGCGTCGTCGAGCGCCTTCTCGATCGGAACGCTACGCGTCATCGCCGCTGCGTCCGCCCCCTCGGCTAGCATCCACTTGGCGGACGGTTTCACGCCGGCTTCGGCCATGAGCACCGACAGCTTCACGCCAGTCCACTCGCAGCAGTGGATCATGCCGTGCGTGAACTGCACGCCCTGCATTTGCGCACCCTTGTAATCCATCCCGCCGTTCGCGCCGCACTCCATGAAATACACGTGGCTCTCGGTCGGAAACCGGATGAGGTCGTTCATCGTGTATTCCATCGGCGTATCAACGAGCCCGTGGATCACGAGCCGGTGCGTCAACGGATCGATATCCATCGGCGAACCGCCGTGGTCGCGCACGAAACACAAACCGTTGGGCGTAATGATCCCGTCCAAGTCTTGCAGCGGCGTGAAGCTCACGGACGACTTGTCTTCCGCTGTGAGGAACGGCACCGTCCGGCGTACGACGTCGCGCTCGTACTTCGACGGCATTCCGTACGGCGTATCGTTGACGCCGGCACCCAGGACTTTGTTCGACTCCGGGATCGCGAGCGGCGCCGCATCCTCGGCGAGCGCGTTTGCGGGAGCAGACCCTGCGAGCAGCGCGCCGCCGACGAGCCCTGTGCCCGCGCGCAGGAAGCCGCCGCGCCCGAGCGAGTTGCGCGGCATCAGGGCGCGATCCCGCGCGGGTCCGCCCCACGTACGCGCACAACCTGGCGGTCGGGCACGGACACCACTTGCCGGCGCTCGAGATAGCGCGTCACGACGTCGTAGATGGCTGGGCCCTCCGTACCCTGGTTCACCGAGGCCCAGCCGGCGACGACGTAAGTCTTTGCCGGCTCGATAGCAGTCCCGTCCGTCAGCCGCATCTCGGAGATGCGCGAGCCGATCGGTTTCGCGACGTCTATGGCGTACGACATGCCGCCGACGCGCACCATGTCGCCGCCTTGCTGATAGTACGGGTCGGGGTTGAACAGGTTGTCCGCCACGTCTTCGAAGACGCTTTTCAGCGTGGCGCCGGTCATCGTGGACCGGTAGGCCGCGGGATAGGTGATTGCTGTTTGATTGTAGAGGTCCTCGATGCGGATGTCTTGTCCCGGCAGGAGTGACGTGCCCCAGCGGAATCCGGGCGAGAGCGCGATCTGCGCGTTGCGCTCCGCGAGCAGAGATTGGCAGATCAAATCGTCGAACGTTCCATTGAAGTTCCCGCGCCGATACAGCAGCGAGTCGGTACGCGCCAGCACGCGATCCAGCTCGGCCTCGTACGGCGCGCGGATGTTTGCAATCAATGCTGCCATCGCCGGATCGCTCACGATGGCGTCGGTGAAGATCGGGATCAGCCGGAACCGGTGATCGACGACCTGCTTGCCTTTCACGTACAGGTCGAGGCGGCCGAGAAACTTTCCGTGGGATCCGGGCGCGGTCAAGATGGTCTTGCCGACCATGACGCTGCGCGGGATGGCGTCGTGCGTGTGACCCGTCAAGATGACGTCGATCCCGGTGACGCGCGCCGCGAGCTTGCGGTCCACGTCAAACCCGTTGTGGCTGAGCAGCACCACGACGTCGGCGCCCGCTTTTCGCGCAGCGTCCACCTCGGCGCGCACGCGGTCCTCTTCGATCCCGAAGGACCAATCCGGCATCAGCCAGCGCGGGTTGGCGATCGGCGTGTACGGGAAGGCTTGTCCGATCACGGCGACGGCCACACCCCCGCGCTCAAACACTTTGGTGCCGTCGAAGATCCGCTCGCCCCAAGTCGCGTCCTTGACGTTGCCGCATAGGAACGGCGCCTTGAGCTGCGCCTTGAGCTCCTTGACGCGGTCTTGTCCGTAGGTGAACTCCCAGTGTCCCGTCATCGCTTCGACACCGAGCAGGTTTTGTGCGGCGACCATGTCGGCGCCGCGCTCCTTGAGCGACGTGTACGAGCCTTGCCACGTGTCGCCGCCGTCGAGCAGCAGCGTTTGGGTCGGCCGCTCGGCACGAATCGCTTTGACGAGCGTCGCCATACGGTCGAATCCGCCCATGCGCCCGTACTCTTTTGCGAGCGCCGCAAAGTCGGCCGAGCTCAGCGCGTAAGCGTTCGCGGTATCCGGCGGGATGCCGAACGCCTCGAGAAAGGCATTGCCGGTGAGATGCGGCGGCAAGCCTGCGTTCGTTCCCACGCCGATGTTGACCGACGGCTCCCGGAAGTACACCGGCCGCAGCTGCGCATGGAGATCGGTGAAGTGGAGAAGCGTCACCTGACCCATCGGCTCGAAGCGCAATAGGTCCGCCTGTGTGATCGATTGGCGCGCTGCGGCGCGCGCCAATCCGGTCGACGAGCCCGTCAGAACGGCCGTCGCGATTGCGGCCTGCACGAAGTCTCGACGCGTTACCATCCTATTTCCGTACCGACGGCGCTTCGACCGGCAGCCCGTTTCCGGTTGACGCGAGGTATAGCTCGAGCGCGACGTACTGTGGCGAGCCGTACGGGAGCGGTTCCGCCCGGATCTGCTCGTTACACTCGCGGAAGCGGCGCTGGACCGACCCGAGCGTTTGCCAGCTCAACCGGTACGTCGGGAACCCGTTCGTCTGCCCTTGGCTCAGCGTCTCCGTGCGCAGCTTGCGGTTGTTGTTCTGCACGTGGCACTGCGCGCACGCCATGTCGAGCTGGCCGCGCCGCGTCTCGTAGAACGTTTTTCCCTGTTGCCATGCCCCATGCGCCGGCCCGTCGCTCGATACGTCCACGGGCATGCCGCGGGACTGCAGCTTAAGATATGCGGTCATCGCCAGCAACTGCTCCGACTCCCACGCCCACGGCGCGGCGCCCATGCGCTCGCGTTCCATGCCGATGCGCTGCTCGATGTCGATGACGTGACCGGCCTTTGCGTCATACTTGGGATAGCTCGCACCGACGCCTTTCATCGAGATTTCCGCGGCGTTGTGGCAGGACGCGCACGACTTTCCTGCGCCGCCGTCGACACTGTTCCACAGCGCCTTACCCTTGTCGATCCATAAGAATCCGGGGTTCTGGAAGTCATCATCTTGCATCGCCCGCGTCTGCGGTGTCGCGTAGACGTAGCCCGACTTCTTGTTGCCGACGGTGTACTTCCCCAGATCGCCCTGCGTCTGCGAACGCACGAGCAATGCGATGCCGAAGACCATCGTGAGTGCAAACGCGGTCGCGGCAGCCGCCGGCAGGACGCCTGGTCGCAGGCTCACGTCACGGTGACTTTGGCGGAGTCTTTGTAGACCTGGCCGTTGTCGTCGACCCATTGAAAGTCGAACGTACCGTCCTGGGTCATCTTGACGGGGAACGAGATGAACGGGTTAGCGGATATGGCCGGTTCGAGCTTCATCGCGAACACTTGCTTGCCGTTGAACGTGCACGTGAACGTATTGATGATGTCGCGCGGGATGATCTTGCCGGCGGCGTCTTTCGCTTGGCCCGATACCATCGGATGCGAGATCAGCGTCTTGATGTCGATGATGTCGCCCTTTTTCGCGGTGGTGGGCACGCGTAGGCGCGATTCGACGTTTGAAGCCATTGCCGTTTCCTCTCTATCCGCCGCAGCCGCCGATGGTGACCTTGACGTTTTTCGTCGCGGTCCACATCGTGCCGTCGCTCATGAGCGCGACCGCGGTAATGTTTTGCGTCTGCGCGAGCCGGATGCGGAACTCCACGTGCGCGCGGCCGTTCGCCGGCGAGAGCTCGAAGCGCGCGACGCCGGGCAGCGGGTTTCCGTCGGCGACCATCATGATCGTCTTGACGTAGCTCGCGTCGGTCATCGGGCTGTCGACGTCGATCATGATCGGAACCGTGTTGCCGTTCTCCGCGATCTCGGGGGCCCCGATCGTCACCTTCCCAGGCTGAAGCGCGCCCGGGCCGAGGGTCGCCAGCAAGGCTTTCGCTTCGCTCGGCGACGCCCAGGCCTCTGTGGGGAATAGGCACGCGGCGAGCGCGATAACGCAGCCGCGGCTTGCCAGCGCGATCGCACCGCGCCTGCTTAAAGATGGATCGGTCATCGCTTGGCTCCCGTCGATTTGGTGCTTGCGAGGAACGCAACGACGTCCTCGACTTGTTGGGCGGTGAGAATCGGCTTGCCGCCGAACGCCTTGCCGACGTCGCGCAAGCCGGCGACGCGGTAGTACGCGGGCATGATCGTCTGCGGGTCGAGAACTTTCATGTTTACCACCCGCAACCGCAATTCGGCGGGGCTGAGCCGCGCGCCGACGCCTTGCAAATCCGGCCCGATGTTGCCCGGGTCCTCGGCGGCAAACGGGAACGCATGACAGCTCAGACAGTTGCCGAGTTTGCGGTCTTCGACGACCTTACGGCCCTCGACCGGGTCGCCCGGCCGTCCCGTGAGCGACTCGGGGACGCCGTCGGCAACGACGCGATACGAGACGATCGGTGCGGGCGTCGTGTCCGGCGCGGGCTGTGCAACCGCGCCCCAAATCGGCGTCAGCGACAGCCCCACGGCCGGAACGACCACCTTCCACGAACGCGCGATTCCGTTCACGAAGCGCACGCCGACGACTCCTTGATCGAACGGACGCTTTGGTCGAGAAGCCCCCAGAACTGTTCGTTGCCGAGGTATCCCGTGATTCGAGCGAACTCGCGGCCGCAATGCATCACGACGAACGTCGGCGTGAACCGCACGCTGCCGACGGCCCGGAGATCGGCGGGGCGAGTGTGATGGATGTCGACCCGGCGAAGCGGAAACGCTTTCCCTTCGTCGCTTTTCGAATACACATTGCCGACATCTCGGTTCCACGCGGCGCAGTACGGGCAGCCTTCCTGCTCGAACATGACCAATTGGTCGCGCGCCGGTAACGAGACAGCGGCTTTAGCGCCAGACATCAGCACGACGGCGAAAAAAGCAACCAGGCATGTGATTGCTCGAAACTTCGCATGCGACATTCGTCGGGTGTCGTTGGCTGCGGCACGGACCGCTGCCTCGCGAACGGGCATTGAGAAATATGATGGCCGCCATCGAAAATCGAGATAGACCGGCGGCGACACCGATGGCTACGCGGATACGAGATCTTGACGAGCCTTCGCGTAGCGGCTCGTAAGCCAGTCCGCGAAGCACGCGGCGCCTTCCGGAATCGTACGGTCTCTCGGGATTGCAACGTGAAACGTGCGCGAGAGATCGATGTCCGCAAGCGCGATCGTGGCGACGGTCCCAAGCGCCAGCGCGCCGGACACGGCAGTTTCGGACAGGAGCGCGAGACCGATGCCCGCTTCCACGCACGAGACCACTTCCGCGTTCCCCTCGAGCTCGAATGCGATCTCAAGCCGTTTGAAACGGCGGCCCAAGCGCTGCTCGATCAACAGCCGCGTCCCGGACGTTCGATCGCGCAACACGAACGGATACCGAGCAACCTCGTCGAGCGTGACCGTCGTGCGGCCTGCGAGCGCGTGACGCGCCGGTACGGCCACCAGAAGCCGGTCGATATGAAACGGCGCGAGCTGAGCGCCTCGCATCTCGACGTCGCCCTCGACGAGCGCGACGTGGCTTTCGCCGGTGCGCAGACGCATCTCCGCGTCCTTAACCGTACCGCTCGTAATCCCCAAGGGAAGGCCCGGATGGGCTCGGGCGAAGAGCGAGACGATCCGGGCGACCGACGTCTCGCACACTGTCCGCGTGCACGACACCGCGATGCGCCGCGAATCCGCGGCGATCGCCTCGCGCAGCCGGTGTTCCAATGCGCTCACCCACGCCAAGATCTCGCACGCCTCGTCGTACAGGATCCGGCCGAGCGGCGTCGGGACCAGCTTTCCGTCACGGCGTTCGAACAGCGGGCCACCCGCGTGTGACGACAGGGTGGCAACGTGCGTCGAGACGGCCGACTGCGCGAGGTAGAGCGCTTCGGCGGCGCGCGTCATGCTCCCCAGCTCCGCGACACACGTGAACGTCCGCAAGAGCGCACAGTTGAGCGACGAGGCCAAATCATCGCGCCGAGATCGATCCATATATACCCCACAGCAGCCGTTTTGGTCCGGCCACGACGTTCCCGGCGATCCGTCGTCAAATGCCGGCGATGCGATCGTGTCCCGGCCCGTGGTGTATGAGAGGGTCGCCCTTGTAGCATAGAGAGCGGCCATCGTGGCTTTCGGCGAAGGTTGTTTTTGCAACAAATAACCGACCGAAAGGGATCCACGATGGCCAAACCCAGTATCGCACTTTCCGAGCTCGTCGAAAAGGGCGGCGACGTCGACTTCGTTCGCGAGATGCTCCAGTACGCCGGGCAGCGGATCATGGAGATCGATGTTGAGGAACTCTGCGGCTTGCCCTACGGCGAGCGCGGCCCCGGCCGACAGAACGCCCGCAACGGCTTCCGCGAGCGCCAATGGGAGACGCGTTCACTGCGCGATCGGCGCTCAAGGAACGCCGGCACGTAGCCGCCGAACCGGAGCTTCGGTACGGCCAGATCAAGGGTTCCCAGCCGCGTATCGAAGCGCCGCGGCCGAGTGCCATTGCGATACGTCCGGCGTTCGTCGCTGCGCTCGTAGCGGCCGGCGCCGGCCCGCTGTTCGATTTCGAGTTGCATGGCTCGGTCCAGGACCAGCGCCAAGAGCTCCCGCAAGTCGGCGAGCTGGGGTTCGGAAACGACCGCGACCAGGTTGTCGACGAGCGCCGAGGGGGGTACACTTTCTTTAGCCATCGAGCCTCCAGGAAGAGCGTCAAGCACTCACTCCGTTCGCTCGATGGCCCCTTAATTTCCGGGCCTCAGCTACTCGATTTTACACTCGCCCGCGGACTCCGCCAGGAGGTATCTACATCCTCACTATGGATAGCAATGATACGTCGGCCGATTCATCGGGCCGGAAACAGGACGATCGCTACGTGGATCAGCCACGATCCATCGCGGCGTTGTTCCGGAGCGAGGCCGAGGGGGTCAAGGCACTCGCCAAACTTCACGATGCCGGTTTCAAGAACGCGTGGCTCGGTGTGACGCGAGCGTTGCGGGATGACGGCGCGTTTTCGCAAGTCGTTCGGGAGCGGGGCGGGGGATGGTTCGAATCGTTCGTGCGGCTATTTTCCGGCGACGGCGGGGAAACGCTCTATTCCGCGCTCACCGATCACGGTGTCGCGGATGACGTCGCTCGTCGCCTGCAGCGTGAGATGCCCGCCGACGGCGTCGTCGTGATCGCCGGCTGGACCGGAATCATCGGCGACGCGGCGCGCGTGCTCGAAGAAGCCGGCGGCCGGCTCGTTCGCGGCGAGGACGGCGGCGTCATCGGTTCACCGCGCCCGCGTCAACCCGCGGACGACGGATCGCCGCAATAACTACGCATTCCAGCGATGCGGTTCAGGCGGTTGCCAGACGTGAGCTTGGGCTCTTCGCGAAGCGCATCGTAACAGCAATCGAACGCAGACTGCGTACGGCGACGATCGACCATGTCGTGGCGAGTAGGCCGAGCAGCAGCAAGCCGACGACGTCGAACACGGCTGCATGGGTGGCGGCGTACAGGCCGTAGCTTCCAGACGTGAGCGTACCGACGGGGAACGTGAAGGCCCACCAACCGAGCGAGAACGGAAGGTGTTTACGCGCAGCCCGTACCGTGACGGCGAGCGCCATCAGCAGCCAATAGACGCCGAAACCCCACACCAGCAGCCCGAACGCGACGCCCGCGACGTAAAGACCGTGTCCGAGTTCGGGCCAGACGCTTGCCGAGACGGTCCCGAGTGCGATGATTCCGGCGACGGATTGGCCGAGCGGGCCAACGACGATCCACATCGTCGGGACGACTGCCGCTTCGGGGATCTTGTGATAGAGCAGACGCGTGTAAAAGATCACGATGATGATCGCGGCAAGAGCGACTCCGAGACCCAACAATGCGTAGGCCAGTCCCAGCATCGAGCCGCGCATTGATTCAGGCCACGTCGGAGAGAGGAGCGCAGCCGGCACCGACGCGACGATTGGCGGGACGACCGGCAACAACCAACTCCCGTAGGCGCGCTGTGGGGTCAACTCGTGCCGAGTGAACATCAGGTAGGGAACGAGGAACGCGCTCCAAAGGCTCAATACGACGCCGGCGACGAAAAGTGCTTGCGCGATTTCGACAGAGGCTGCCGCATCGATTGCGCCGCTCGCTATCCGAAGAAAGCCGACGGCGACGGTGAAGCACGCCATCGGCGGCGCGCCCCAGGTCTGCGCCCGCGCCGGATCGTGCAAAGATTCGGTCACGGTGCGAGGACTGCGCGCGATGCCGATCGTCCACAGCAGTGTGAAACCAACGAACATCGCGACATCGATCGCAAACAGCACCGCACCGAGATGACGCACGATCGGAAGTTGCACCGGGGCAACGGTGAGCGTGATCGCGAGAATTCCGGTTCCCATCACGCTCGTGAACCAGCCGGGGCCCGCAGCGAGTATCGCGGTGGACATAACGTGGGCGAATCGAGGGCTACCCGCCGGAGCGATCATGTTCCCAGCCTAGCGCAAATTCCTAAATAAGTCCAAGTATGGTATGTTTGCTATTTAATTACTAATAGTTATGTTTTGTGGGCTCTTGGCAGGTACATACGGTTGTCTTGGCTTGCTCAGCGCACTCGTGGCGAATTGCTCTCACAATCGTTGACTGAACCGGGTGCCCGAGCGATGACATAGAGCTCTACCAGAAAATGCGGATCGTGAGAACATCGGATAGGTCAACGCGCGCGCTTGACATCTGCCGGAGTGACCACCGGCGCCTGGTTTCCCCATGACGTTCGTTCATGGTCGACGATCGCAGCGATGTCGGCGTCGGACAGCTGCGGAAACGCCGGCATCTGACTCGAATACGTAACTGCCTTGATGGCCCTTCCTTTTAGCCCGCGCAAGAGGATCGCTATGTGCTCGGCGGGATTCGTCGCGTTGACAACCGGGTCCGCCGCGAGGGCGGGGAACGCTCCGGGTATTCCCGCGCCGCTTGCACCGTGGCACGCCGAGCAGTTTTGCGTGTACAACTGCGGCCCGGTGGAAGCGAAGTCGAAGCCGCCGGCGGATCCCTTGCCGGAGCCGCGCGGAGCGGCCTTGGTCGTCAATGGCGCTTGGGCGGCAGCGACCGGATTCTGAGGCGGCGTCGCGGACGCGTTCCCCGCCGCAGCAGCGGGTTCGACGGGATGCTCCTCGTAGGTCGGCGTCGACGCATATACCGCCGGCGTCGCGAACAACGCTAAGCCGTACCATCCTGCCCAGCCCGCGACGATGAGGATCATCACCCACGTCCAGACCGGAATCGGCCCACGCGATTCGGCGCGGATCGAGTCGAACGGCTCTTCGCCGCTGAACGCGTTGAGCGCCAGGTCGACGGTTCCGGCGACGCGATCACGCGCACGCAAACCGGTGATCGTGATCCCGGGCCCGTTCTGCACGACGAACGGAATCGTTCGCCGGCCCACGTGACCAAGTGCATCGTACGCTTCGAGCCGCAACACGTGGTCGCCGTCGTCAAGTAAGGTTGTGTCCAGCGTGATCGTCACCGGGGGAACGACGCGTTGGAACGGCTCTTGCGCGTCGTCGATAAACGCGTCGAGCCGTGCGACGTCGCGCTGCCCATGCGATGCATCCATTCAGCGATCCTCGCTAAGGATCACGTGCTTGGGGTGATTCGGATCGTCTTCGCGCGGCCACGCCGTGTAACGAACCGCCAGCACGAAGGACAACGCCGTCGCGACGGCGCCGGCGATCACGATGGCCGTGCCGACGGCATCGCTCGGATCGAACATCGCCGGGTGCATCGTCATGGCGCGGCCGTCGGGAGCGGCTTCTGCTTGAGCGATTTGAGATACGCGACCAGGTCGAGCGCACTCTGCGTCGCGACGACCGTCGAGTTCGGCGCAACATATCCGGGCGGAACGGCGACCGTGACGTCGCCGGCATCCGCCCGTACCTTGACCGCGAACAGCCACGGATATTGCGGCATGATCGAGGCATGCACCAGCGAGCGCGGCTGGTAGAGATGGATGAGGTGCCATACATCGCTCGGCTGCCGTGCGCCGATGTTGGAGAGATCGGGACCTGTGCGTTCCGTTCCCAACAATTGCGGGGTGTCGTGCGCGTAGTCGCCGGCGGTCGAGGGACGGCCCCACACTCCGTCCTGAGCCAACGGACGGACCTGCTGCGTGTGGCAGTAGGAGCAGCCTTCGGCGACATAGACGTCGCGGCCGCGCGCCTCCTGCGCACTCAACGGAACGACGCCCGGTCCCGGCTTGGTCGCGGAAAGGGCAGCTCCGGGGAAGACGCCCATCGCAATCGCGAGCGCGAGATACGTGAAGAAGGCGCTTCCCGCGAGAATCCCGAGGTTGTTCATCCCGGTCCTCACACGGTAGCTCCTCGTAGCCCGGACGGCGCGACGACGTGGCGCGGCGCGGTCATCCGCCAAACGTTGTATGCGAAGACGAGATGAGCCGCGAACATCATCGTTCCCGTCACCGCGCGCGCCAGCCACAAGGGCGCAGCAGCTTCGACCGAAGCGATGAACGGGTCGCCGCTCGCCCAGCGCAGCCCCTGCTCCGTCCCGGCAATGGACAGGACGACGACGTACCCGGTAACTCCGATAAACGCCAGCCAAAAATGAATTCCTACCGCAATTCTTGGCGGCTCCTTACCGGTTGCGCTCGGCAGGAGACCGTAGATCGCTCCCCATGCGACGAACGTGATGAAACCGTACATGGTGGCGTGCGAATGTCCGACCGTAAACGACGTCAGGTGCCAGATGTTCTGCAGCGACCGAAACGCTTCGATCGTGCCTTGCGTCGAGCCGACGAAGTAGTATCCGATGCCCACAGCAAGAAATGGGAGCGCATAGGATCGCCGGACAGTCCCCCAACGCCCACGCATCGTCAGAAAGAAATTGCCGCTGCCCGCCCAGACCGGGACGAGCATTCCGACGGAGAAGACGATCGCCAACGTCTGGAACCACCACGGCAACGGCGAGAACTCGTAGTGATGCGCGCCGATCACCGGATAGAACAGCAGGTTGGTCCAAAATCCGAGCACGCCCAAGGCATAGGAGTAGATCGGCCGATTCAGAAGCTTCGGCAGCGCGTAGTAGGTCGTACCGAGCGCAAGGAACGTAAACCACATGCCGACGGCGTTGTGCATGTAGAACCCTTGAAGCGCCACCTGGCCCAAGCCGTGCTGATACCACGGCACACCTGCGGTTACGCCCAAGATGATCGTGAAGATGAACCCGCCGATCGTGTACCAATTTGCGATGTAGATATCGTCGCCGATCCGAGACGCCACCGTGCGGAAAACGACGACTAGCGCTGAGAGGAGCGCGCACAGAAACAGTACGGCCGCCGGCCAGATCCACTCGCGGTACTCTTGGTTGCCGTTGTTCAAACCCAGGTCGAGCGTGATCGTACCGACCAACGCCGCAACGTTGAAGAGCCAGAGAGAGAGCCACGCGACGCGCGGACTTTTGACGTTCACGCCGCTCGACCGGGCCGCCACCCATATCGCGCAGCCGACCAGCGCCATCGACGCCCACCCGTAGAACGTACCGTTGGTGTGGATGGCCCGCAACCGCCCGAACGAAAACCACGGGCTCGTGAATAGGTCGGGGTAGCTGTATTTGAAGCTGATGATAAGTCCCGCGGCTGTCGTTATGAGAAGCCACATGGTCGCCGAGATCGTGAACGCGGCGAAAATCTGCGCATCCTCGACGACACCTCGGCTTCCCGGTTCGCCCGAATACGACCGTAGATCCCGCACCAATAACCTCGCTGACACTTAAGAGAGCCGCCGCATTCCTCGCCGGAAGTCTCCCGCCCGAATTGCGCGGGCGGTCCGCTGGGAAACCGGTGCGTTCGCCCGATCACATCGTCGACCAACGCCGCACTCGTTCAGCTGGTTCGTGCTGAGCATCGGGCTCGCGGTCGTCGTTGCCGCTTAGGGTACGTTGGCTCAGACCGTGAACGCCCTACGACTTTCCGTATGTCGCCGTGAGGTAGTCCACGATCGTTTCGGCGTCTTTGTCGGGGATCGCCGCACCATAAGCCTTACGCATCTTCGTCACCTCCGCCGCCCAGTGGGCTTTATCGAGCGGAGGCTGCGTCGACACGTAGGCCGATGAGTGGCACGTCAAGCAATATGTCGCCGCAACTTGCGAGCCGGCACCGGGCTTGAACTGGAACGAAAGATCGCCCGGCATTGCGATTGTCACCTTCGAGCTCGCAGCAGCGGGCTTGGCCTTTACAGCCGGATAGGGCGCCGGCGTGGCCGCAACGGCGACGAGCGGCACGACGGCAAGTGCCGATGCGATAGCGAGGGCCTTCACGTGACCGTCACTTTGTAGGTCTGAATCTCGTTGCGCATGTATCCTCCGGGGTTCCAGATCGGGGTGGCGGTTTGCGTGTCTCCGTCGTTTGCGACGGCGCGACAGGCGAACGTGTAGCTCTTGCCGCCCTCGAGTGCGACGTCGGCGTTCCAACGCCGAAACGAATACTTTCCAAAATCGCGCTCGAGTGCGGCGGGCGCCCAGGTCGTGCCGCCGTCCGAGGAGATCTCGACCGACTTGATCCCGCTGCCGCCGTCGAACGCAATTCCGCGAACAGTAGTACGGCCGGCTTTCATGGACTGCCCGTCAGTCACGTTTGTGACGAACGACCGGACGACCATCCGATTGATTGGAACCGTCGGGTAATCTTTATCCGTAGGCGAGACGCTGTGGTTGGGCGTGTCGGGGATGCGGTACGCGGTCTTCATCCAGAACTGATCGTCGACGTGGTCGAGCACCGTAATGTCGCTGAGCATCTTGACCCAGTACGTCGAATACCAACCCGGCACGATAAGGCGCACGGGGTATCCGTTGAGCAGCGGCATCGGCTTGCCGTTCATCTCATAGGCGACGATGACGTCTTCGCCGCGCGCGATGTCAACGTCGAGCGACTTTTTGAAGTCCGGCGTAGCCGGCAGCGCGGGGCGTTCGAGGCCGTTGAACTGAACCTGTTTCGCATCGGCTTTCAGCCCGGCGCGCGATAGGACGTCCTTGAGCCGAACGCCCTTCCATAGCGCGTTGCCCATGGCGCCGTTCTGCCACTGTCCGCCCGCTGGACGCGGATCGAAGAAGCCGCGGCTGTTACCGGAGCATTGATTCACCGCTGCGATCTCGACCGACGGCATCCGCCGCAAATCCGCGATCGACAGGGAGAGCGCCTTGTCGACCGCACCCGTCACGCGGATGCGGTGCTTCGCCGCATCGATGCTCGTCGGGATATCGGAAAGATGCCAGCGCACGAAAAACGCGTCGTTCGGCGTGAAGACGCCCTCGTCGAACACCGCAAACGGCGTCTCCAGCTGAGGCGGACGCGGCGTGAGCACCATCAGCGCCCGCTTCTGCGGAAACGCGACGAGCGGACGGTCCCCGTTGACGAAGACGCCGCGCACGATCTTTTCGGCGGATGCCGGCGCCGCGAGAGCGCCGGTCAACGCAGCCGCACCGGACGCGGCTAAGAACGAGCGACGAGACGAAAGCATCACTGGCGCTTCCCTATTTCACGACGAACTTCATTGCCATGTGGTCGTGGCCCGCGCCGCAGACGATCGTGCAGTTCGCGGGAAACGTACCGGCCTTCTTCGGGGTGACGGTGACGGTCGTTCCCGCGGACGTGATCACGGTGTTGGCGAGACCGATGCCCGGAACCGCAAGCCCGTGCGGCGCCCCCGGCGTCGCCTTGAAATGGAGGGTCGTCGGAACGCCTTTCTTGAGCGTCACGACGTTGGGCGAGAAGGCAAACGTGTGACCGTTGGCCGTGATGTCGACGTCACGCGCGAAGGCAGGCGCGGCGAGCACAAGGGAGCCGGCAACGAGGCCGGCGACGAGGGCGATACGGTTCAAACGGAGGTTCCTCTCGGGTCGAAGTGGTCCGCATCGATGATAGAGTACGCTTCGAGCAAAGTCCAAGTAGCATTCTTACGGAGCGTGCATAGTTTCCCTTATAGCTGCACGGTAGAGGCAACCCGGCCTTCCAGGGAGGTCGTGCCGATTATCGGGGACATTGGTTTGGCGGCGTAGCACCGGCATCATGAGTATCTCACGCCGCTTCGGCGTTTTCAAGGGTTATGGATTGGTATCCGTTGATGCGTCGCCAGCTGCCAGAGAGGCGTTGAACGAGCTTGAACACCAAGTACGTCGCGGAGCTTCCGGTACGCAATCGCTTCGCAGCTTCGGTTCGTAATCGCACGGAAGCGAAGATCGATTCGATCGGATTGGTCGTTCGCAAGCTTTTCCAACTGCTCGACGGAAAGCGATAGAACGTCACCATGCGATCGACGTCATCGCGGATACATGCGGCGGCTTTGGGGTAATCTCGCTGCAATGTTTTCGCGAGCGCCTCGATCCGATCGCGCGCTTCCGTCTCGCTCGGCGCGTTTACGATGCATCGCAGTTCGGTATGGACGCGCGGCTTCTGTTTCTCGGGAAGCTTGTCCAAGACGTTGCGTACTTTGTGCAGCCAGCACCGTTGCTGTCGCGTGTTGGGAAGTGCCTTCCCGGCAGCAGCCCATAACCCGTTTGCGCCGTCGGCGATGAGGAGTTGCGGCATGTGTAAACCGCGCTTTTTAAGGTCTTCGAAAAGCTCCGTCCAACTCAGTTCGCTCTCACTCATCGCATCGTCGAGGGCCACCAAATGCTTGGTGCCATCGGCATCTGCCCCAATCACCACGAGCAACACGCGCCGTCGTCAGCGGGGCCGGCGCCAAGATGGATGCCGTCGACCCACAGGTACACGTAGCGATTGCCATCGAGGCGGAATCTGTCAAGGTGTTTGGTCCTGTTAGTCATCTGCTTTTTGTGAGCGCCTACACGGCGACCCCGTCGTGAGCGGGCGGATTTATCCACACCGCGGGCGGTAACACGATCCGCTTTGGCGATCCGCCGATGAATCGTTCCGGTTTGGCGCGGTAAGCCGCGAGCATCACGTCGTGTCTGGCGGCGAGCACGCGGTCCGCCTGGCCGTGATGCACCATTGCCGGCGTCAGCATCGCGATTCCGGAGTGCCGGTGCTCGTTGTTGTACCAGGTCATGAACTCACCAACGAAATCGTGCCCGTGCTCAAACGACCCAAATCGATCGGGGAATTCGGGATGGTACTTCAGCGTGCGGAACTGGGACTCCGAGAAGGGGTTATCGTCGCTAACGTGCGGACGGCTGTGCGAACGTACGACGCCGAGCTTGTCCATCAGGGCGCACACGGGTTGCGCCGTCATCTCCGCGCCGCGATCGGCGTGAACGATCGCGTGCCCGGGCTGGATGCCTTCACGTTCCAGCGTCTGCGCGATGAAGTGCCGTGCGAGTTCGGCGTTGGCCCGATGCACGAGCATCCAGCCGACGACAAACCGGCTGAAGATGTCGAGCATCACCAGCAGCGAGAACCACTCACCCGGGTGCGGGCCGCGCAGCTTCGTGATATCCCACGAGAAAACTTGACGCGGACCGGTGGCCACCAGTTCGGGCTTACGGTACTCCGGATGACGTGCAATACGGCGACGTTCGCGCACCTCCGCGTTTGCTCGCAGCAGGCGGTACATCGTGCTCACCGAGCACAGGTAGATACCTTCGTCCAGCAAGGTCGCGTGGATCGTCGCCGGCGCGCGATCGGCAAACCGCTCGCCATGCAGCACCGCGAGCACCTCAGCTTGCTCGTGTTCGCTCAGTGCTCTTCTCGAGCGCCGGCGCGAGATCACGGACGGAAGTCGTTCCGGCGTGCCGTTTAGGCGGCGCCGCAGCGTCGAGCGGCTGATGCCCGCTGCAGTGCACAACGCGCGCTGCGGAATCTCGTGGGCAAGTTCCAGCGCCGCACTCATTCTGCGTTCTCGTTCGTCTCGGGGCTCTCCAGATCGACGCCCAGGAGCCCCGCAAATTTTTTTTGGATATCGTTTATGAGCTCGGCGCGCGCCAACTGGCGACGGAGTTTCCGGTTTTCCCGCTCGAGTTCTTTGAGCCGCTGCGCAACCTCGTCGGCTTGCATTTTGGCTTTTGCACGTTGGCGCACCGCACCTGGATCGAGGTCGCCTTGATCGCGCTGCCTTCGCCAGGCATAGAGCTGCGATGAGTAAATACCTTCGCGCCGGAGAAACGCTCCGATCGTGCCGGCTGGACGCGCATCAGCCTCGCGCACGATGCGCAGCTTCTCGGCGGCGGAGAACCGACGTCGCTGAGGTTTTTGGGGTGAACTGGTTGCCTTGATTTCCGTTGAAACGGTTCCGTTCGAGGACTGCATCTGTTGCAGGACTTTCTCGCCCCCGCGTGCTTTGCATCGTTCCGGATGTTTTCCACAGTATCCCCGTTATCCACAGCTCTGCTGCTGCGACGAACGTTGTACAAAAAACTCCCTATGCTACCGGTACCACTCTATCTTGACACGGGGGGAGGCGGCGTTTCTTCCACGTGTCGTACTCCGCGCCGAACTCGGCGTTCACGCGAGCGATCGTCGAAGCCGAAAGCGGAGCTTCTGCGCCGAGTAATCCGCGCAGCGTCGGCTCGAAATCGCGATGCGCGAGGCCTTCGATCCACAGCTGATGGATCGTCTTGTCGATCGACGGAAGCCGACGTCGGTATTTGGGGATCAGCGCTGACTCGTGCGCAACGCCGCGAACGCGCGGACGGCGGATCGCGATAGGGCCGATGCTCGCGGTGACCATCCGCTCGGGGTCGTGCCCATCGCGGAAACCAATGCGCTTGCCGTCTCGGCGTTCGTAACGGAGTCGGCCGAGTAACTCATCGACCTCCGCTTCGAGGTACGATTGGACGAGTTCGGCGACTTTGGCCCGGCACAATTCGTCCAGTTCGACTGAAAAGTCGCGCTCGGGCTTGGCAACGGGATCTGGTTTGGGGTAAACTTTCTTCAAGGCGTAGCTCCTTTGGTGTTAGCAACCGGGGACTACGCCGCTTCTTTTTCAATTTCCCCGAAAATCGTTACGAGCTCCCTTCCAGGACGAGATCCGCAAAGGCGCGTGCGGCAGCCGAGCGCGTCCGGAGGCTGCGGCGCACCAAGAACAGCCGCCGGCGAAGCTCAACTCCTTGGACGTCGATCTCTTTGACGACTCCGGCGCCGATCGCGTCAGCCGCGACGATACGCGAGACCATCGCGACACCCAGCCCGCAGCGCACGGCGCGGACGATTCCTTCGCCCGTGGGCAGCGCAAGAACGATGCGGGGTGCAAACCCAGCCGAACACATGGCTCGCTCGAACAAGTCGCGCGTCCCAGAACCGACTTCGCGGGTGACAAACGACTCATCGGCGAGGTCGCTCGGCGCGACGGATCGCCGGCGCGCCAGACGATGCGACTCGCCGACGATGAGCACGAGCTCGTCATCGGCAAAGGGCACGACCTCAAGTGAGGCGTCGGTGACGACGCCCTCCACCAAGGCGAGTCCGACGCGGCCGTCGGCCACCATCGGAACGATGGTCGTGGTGTTCTCCACAGCGACTTCGACCCGGATGCCCTCGTGCCGCTCAGCGAACCGTGCCAAGAGATCCGGGAGAACATAGCCGCCGATCGTGACGGTCGCGCCCACGTGCACCACCCCGCTCCGAGCCTCCGCGAGCTCGCGCACGTCACGCCTGAGCGTATCGACTTGGTTTAGCAGCAGCTCACCGCGTTCGGCGACAAACGCGCCGATCTCCGTAATTTCCGTGCGGCGCCCCACGATGTCGACAAGCGTCACACCGAGGTCCCGCTCGAGCGCACGAATCTGTTGCGTGACGGCAGGCTGTGTCAGATGCAGCGCGTCAGCGGTCCGCGTAAAATTGCGTTTCTCCGCCAACTGTACGAACGTCGCGAGCTGATTCAGATTGATCGTCACCGACGAATCATTAGCCCAGGTCGTCGTGAGCGACGCGGCGATGACAAAGACAAATCGACCGCTCCTAGTTTCGTTGTTGCGCAAGTAGTATAGTGCGAGGGCATCATGAAAACCTCTCACCGCGAGCGCAAGACGTTGCTGTATACCGAGGCCGCTAAAGTGGGGATCGCGCTGGGCAGCCCGATCCGGCTGGAGCTGCTCGAACTGCTGGCGCAGCGGGAGCGGTCAGTCGAGGATATCGCCGGTGAGGCGGATCTCGGCATCCCGAACGCGTCTCGGCACTTGGCCGTGCTCGCGCGTGCGCACCTCGTCCGCCGCCGCCGCGATGGTAACCGGATCTTTTATCGCACGATCCCCGGCCTCTCTCCCGGACTTCTCCGCAGCCTGCGCGACACCGCGATCGGAACGAACCCCGTCCTCGCAACGGTGCTCGGCGCGGATTTTCTTGTCGCCGGCGATGCGGACGCCGCGATGCGCACTGCCGTGGCACGGGGCCGCGCAGGTCACGCCGTGCTCGTCGACGTCCGTCCGCGCGCCGAGTTCGAAACGGCGCATCTGCCGGGTGCAGTTTCCGTACCACTGCAGCACATAGTCTCGCGCGGCTCGCGGCCGCGCTTGCCGCGAGACCGCGAACTGCTCGTGTACTGTCGCGGCGCGTTTTGCGCGTGGGCCGATGAGGCGGCTACGGTTCTTCGACGCCGTGGCTTCAACGCGAACGTGCTTCCGCTCGGCCCGTCCGAGATCGCGAACATCGGAGCATGACCGCTGCAGGGGGAGGGTCCACGTCTCCTGAGCCTAGGGCTCGCTGATATGTGCAACGCGAGCAACGCCTGGTCGCCCGAGCATAACGCCAACGCCCCCCTCTGGTTGCTCCGTCCAAAACAGCCGGTATTTGAGATCGGCACAGATTCCGTCACGAAATCCGTCACACAGGATTGACGCAGCATCGCTGGATGCGAACCGTTGGGTCGTTGACGTTCTCTCTTTCTTAGGCGTACTCTGTTCAGCTACCCATTCGTGGTAGTCACCCATGTCGAGATAGAGCTTTTCTTGCCAAGTCTCGCTGATCTCGGCGAGGTGGGCGCCGATCATTCGCAGCGCCGATGCGCCGTTTGTAAAAACTCGATCACGCCCTCGCACCGGCGGATCTCCTCGTTAGAAAAGAAAAAGCCCCGCGTATGCGGAGCCTTTCGGGATGTCCGTCGAGATCCTCGAAGACGTCGGCTGACGGATCAGCTACGCGTCCCTAGGTCCTTTCAAGGCAGTTCGATTTCGGCCAGGTTCTTTTCGATCTTCCGCTTCACGCGCTGGAGCGCGTTGTCGATCGACTTCACGTGCCGGTTCAGGTCGCGCGCCATCTCCTGATAGGATTTGCCTTCGAGATACGAGAGAAGCACCTGCGATTCGAGATCGGAGAGATTCTCCTGGATGCGCGCCTTGATGTCTTCGCTGACTTCTTGGTTGATCACGAGCTCTTCGGGATCGGACGTCTTCTGCGAGGGCATCACGTCGAGGAGCGTCCGTTCGCTGTCCTCGTCGTAGATCGGCTTGTTCAGCGAGATGTACTGGTTGAGCGGGATGTGCTTCTGGCGGGTCGCCGTCTTGATGGCGGTGATGATCTGACGGGTGATGCACAGCTCGGCGAACGCACGAAAGCTCGACAGCTTGTCGGCCTTGAAATCGCGGACCGCTTTGTAGAGGCCGATCATCCCCTCTTGGATGATGTCCTCGCGGTCGGCGCCGATAAGAAAATAACTTTTGGCCTTGATCCGTACGAAGTTCTTGTACTTGTTGAGCAAGAACTCCATGGCGAGATTGTCGCCGGATTTCGCCGCTGAGACGAGGTCTTCGTCCGGCCGCTCGTGGTATTCGAGGGCCTCGGCGGCGGGCTGCGTGAGCGCCATTGAACCTACCTTGCCGGGTGGTCAAGCACGAAAACGCGGGCCGGAGCCCGTCGAGCCGTGCATGACCGTCTAAGTATAGGGAGGTCCTGCCAGAGGGTCAAGCACAGAGCGAGAGCTTTCCAAGCCACGCACCGCTCCGGAGGACGCCGAATTCGGAGCCGCTCCCCTCAGTCGTCGTCGGCCGCTTGGTCGGCTTCCGGGGCCGCCGCGGCGGCGTCGCGCTGTCTGACCGCTTCGTACAAAAGCACCCCGGCCGCCACCGAGGCGTTGAGGGACTGGACCCGTCCCCTCATCGGGATCGCGACCAGGGCGTCGCACTCGCGCTTCACGAGCTGCGAGATCCCTTCGCCCTCGGCCCCGATCACCAGCGCCACGTCGCCGTCGAGCGCGGCGCGGGTGTACGGGCGCGTCCCCGCCCCGACCGCCGCGCCGTAGACCCAGATCCCCGCCTTCTTCATCGTCCGTATTGCCTGGGCGACGTTGGCGACCCGAGCGACGGGGACGAACGCGGTCGCGCCCGCGGACGACTTTCGGACTGTCGGGTTGACGCCGGCGCTGCGCCGCTCGGGAAGGATGACGGCCGTCGCGCCCGCGCTCTCGGCGGAGCGGATGATCGCGCCGACGTTGTGCGGGTCGGTCACGTGGTCGAGGACGACGTAGAGCGACGGGCGCGCGCGCTTCCCCAATTCGATCGCTTCCTCGAGCGTGCCGTAGGCGAACGGTTCGCCGAACGCGACCACGCCTTGATGCGCCTTATAGGGAAAGGTCGCGAAGTACGCCCGGCTCTCGAACCGGACCGGGACGTTCGCGGCGCGGGCCCGCTCGAGCAGGTTGCGCAGCACCGGATCGTTCTTGCGGTCGTCGCCGACGTGGATGTGCCGCAGGGGCTCGCCGGCGACGAGCATCTCGTCGACCGCGTGCACGCCGTAGATCACGTCGTCGAGGTCGATCCGCGGCCCGCGCCGGCCTGGATCCGGACGCTGCGCGCCTATCCGGCGGCGACGGTCCACGTCGTCCCGTCTTTGGAATCCTTGAGGACGATCCCCTCGGCGGCGAGCGCATCGCGCAGGCGGTCGCCCAACGCGAAGTCCTTCGCCTTGCGGGCCGCGTTGCGGGCCGCGATCACCGCGGCGATCGCGGCCTCGGGGCCGTCGCCGTTCAGGTGGGCGGAGCCGCCGATGCGTTCGGCGAGCCGGGCGACGAACGACGCGTCGAGCGCGGCAAGCGCGCCCTCCGCCGCGCGCGCCTCGTCGAACGCGTCGAGCGCCGCGTCGTCGAACGCCGGCGCGATCC
The DNA here is from genome assembly GCF_027923555.1 of Vulcanimicrobium alpinum. Taxonomy (GTDB): domain Bacteria; phylum Vulcanimicrobiota; class Vulcanimicrobiia; order Vulcanimicrobiales; family Vulcanimicrobiaceae; genus Vulcanimicrobium; species Vulcanimicrobium alpinum. Next base: position 1,421,314 of record NZ_AP025523.1, on the reverse strand, counting down.
CGAAAATCCCGGCCGCGTCGCGCACGAACGCCAGCGTCGCCGCGGCCTCGCCGCGCTCGACGATCCCCTGCGCCTGGTTCGCCAACTTGAAGAGAACCGAGAGCGCGCTCGAGGTGTCCATGTCGTGGTCGAGTCCGGCGAAGAACTCCGCCGCCGCGGGATGCGCGGACCGCTCGCCCGTCGCGGTGCCGCCGGCCGCCCGCAGGCGGAATGCGAAGCGCTGCAGCCGCTCGAGCGCGGCCTTCGCGCCGGCGATGCTCTCCTCGGTGAAGTTCATCGGCTTCTGGTAGCCGGTCTGGAGAAAGAGCAGCCGGATCGCCATCGGATCGTGGCGGTCGAGCAGCGCCGAGAGCGGTTCGAAGTTGCCGAGCGACTTGGACATCTTGCGGCCTTCGAAGTTGAGCAGGCCGCCGTGCGCCCACATCACCGCCATCGGCGGCGCGTCCATCAGCGGCTCGCTCTGCGCGATCTCGTTCTCGTGGTGCGGGAAGATCAGATCGTAACCGCCGCCGTGCAGATCGAAGGGGACGCCGAGCAGGCTGCGCGCCATCGCGCTGCACTCGATATGCCAGCCTGGGCGTCCCGCGCCCCACGGCGAGTCCCAGCGCGGCTCGTCGGGCTTGGCGAACTTCCAGAGCGCGAAGTCGAGCGGATCGTGCTTGTGCTCGTTCTCCGCGATCCGCGCGCCGACGAGAAGTTCCTCGACGTTCTTCCCGCTCAGCGCGCCGTAACGCGGAAACGCTGCGACGCGGTAGTAGATGCCGTCGTCGGTCACGTACGCGAAGTCGCGCGCGATCAGTTCGCCGATCATCGCGACGATCTGCGGCACGAAGTGCGTCGCGTACGGTTCGGCGTCGGGCTCGCGCACGTTGAGCCGGCGCATCGAGACGCGAAACGCGTCGTAAAAGCGCGCGACCACCCGGTCGAACGTCGTCCCTTCCGCCTTCGCCGTCGCGATCGAACGGTCGTCGACGTCGGTCACGTTCTTCACGAACGTCACGCGGTATCCGTTGCGCGGGTGCTCGAGATAGCGCCGCAGCACGTCGAAGAACAGGAACGAACGCGCATGTCCGAGATGGCCTTCGGCGGAAGGCGTCAGACCGCAAACGTAGATGCGCGCGTGGCCCGGCTCCAGCGTGCGGAACGGTTCGATCTGTCGTGTTCGCGTGTTGTACAGCCGCAGAGCCATCGGGTTGGGCATCGCGTTCGCCGGCACGGAGTGCTAGGACCCCTCGTGCGGCTCGCCGGTTTCCGCGCCGGGCCGTTGCGGCTGGATCGTTTCGAAGGGGACGCCGCCGGGGCCGAACTTGATCGGCTCCAGTCCGCGGCCGTGCAGGATGTGCGAACTCACCGCACCGATGCGGATCATGATGCGGTCGTGCCCGAGCAGAGGAAAGAGGAACTCCAGCGGCGGGCCGTCCGCTTTGCCGGTGAGCGCCATCCGCACCGCGCCGAGCGCGTCCGCTGCCGCAAGCCCGAATTCGCTCCCGATCGTCGTGAGGTCGGCATCGAGCGGGAGGCCGCGCAGCTCCGGCTGGTCGTCGACATATTGCGAGACGGCGTCGAGAAAGAACAGCACCTGGCGATGACGGAGGCGCTCGAGTTCGAGCGCGGGGAGGGTCACGGCTTCGTCGCGGAGCTCGGCGACCGCGGCGAGCGCGTCGCGGACGCTCGAGAAGCCGCCGGGATACGCATCGAGGAAGGTGTCGATCCAACGATGCGCCGCCGCCGGGATCGGATCTTCCAACAGCCGGTGCGCCTGCATCCGCTCGGCGAGCAGCGCGTGGGCGCGCTCCCTGGGCGACGATGCGAAGGTCGAGTCATCCACGACGGGATGCGGCGCTATGAGCCCTCTTCTTCGTCCTCGCCCTCGGGCGGCGTCTCGGGCTCTTCGGCGTCGATGTTCCGCGTGCCGTCACCGGGCGGCTGACCGGCGCTCAGGACCAGGGGTCGTTCGAAAAGTGCAACGGGCATGGCGAGACGTTTCCCTTTCCCGACAGAAATACCATGCGTTGCAGGATCGTACAGCGAAGGCCCGCGACGTGATCTCGACCGGCGTCTACAGCCGCAACCTGATCGGCAGATCGCGCGAATTGGGTTTTCTGCTCTCACGCGCCGGCGATTTGGGCGAGCGCGCCGGCTGCATCGTCGTGCGCGGCGAAGCGGGGATCGGGAAGACGCGGCTGATCGCGGAGTTTCTCGGTGCCGTCGCGGAGGACGGGTTCGACGTCGGTGCCGGCGCGGTCCGCGAGTATGCGAACGGGCCGTACGCGGCGATCGCCGAGGCGCTCGACGCGCTGGCGCTGACGATCCCGGAGATCCCGCGCGGCGCCGTCGCCGACACCAAGCTGCTGTGGTACGCGTCGGTCGCCGACGCGCTGCGGCGGCACGCTGCATCGCGTTCGCGCGGTCTGATCGTCGCGCTCGACGACCTGCAGTGGGCCGACGTCGCGACGATCGATCTGCTGCGCTACTGCGCCGCGCAGCTCACCGACGCGCGCGTCCTCTTCGTGATCGCCTACCGCAACGACGAGGCGCTCGAAGACGACTCCGCGGTGACCCGCGCGCTCGCGGCGATCGAACGCGACGCGGATATTCTGACGCTCAACCCGCTCGCCGACGGTCAGATCGAACGGCTCATCATGACCGCGCTCGCGTCGGTGGAACGCTCGCTCGGCGACGACGCGATCGCTGCGGTGCGCGATCTCGCCGACGGCCGGCCGCTCTTCGCCGAGGAGATCCTGCGCGGTCTGCTCGAGCGCATCGATCGCGGCGAGTCGGGCGAAACGTCGGTGCCGCGCACGATCCGCGCAACGGTACGCGAACGGTACCGGAGCCTCGCGGTCGCGGAGCGCGACGTCCTCGTGCACGCCGCCGTCATCGGCCGCCGCTTCTCGGCGCGCTTCGTCGCGGAACTGATGGGCGTCGCTCCCGCAGCCGTCTACGCGGCGCTGCGCAGCGCGCGCGATCTGCAATTGGTGGTCGAGGAGGCCGACGACGCGGGCGACTCGTTCGCCTTCCGCCACGCGCTCACGCGCGAGGCGATCTATGCCGAATTGCTGCGCGCGGAGACGCGGGTTCTGCACGCGCGCGTCTCGACGATGCTCGCCGCGGCCAACCCGCCCGATCTCGCCGCCGTTGCGGAACACGCGTGGCGCGCGGCGGACGGCGAGAACACGGCGCTGTGGTGCGAACGCGCGGCCGATCGCGCCGCCGCGGTCTTCGCTTACGCCGACGCGGCGCGTTCCTACGAGCGCGCATTTCGCAGCACGGCCGACGTCGAGCGCCGCGCCCGCGTCGCGGAGAAGTGCGCCGAGGCGTGGTACGCGATCGGCGACATGCGGCGGTCGACGGATTGGTATGCGAACGCGGCCGACGCCACCGCCGTGACCGGCCGCTCCGCCTACGCGCATCGCCTCTCGCTGCGCCGCGCGCGCGTGCTCTTCGAATCGGGACGCTACGACGACGGGATCGCCGAGTGCGGCGCGCTGACGACGCGCGACGCGGACGCGACCCTGCGGTTCGAAGCGGAGACGATGCTGGCCGGACTGCTGGCCTCGCGCGGCGATCCCCTCGCGGCGCTCGAACGGCTGCGAGCCGCCGAAGCGCTGACGGACGCCGCACCGGAGGCCGCGATCACTACGCGTCTGGCGGCGACGTACGCCTACGCGCTCTCGGCGCTCGGACGTTCGTCGGAGGCGCGCGAGAAATACGCCGAAGCGATCGTGTCCGCGCGCGCGATCGGCGATCACGATCTGGTGCTGCGCACGTACAACAACTGGGCGAATCTCGAACTCTTCGCCGGCCCGATAGCGCGCGCGCGCGCGCTGTACGACGATGCGCTGCGGACGGCCGACGACGTGAAGAACCTGCGCCAGACCGCGTGGCTCGCGACGAACGCCGGCCTCGCCGCGCTGGTCGCCGGCGACCTTCCGGGCGCCGACGCGCTGCTCGCGCGAACGACGTGGATCGAGCACGGGGTGGCGATCGTCCGGCACGCGCGCATCGCGCTCGCCCTGCGTCTGGGGACGCTGCGCGGGGCCGTCGACGACGAGTTCTTCCGGCAGGCGGTCGACGCGCTCGACGAGGCCGTCTCGTCGGGTGACGGCTTCGCGGTCTGCATCCTCGGCGGCGCACTGGCGTATCAGCACGCGGCGCAGCGGCGGCTCGACGACGCGGCGGCGGCGGTCGCCGCCTGCGGGCCGTTCCTTGGCGTCGGCGCGTTTCCGTACTGGGCCCACGACGCCGCCGCGCGTTTCGGCTCGCGTTCGCTGCGCATCGCCGCGCGGGAGCGGCTCGAACAGCTTGCGGGCTTCGAAGGGGCGGTCAGCGCGCAGGGCTTTCTGCTCCTGGCCGACGCCCGCGATGCGCAGCGGCTGCGCGACCGCGCGGCGGCGACCGCGCGCGCCCTCGACGCGGCCGCGGCGCTCGCGTCGGCGGGCTGGCGCATCGATCAAGGCTACGCGCTCGAGGCGGCCGGTCGTCCCGCCGACGCGGTCGCGTTGTTCCGCGAACGCGGGGCCGCCGGAGAGGTCGCCCGGCTGACCCAGACCGCGGCCACCACCCGCCGTCGCGGCGAGTCGACGCTCACCCCGCGCGAGCGCGAGATCGCCCGGCTCGTCGTCGGCGGGCACCCGGCGAAGGCGATCGCCGAGCTGCTGGTGATCTCCGAGCGTACCGTCGAGACCCACGTCGCCTCGGTCTATCGGAAGCTGGGCGTCAACGGCCGCCGCGAGCTCGCGGCGCTCCTCGCCGAGACCTCGGCCGCCCCGTAGCCGCACCGCCGGTACGGAAGTTGCGTATCGGCCGCGCTCAAGCTCCGTACCGTCCCGGATGGTTGCCGCCCGCCCGCTCCGGTAGCGTTTGGGCATGGACTTCGCACCGCCGCCCCGGCAGATCGCCGGTTCCCTCCGGTTCCTCGCCGAACTGCGTGAGATCGCGGCCGAGTGCGCTGCTGCCGGGGTGTGGGATGATGAACTTACCGCTCGGAGACGTCAGCGCGACGACGTCCGCGGCGCCGGCGAGGGCAGCCGGCAAGAGCTTCAGGTGAAAGCGCTGTGATCTGGTTCGCCCCGTTCGAAGGTCTGGGCGACGACGCGGTGGTGGTGCCGTTTCCCAATGCCGGGCAGACGCCGGCCGCCGCCGCACCGGGAGACGAGGACGAGGAGGACGTTGACGTGCCGCCGCCGCGAAAACGCCCGCCGCCGCCGGCGGAACCCTACGTCCCGCGCTGTTCGCTCAAATAGCGGATTCCTTGCCGCCCAGCGCTTCCATCAGCACGACCGCGTAGGCCGCGATCCCGGTACCGTCACCGGTGTAGCCCATCCCCTCGCTCGTCTTCGCCTTCACGCTGATCCGCTCGACTTCGAGCCCGAGCACGTCGGCGAGCGAATCGCGCATCGCGCCGACGAACGGCGCGAGCTTCGGCTGCTGCACGACGACGGTCGCATCGATGTTCGCGATCGTCCAGCCTTTGCGCACCGCCAGCTCGTGACATGCGGCGAGCAGCCGCAGTGAGTCGGCGTCCTTCCACTGCGGGTCGGTGTCGGGGAAGTGCGCGCCCAAATCGCCCAGCGCGCACGCGCCGAGCAGGGCGTCGCAGACCGCGTGCGTCAGCACGTCGGCGTCGCTGTGTCCGAGCGGGCCCTTCTCGAACGGCACGCGCACGCCGCCCAAGATGAACGGCCGTCCCTCGACGAGCCGGTGCGCGTCGAAGCCGTGGCCGACGCGCGCTTTCGGTTCGTGCATCAATGCTCGCGGTCGACCGCGATCCGCGGCGCCAAATGCGAGAGGTGCGCGGTGAACACGGCCTGCTCGCCGGCGAGCGCGTGGAGGCGCGCGCCGAAACCGCGCAGCGCGGCGGAGCTCGCGTAGGCGCGCACGACGTTTGCGCCGGGGAGCTCGCGATCGATCTCGTCGATGCGCGCATCGCGCGCTTCGAGCTCGCTGAGCACGGCGTCGACGGCGCCCGGATCGACGTAGCACTCGACCAGCAGCACCTCTTCATCGGTGAGCGCGTGCGGTGCGCGCTCGCGCAGCAGCGCTTCGGCCCGCACCAGATCGGTCGGCAGCGTCACCTTGAAGTTCTCCGGCGCGCCGGGGACGACGAGGACGTCGAGGCCCGCGCGCTCGAGGAGCGCCGCGTCGTCGGTCGCCGCGGGCGTACCGTGGCGGACGGCGTCGGCGTGCGCACGGCGCAGGTCGCGCGCGGTGGCGAATTGCGGCGTCTGCGCGGCCCAGAGTTCGGCGCGGTCGAGCGTTCGCGTCACCTTCCCGTCGGCGACGACCTTGACCGTGTCGACGACCGGCGTCGCGAGCAGCGATGCGATCCCGGGCTGCACCGGCCGCATACCGGCGCGCACGTCGACCGCCTGCACCAGCGGACGCGCGCCGTCGTGCACGAGGATCGCTGCGACGCCGTCGCCGAGCGCCTCGATCCCGGCGCGCACGCTGGCTTGGCGCTCGTCGCCGCCGCGCACCACGCGCACCGTCGCGTGCCGCACCGCCGCATGCGCGATCGCTTCGATCCGTTCGATGAATTCGGGCTCGGTGACGATCGCGATCTCGCTGATCTCCGGCATCGAGGCGAACGTCAGGACCGACCACGCGATCATCGGCCGTCCTGCGAGCTCCACGAGCTGTTTGGGGCGCCCGAAGCGCGTCCCTCGGCCGGCGGCGACGATCACCGCGCCCCAGATCACGCGCGCACCTTCGGCCGCGCGAAGATCATCCGCCCCGCGTTCGTCTGCAGCGCGCTGGTCACCGCCACCTCGACCGTTTCGCCGATCAGCCGCCGGCCGTTCTCCACGACGATCATCGTACCGTCGTCGAGATACCCCACGCCCTGGTGCGTCTCGCGTCCTTCGCGAATCACCGCGACCCGGAGTTCGTCGCCCGGCAGCAGCACCGGCTTCACAGCGTTCGCGAGCTCGTTGATGTTGAGCACCCTCACGCCTTCGACTTGCGCGACGCGGTTGAGGTTGAAGTCGTTCGTGACGAGCTTCGCGCCGCGCTCCTGGGCGAGGCGCACGAGCTTGGCGTCGACCTGCGCGATCTCTTCCGGATCGCGCTCGACGATCTCGATCGCGATCGTGTCCTGGAGCTTGCGCAGCAGTTCCAGCCCGCGCCGTCCGCGCGTGCGCTTGAGCGGATCGGAGCTGTCGGCGATCAGGTGCAGTTCGCGCAGCACGAAGCGCGGCAGCAGCAGCGGTCCTTCGAGAAAGCCGCTGCGCACGATGTCGAGGACGCGACCGTCGATGATCACCGAGGTATCGAGCACCTTCGGTTCGCCGCCGCTCCCGCTCGCCGAAGCCGCCATCCCCGAGAGAGCGACGCGCTGTTTGGCGCCGACCCGCGCGCCGAGAAACGCCGCGAACAGGCTCAGCACGAGGTACAGCGCGATCGCGATGTAGCCGCCGGTCGGGCCGGCGAACGTGATGAACTCGAACAGCACGCTCTTCACCAGGAACGCGACGACGAGCCCCGTCACCAGGCCGATCGCGCCGCCGACGAGTTCGCCCGGCGCGAGCCGGTCGATCGCGCGCTCGACCTGATGCAGTTCGGCGACGAAGAACGATTGCACGAGCGGGACGATCAGCACGCCGAGGAGCGCGCCCGCGACCGGAGCCGCGATGAGCAGGGTGAGCTGCCAAAACTCGCTCGCAACGTGCAGCGAGAACAGGTGGAGATAGGCTTCGCGGCCGAGCAGAAAGCCCGTCGTCCCGAAAATCGCCGCAAAGGCGACGCGCAGCAGCGTCGTCGCGACGCCGCGTCCCGGTTCAGTCGGCGAGGAACGCACCACAGACATCGTTGGCTACGAACCGTCCGCGCGCCGTGAGGCGCACGCTCGTGCCGGCGCGTTCGAGCATACCCGCCGCCGCCAGTTCGTCGATCGTCGTCCCATAGCGTTCTTCCACATCGAGCCCATACCGTTCGCGGAACGCGACGGCGTCGACTCCTTCGGCGGTCCGCAGGGCGAGCATGATCGCCTCGCCGGCCTGCGCCGCGCCTTCGAGGCGTTCGAACTCGCCCGGGATCGTCGCCCCCGCCAGCGCCGCGGTGCAATAGACCTCGAGATCGCGCGCATGGGTCGAGCGAACACCGTCGAGGTAGGAAGCCGCTGAGACGCCCAACCCCAGGTACGGCTCGTTGCGCCAGTAGATCTGGTTGTGACCGCTGCGATGGCCGGGGCGCGCCCAGTTCGAGATCTCGTACTGCTCGTAACCGGCGGCGCCGAGGCGCTCGATCGCGAGCGCGTAGAGTTCCGCTTCGCGCGTGTCGTCGGCGAACGCCGACGGATCACGCGCGAACCAGGCTGCGTAGGGCGTTCCCTCCTCGACCGTGAGGCCGTAACACGAGAGATGATCGACGTCGAGCGCGAGCGCCGCATCGAGCGAACGCTCCCAGTCCGCGACGCTCTGACCGGGGACGCCGAAGATCAGATCGAGCGAGAGGCTCGCCACCCCGGCAGCGCGCGCGGCGGCGACCGCGCGCCGAACGTCGCCGGCGGTGTGGCGCCGCCCCAGCACGCGCAGCTCGCGCGCGTCGAACGACTGCACGCCGATCGAAAGCCGGTTCACGCCGCCGGCGATGAGTCCCGGGATCTTCTCGACCAGCGCCGGGTCGGGGTTGGCCTCCGCGGTGACCTCGGCGCCGGCGGCCAGCGCGAACCGCTCGCGCACGCGCGCGACGATCGCCGCGATCTCGGCGGCGCCGTAGAGCGTCGGGGTCCCGCCGCCGAAAAAGAGCGTTCGCGCCCGCACGGGCGGTGCCGCGTCGATCTCGGCGTGCAGCGCGCGCAGGTAGCGCTCGGCGCGCGCGTCGTCCCACGCCCATTTCGCGAAATCGCAGTACGGGCACAGGTACGGACAGAACGGCAGGTGCACGTACACGCCCGCCGTCTCCGACGTCATCCTGAGCCGGTCGAAGGACCAGGCAGGACGAACACGCCGAGGGCGCCTTGTCCCGCGTGCGTGCCGATGACCGGGCCTGCCTGCAGCCGTTCGAACAGCAACGGCACCGTGGTGATCTTCTCGCGCAGACGAGCGGCGACGATCGCCGCTTCGTCGGCGGCGTGCGAGTCGATCACGCAGATGCGCGCACCGTCGGCCTGATTGGCGACCGCGGCGCCGGCATCGACGATCGCGTCGAGGGCGCGGGCGAACGTGCGGACGCGCGCGTGTTCCTGGATCTTGCCGCTGTCGATCCGCAGCACCGGAAGTATCTTAACCAACGAACCGATGAACGCTTGCGCGCGCGAGACGCGGCCGGTCCGCACGGCGTGCGAGAGGTCGGGGACGGTCGCGTAGCCGCGCAGCGTGCGCGCGTCGCCTTCGAGCGCGGCGGCGATCGTCGCGGCATCGGCGCCGTCGCGCGCGAGGTCGCTCGCGTGCTGTGCGATCAGCGCGAGCCCGCCGGCGACCGTCCCGCTGTCGACGACGCGGATCTCGGCGCCCGGAAACGAACGGCCCGCCGTCGTCGCAGCGTTGATCGTCCCGGAGAGGGACGCCATGATCGTCACGCACACGATTGCGCGTCCCGCCTCGACGTGCGGACGGAACGCCTCTTCGAACAGCGCGGGCGTCGGCTGCGATGTCGTCGGCAGCACCGTGAGGCTCGCGAGCTTGCGATAGAACTCGTCGAGCGAGAGATCGACCCGATCGCGAAACCGCGCGTCGCCGAAGTTGACGAACAGCGGGACGACGTCGATCCCGCGCGCCGCGGCGTCGGCGGGCTCGAGATCCGAGGTCGAATCGGTGACGATCGCGACGCGGCGCGTCTGCGGCGCTGCGCTCATGCTGCCAGCGCCGCGCCGATCGAGCCGACGAGATCGGCGCCGGCGACCGCCGCCGCCTGGCGGATCGCGTTGCGGATCGCGACGCGATCGGAACGGCCGTGCGCGACGACGCAGTTGCCGCGCACGCCCAGCAGCGGCGCGCCGCCGTAGGTCGCGTAGTTCAAGCGCACGCGCATCGCGTCGAACACGCCGCGGCTCAGCAGCGCGCCGGCCTTGCCGACGAGCCCCGCGCTCTCGTACGACTCGCGCAGCACCTCGCGGAAATACGCGGCCGCGCCCTCCGCCGTCTTGAGGATCACGTTGCCGACGAAACCGTCGGCGACGATCACGTCGGCATGGTTGAGCAGCACATCCTTGCCCTCCACGTTTCCGACGAAGCGCACCGGTGCGCGTTCCAACAGCGCGGCCGCCTCAATCGTCTGCGTGTTGCCCTTCGTTCGCTCTTCGCCGACCGAGATGATCCCGACGCGCGGCTCGGCGATCCCCAGCGCCGCGCGCGCGTACGCACTCCCCATCACGCCGAACTGCATCAGCCACTCGGGCTTGCAGTCGACGTTGGCGCCGGCGTCGCACAGCACGACCGGTCCGGTTCGTCCCGGCAGGACGGCGCCGATCGCCGGCCGCGCGATCCCCGGGATGGTGCGCAGCCGCACCAGTGCGATCGCGAGGAACGCGCCGCTGTTCCCGGCCGAGACGACGGCGTCGGCCTTTCCGTCGCGGACCAGATCGATCGCGTCGCCGAGCGACGTGCCGGCCGATTTGCGCACGACGGCGGAGGCCTGCGCGTCCATCGCGACCTCACCGGCCGAATGCACCACCTCGATCGCGCGTTCGCCGTGGAGCAGGGGTTCGATCCGCGCGCGATCGCCGACCAGCACGATGCGGCCGAGCCCGTCGCGGTGCGCGGCCAGCGCACCGGCGACGATCTCGCCGGGCGCATCGTCGCCGCCCATCGCGTCGACCGCGATGACGCGGAGGGCTCGTCCCTGGCTGCTCATTCGTACGAGATCCAGTACTCGATCGCCGGCTGTCCGCCGTAGTAGTATTCGACCTCGATCCCCGCAAAACGTTCGGCGAGCGTCGCGGCGAGTCTCTGCGCGTCGCGTTCTTTCTGGGCGTTCCCGTAGTAGAGCGTGATGAGCCCGCCGTCGCCCGCGCCGAGTTGGGCGGCCGTCTCGACGATGAGGTCGTTCAGCGCGGGCGCGGTGATCAGGCGTCCACCGATCGACGCGGTCGGCGCGCCGCGCTGCACCGCGACGCCGCCGACGCTCGAATCTTTGCCGGCAAAAAAGACCGACGCGCTGCGCACCTCCTCGAGCGCGGCGGTGAGGCGGTCGAACGCGACGGGCTCGTCGGCGCCTGCGAGCCGCAGCAGCATCGCGAGGCCGGCGACGGGGTCGCGGGTCGGGACGATCACCACCCGCTTGTCGGTGAGGGCCGGGACCTCGCGGGCGGCGAGGGCGACGTTCGAGTCGTTGGGGAGCAGGTAGACCGTCGACGCGAGCGCGGCGTTGGCGGCGACGAGGAGATCCTGGACCGACGGGTTGGCGCCGGCCGGCGTCGGGATGGTGACGTCGGCGCCCAGTTCGCGCGCGATACGGTCGAAGCCGGGGCCGGCGACGACGGCGGCGATCCCGACCGGCCTCAGCGGCGCGTCGACGACGAGGAGGGTGTGCTGGCGGGCCATGTCCTCGACCTTCCAGCGGGTCACGGCGCCGTACCGCGCGGCGATCGCCTTGACCGTCTCCGGCTCGGCGGTATGCACGTGGACCTTGATCGTCGGCTTGGCGCCGATGACCAGCAGGGAGTCGCCGAGCTTCTCCAACTGATCGCGCAGAGGGTACGCCTCGACGTTCGCGTCCTCGAGCACGAACTCGGTGCAGAACCGGTACTCGCCGACAGCCTGCCGACGGGTGAAGACGGCCGAGCGGGTCGGCCGGCGCGGAAAGGCCGTGGCGCGGACGGTCGCCTCGGGGAGAAAACGCAGCGCGCCTTCGAGGAAGTAACAGAAGCCGGCGCCGCCGGAGTCGACGACGCCGGCCTCCTTGAGCGCCGGGAGCTGCTCGGGCGTCCGTTCGAGCGCGTCGTTCGCGGCGCGCAGCACCGCGTTCGCCAGCCGGTAGAAGTCCGGCTCCCGGACGGCGAGGCGGTACGCTTCGTCGGCGGCGGCCCCGGCGACCGTCAGGATCGTCCCCTCGACCGGCTTGGTCAGCGCGGCGCGGGCGGCGGCGACCGCCTCCTTCATCGCGAGCGACAGTTGAAAGGTATCGATCGAGCTGCGGTGGCGGACGCTGTGCGAGAACCCGCGCAGCATCTGCGAGAGGATCACCCCGCTGTTGCCGCGGGCGCCGAGCAGCGAGCCGTTCGCGGCCGCCGCGGCCACCGTCGAGAGCTCCTGATCCCGGACCTTGCTCGCCTCGCGCAGCGCCGCTTTCGCCGTCAGAAACATGTTCGAACCCGTGTCGCCGTCGGGGACGGGGAACACGTTCAGGTCGTTGAGGACGCCCCGATATTTGCGCAGAAAGTACGTGCCGGCCGCGACGAATCGTTCGAACGCGCGGCCGTCGAGATGGGTGACTGCCATCGAGCGCCGTTCGCGTTCCGGGGGCGGCAGCCGCCGCCCTTTACCGGAGTCCGCGTTTTTGATACACTCCCTCCGTTATGGCCAAGCGATGCGACGTGTGCGGCAAGGGACCGATGACGGGAAACAACGTCAGCCACGCGATGAACAAGACCAAGCGGCGGTGGCTCCCCAACCTGCAGGCCGTCAAGATCGACGACCGCGGCACGCACAAGACGGCCCGCGTCTGCACCAGTTGCCTGCGGAGCAAGCGGGTCAAGCGCGTGGGCGTCGCCTAACCTTCAGCTCCGGTTCCTACGTGACGGGGGGCGCGAACGCGAGTCGCGCCCTCTCACTGTTTCCGGCGGGATCCGTATTCAACGAAGATGATCCCAGCCGGAGGGCGCGATGGCGATGCCGTCCGCGAAGCGCACCTCCGCACCCCCGGTGATGCGGCCCACGCGCAGCAGCGTGCGGCCCGTGTGCGCGTGAAAGCGGTTCGCGAGGTGCCCGAACGCGTGCCGATCGATCGCGGCGAGCAGTTCGAAATCTTCGCCGCCGTCGAGCGCCCAGCGTTCGGGATCGTCGCCGGTGCGCTCGGCGAGCGCGCGCGCAACCGCGTGCACGGGGATCGCGTCGACTTCCGCGCCGGTCCCCGATGCCGCGCACAAGCGCCCGAGATCGGTCGAGAGCCCGTCGCTCGTATCGATCATCGCGTGGACGTGCCGCGATGCCCCGAGCCAGCGCCCCTCCCGAAGCCGCGGTTCCGGCGTGCGATACGCGGCGAGCAGCGGCGCGAACGCGGGATCGAACGCCAGGTCGGGCCGGTCGAGCGCGAGGAGCAGCCCTGCCCGGCTCGCGCCGAGCGGACCGGTGAGCGCGACGACATCGCCCGGGCGTGCGCCGCTGCGCAGGGTGACGTTCGATGCGCGCACCTCGCCGATCACCGTAACCGAGAACAGGATCGCCGGCGCGCGCGTGAGGTCGCCGCCGGCGATCGTGCAGTGCGCGCGCGCCGCGAGCGCGGCGACCCCGTCGTAACAGCGCAGCAGCCAGTCCGTGTCGGTCTCCGGCGGAAATCCCAGCGCGATCGTCGCCAGCACGGGTCGCGCACCCATCGCGGCGATATCGGAGAGGTTCGCGGCGAGAACGCGATGCCCGATCGCCTCGGGCGGCATCGCGTCGCGCCTGAAGTGCACCCCCTCGACCATCGCGTCGGTGGTGATGACGCTCCGGTTATTCGCCTTCGGCTGCCACACCGCGGCGTCGTCGCCGATCCCGACCGACAGACGCGCGGCGTCGACGCCGCGCAGGCGTTCGCGGATCTGCGCGACGAGCGCGTCTTCGGTCAACGCGACGCGGCGCGCGCGGTATCGACGCGGGACCGCATCTCGCGCAGTGCCGCCGGCGGATCGCCGGCGGCGAAGACGGAGTTGCCCGCGACGAGCACGTCGGCGCCGGCGCGGACCGCGCGCTCGATGTTCGCCAAGCCGATCCCGCCGTCGACTTCAATCTCACAGGCCGGGTTGCGCCGCTCGAGCACCGCGCGCACCTCCTCGACCTTCACCAGCGCGCGCTCGATGAACGACTGGCCGCCGAACCCCGGGTTGACGCTCATCACCAGCACGCGGTCGATCTCTTCGATGAGATCCTCGAGCATCGCCGCGGGCGTACCCGGATTGATCGCGATCCCGGCCTTGGCTCCGATCTCGCGCAGATGGCGCAGCAGCCGGTGCGGGTGCGGCGTCGCTTCGTAGTGGAAGGTGATCACGTCGGCGCCGGCCTCGCGGAACGCGTCGACGTACCGTTCGGGTTCGACGATCATCAGGTGGCAGTCGAACGGCAGCGCCGTGAGACGCCGCAGATCCTTGACGATCTTCATCCCCCAGGTGATGTTGGGGACGAAGCGTCCGTCCATCGTGTCGAGATGCAGTTCGTCGGCGCCAGCCGCTTCGACCATCGCGATCTGATCGGCGATCGCCGCGAAATCGGCGGAGAGCAGCGACGGCGCGATCTTCGGCCGACGCACGTTCACTTACGCTCCGGCGGCGACGTCGGCGGCGGACCCTTCGGGGGTTCGACGCCGAGCTTCGTCTGGTTCAGCAGCTCGTTGTTGACGTACGTGTCGAGTTCGGCGCTACCGACGACCGTCAAGTTGAAGTCGAGCTTCTGACCGCCCTGCGCGAAGCCGTCGTACACATTCCACGTTCCGGTGTCGTCGCGCACCTGCATCCGCACGCGCGCCGCGTCGTCGCGCGCCGGTACGGTCGCGGTCGCGTGCACCTGGCGGATGAGGTAGCCGTACTCGTACGGACCCGCGCTCACTTGCAGCGAGACTTCCTCGAACGGGTCGATCTGCGTTCCCGGCGGCGGATTCTGCCGGACGATCTCGCCGCGCGGCTTCCCGCTCGGCCCGAACGGGGTCCACACGACCTGCCCGAGCTTGATTTTCGCGTGCTGTGCGCGCGCGCGCGCCGCATCGATCCGCATCCCGACGAAGTCGATCACCTTCACGGCGCTCGGCGGACCTTTGCTCAGCGACAGCGTGACGCGCGAACCCTGGCGCACGCTGGTGAGCGGCGGCGGGTCCTGCGCGACGACGTGATTGGCGGGGATGTCGTCGTTGGCGACGATCGACGTCTTGGCGAGCTGCAGTCTGAGCCGGTTGAGATCCAAGCCGGCGTTGCGCAGCGATTCGAAACGCAGATCGGGCATCGCGAAGATCGTCACGCCGCTGCTCACCACCAGCGAGACCGCGCGCCCCTCGCGCACGCGCGAGCCCGCCGGCGGCGCTTGGCTCATCACGACGTCTTTCGGAAACCGGTCGCTGGGCTGCGTGGCGAGCACCTTGCATTGCAGGCGCACGCGCCCGCATTCGGCGAGCGCGTCGGTGCGCGTCGTCCCGGCGAGCGCCGGGACGACCACGCTGGCGGCGCTCGGACCGAAGAAGTCCTTGATCGAGCGCGCGAACCACACCGCCGTGCCGACCGCGAGCGCGAGCGCGACGGCGAAGACCCAATCCTGATCGCCAAGCCAGCCGAGGATGGTGCGGGGCTCGCGCGCGGGCGTCTGCGCGCCCTCCATCTGCATCAGGCGAGCGCCTCGAGCTGTGCCTCGTCGAACTCCGCGTTGCTGTACACGTTCTGCACGTCTTCGTGCTCTTCGAGCGCATCGAGGAAGCCGAGCACCTTCTCGGCGTCGCCGGGCCCGGGCCGCGTCGTCTGCGTCGCTTCCATCACCAGACGCGCCGATTTGACCGTGATCCCTGCGGCCTCGAGCGCGTCTTTCACCGCCATCAGCGCCTGCGGCTCGGTCACCACCTCGAACCCCGCCCCTTCGCCTGCCGGTGCGGAGCCGGACGCACGTACGTCGACGACGCCGTCGATGAGCGCGCGCTCGGTGAGCGCGTCCTCGTCCATCCGGCCCGGATCGACCTCGACGATCCCCCGCGATGCGAACATCCAGCCGACGCTCCCGGTCTCGCCGAGCCCGCCCTCGTTGCGGCTGAAGAGAAAGCGCAGTTCGGAGGCGGTGCGGTTGCGGTTGTCGGTGGCGGCTTCGACGATGACCGCGACGCCGGCCGGACCGTACCCCTCGTAGCGGATCTCCTCGATCTCTTTCTCGCCGGCGCCGCTCGCGCGCGCGATCGCCCGCTTGATGTTGTCGGCCGGCATGTTGTTCGCGCGCGCCTTGTCGACCGCCATCTTCAGCCGGTAGTTGGCGGCCGGGTCAGGCGAGCCGTTTTTCGCGGCGAGGATGATCTCTTTGCTGAGTTTCGTGAACAGCGCACCGCGCTGCGCGTCGACCTTGCCCTTGCGCAGCTTGATGTTGTGCCACTTGGAATGACCAGACATGCCAGACCTACCGGAAGAGAAGGGGGATCGCTGGGGACGTGCGCGGCCGCCAAGCCGGACCGGACCTTGTTCGCGGCCCCAGCCCCATACCCGCTGGGGTCGTCGATGCGGCTTCAGGCGATGCGCCTGAGCGCGCGCTGAAAGAACGCGCGCACCGCACCGCTGCGGTCGATGCCGAACGTCGCGGCGACGGCGTCGGCGTCGTCGAGTTCCGCGCGCGCCGCTTCGAGCGCGGCCTCGCGCGCGCCGAGCGCATCGAGCGAGGCGATCGCGGCGGCGACCGCCGGAGGGTCGAGCGCGGCGCCGCGTGCGTACGCCGCGGCGATCGTCTCGCGTGCCGCCGACGGCGGCCCGGCCACCGCCCACACCACCGGAAAGGTCCACTTCCGGCGCGCCAGATCCGAGCCCGACGGCTTGCCGGTGGTCCCGGGATCGCCCCAGGTGCCGAGCACGTCGTCCTCGATCTGAAACGCCAGGCCGTACGCGCGTCCGAGATGCCGGTACGCGCGCGCGCGCTCGTCGCTCGCCCCGGCGCACAGCGCGCCGAGTTCGCACGCCGCGCCGAAGAGCGCCGCCGTTTTCCCGCCCGCCATCGCGCGGTAGTCGTCAATCGAGACGCGCGTCTGCGTCTCGAATGCGATGTCGCGGGCTTGGCCGCCGCACATCGCGAGGTGCGCTTCGTGCAGCGCGCGCGTCATCGCGACGGTGCGGTCTGCGGGGCGAGTGACGGTTCCGTCGAGCAGCGCGAGATACGCGACGGCGCAGAGCGCATCGCCGGCGTTGATCCCGTGCGCGACCCCGAAGCGCGACCACACCGTCTCGCGTCCGCGCCGCAGACGGTCGCCGTCTTCGATGTCGTCGTGGACCAGCGAGAACTCGTGGATGATCTCGACCGCGCACGCCGGATCGAGCGCCGCGGCCGGATCGCCCCCTTCTTCTTCGGCGACTGCGAGCACCAGACGCGAACGCAAGCGCTTCCCGCGCCGCGCTTCGTCTTCGAAGCCGAGGTGGTAACGGATCTGCGCGCACGTCGCGGAGCCGTCGTCGAAACGCGCGACCGCGCGTTCGAGCGCGGCTTCGAGATTATCCGACGCGGTGGGCGAGCGCATCCATCCGATCCGCGACTTGATCGACGAGCCAGCCCGGCGTCGACGCGCCCGACATAAGCCCCGCTCGCTCGATCCCCGCGAACCACTCGGCCTGCAGTTCGTCCGGTCCTTCGATGTGATACGAACGCGCGCCGTTCATCGCGGCAAGTTCGGCGAGATGCTTCGTGTTCGCCGACGTCTTGCCGCCGACGACGACCATCACCTCGACTTCGCGCGAGAGTTCGTCGACCTCGGTCTGCCGGTTCTTGGTGTCGGTGCAGATCGTGTTGACGGCCCGCACCTCGTAATACTTCTCGCTGAGCTTGCGGACGATGTCGGCGAAACCGGGCCCGTTCCACGTCGACTGCACGACGACTCCGACCCGGCTCGCGCGCGGGAGCGCCGCGATCTCGTCGACGCTCGTGATGCACCACGCCCCCGGGACGTGCGAGAGCGTCCCCTTCACCTCGGGGTGATTGGGATCGCCGACGACGACGATCTTGTAGCCTTCGTCGCGCAGCTTCTCGGCCTGGACGTGGATCTTCGTGACCATCGGGCAGGTAGCGTCGATCACCGAGAGTCCTTTGGCCGCCGCCTTCTCGAACGTCTCAACCGGAAGGCCGTGCGCGCGCACGAACATCGTCCCGCTCTCGATCTCGTCGACCGCGGCGGCGTTCTTGAGACCCTTTGCTTCGAGCTGCGCGACCATCTGCGGGTTGTGGACGACGTGCCCCAGCGTGGTGACGCCGCCCGGAAGGCGTTCGATCGCCTCCTCGGCCTTCTTCACCGTGATGGCGACGCCGAAGCAGAACCCCTGCGTCTTGGCTCGCTTGATGATCAACGAATGCTCCCCTCGAGCGCGCGTATCCGGCTCATAATCTCCGCTGCTCCCTTCTCCAGATCGCCCTCGTCCGACTTCCGGTTCCGTTCGATTCGCAGGGGATCGCCGAAGACGACGGTGATCCGGCGGAACGGACGGAGCGACCGCGTGCCGACGATCGCGGCCGGAACGACCGGCGCGCCCGACGCCGCCGCCAGAAAGGCGGCGCCCGCCTTCTCTTCGTTTGTCCCGCTGACGTTGCGGCCGCCCTCGGGGAAGATCCCCACGCAGCGCCCTTCCTTGAGCATCCGCAGGCTCGCGCGCAGCGCCGCGGTTCCGCCGGCCTGGCGATCGACGGGAAAGGCGTTGAGATGCGGCAGGAGCGGGCCGAGGACCGGGAGCGCGAAGAGCTCCTTCTTCGCCATGTACGACACGGGGCGCGGGACGCCGATCCCGAGCAGCGGCGGATCGAAGTTCGAGATGTGGTTGGCGGCGATGATGACGCCGCCGTCCCGGGGCACCTTCTCCGCGCCGATCACGCGATAGCGAAAGAGCGCCGTCGCGATCGCGGTGACGGCGAACTTTGCCGCGGCGTAGACGCTCACGCCCGCGCGCGCTCCATTGCATTGCGCATCAGCGCGACGACTTGGCCGGGTTCCATCTCGGTCGAATCGATCGTGATCGCGTCGTCCGCTGCGCGCAACGGCGAAACCGCGCGGGTCGAATCGAGGCGATCGCGTTCGGCGATCTGCGCGCGCACCTCGTCGAACGCGACGTCGAGACCGCGTTCGTGGAACTCCGCCTGCCGGCGCCGTGCGCGCTCGTCGATCGACGCGGTCAGGAAGAATTTGTGGCGCGCGTCGGGGAGGACGACGGTGCCGATGTCGCGTCCCGCCATCACCACCGGGCCCTGCTCGGCGATTGCGCGCTGGCGCGCGACGAGTTCACGACGCACGCCCGGGAGCGCCGCGACGGTCGAGACCGCCGCCGCGACATCCGGATCGAAGAGCCGCTCGGCGGTGTCGAAGCGGTCGATCAGCACGCGATAGCCGGCCGTCGCCTCGGGTTCGGGGACGATCGCGATCGTGTGGTGCGCGAGCATCGCCAGCAGCGCCGCTTCGTTGTCGAGGTCGACGCCGTTGCGCAGCGCGAGATACGCGACGGCGCGGTACATCGCACCGGTGTCGAGATACAGAAAGCGCAGTTCCGCCGCCAACTGCTTGGCGACGGTCGTCTTCCCGCTCGCGACCCACCCGTCGATCGCGACGCTCTCCCGCTGGGACATCAGCGCGCCGGCGCGGCTTTGCGCTGGTGCAGCGTGACGGTGTTCCCTTCGCTATCGGCAATCATTGCCATGACGCACACGGGCGTCTCCGTCTGCATCTGCACCGCGATCCCGCGGGCCTGGAGCGCCGCGACGGCCGCGGCGACGTCGGCGACGCGGAACAGGATCCCGTTGCTGGGCTGAAACGGCATCGCCGGCTGCGCGCCCCCGCCCCACAGCACGAACGTCGTGCCGTCGGAGAGTTCGTATTCCGCGCCGTGGCCGCCGGGATACACCCACGACGGTTCGAGACCGAACACGTCGCGATAGAACGCGATCGCGCGCCCCGCGTCCTTGACCATGTATCCGCTCGCGTCCATGCCGCTGACCGGAATCGGGGCGTGTTCCACGTGCGCTCCCTACGGCGTCCGCGACGGCGCCCCATCCTCGGGCCGCGCGGTGTGCCAGGCGTCAGGCACAGGGCCGCGCAACGATGCGGCGGTGGCGAAGCCCAAAACGGTGTACTACTGCACGGGGTGCGGGTTTGAGTCCGCGCGCTGGCTCGGACGCTGTCCGTCGTGCGACGCCTGGAACACCTTCGACGACGCGCCGGTGGTCCGCCCGGCGAAGGGCGCATCGGCGCGGGCCGTCGCTACGCCGCTGCGCGCCGCCGGACCGGTCCGGCTCGCGGCGATCGAGGAGACGCGCATCGCGCGGCGCCGCACCGGGATGCGCGAGTTCGACGGACTGCTCGGCGGCGGCATCGTCCCCGGAAGCCTCGTCCTGCTCGGCGGTCCGCCCGGCGCGGGGAAATCGACGCTGCTGCTGCAGCTGGCGACGGCGCTCGCACGCGACGGCGCCGGGACCGTCTACGTCTGCGGCGAGGAGTCGGCGGCGCAGACGAAACTGCGCGCGCAGCGGATCGGCGCGGCCGACTCGCTGCTGGTTTTCCCCGAGACCAATCTGCGCGCGGTGCTCGACGCACTCGAGCGCGACGTCCCGGAGATCCTGGTGGTCGACTCGATTCAGACGATGTGGCTCCCCGACGTCGAGTCATTCGCCGGCAGCGTCTCGCAGATCCGCGACTGCACGCAGGTCCTGATGGAGTTTGCGAAACGCACTGGCTGCGCGACGTTCGTCGTCGGCCACGTCACCAAGGACGGTGCGATCGCCGGCCCGCGTCTGCTCGAGCATCTCGTCGACACGGTGCTCTACTTCGAAGGCGACGCATCGGGCGAGTACCGCATCGTGCGCGCGTACAAGAACCGCTTCGGCGGGATCGACGAGATCTGCGTCTTCTCGATGGACGATCGCGGGCTGCACGAAGTCGCCGATCCGTCGGCGCTGTTTCTGCAGTCGCGCGGTGCGCGTCCGAGCGGCACTTGCGTCGTCCCCACGCTGGTGGGCCAGCGGCCCGTGCTCGTCGAGATCCAAGCGCTGGTCGGGGAGGCCGCGTACGGGACGCCGCGCCGGCTCGCGGCCAATGTCGATGCCGCGCGTCTCGCCATGATCATCGCGATCCTCGAACGCCGCGCCGGGATGCAGCTCGGCGGTCACGACATCTACTGCTCCGTCGCCGGCGGGCTGCGCGTCGTCGAGACGGGGGCGGATCTGGGGATCGCACTCGCAATCGCGTCGGCGTTTCGCGACATCCCGCTGGCGAGCGGCGCGGTCGCGTTCGGCGAGCTCGGGCTCTCGGGCGAACTGCGCAGCGTCTCGCTCCCGGTGCGGCGCGCCGCCGAGGCGACGAAGCTCGGGTTCACCCGGCTGATCGCGCCCGATGCCGCGCGCGACGTCGCCACGGCGATCCGGCTCGCGTTCGACTGACCGCAGCGCCCCTGCGGTTCCTCGGGGATTGCGAGGCGGTCCGACGAATGCGACGCGCGCAATGACCGACCTCATCCCGCGCGACGTCCTCTTCGGCAACCCGGAGCGCGCCGCGCCCTTCCTCTCGCCCGACGGGACGCAGTTCGTGTTTCTCGCTCCGCACGACGGCGTGCTCTCGGTGTGGGTGCGCTCGGTCGATCGCGACGATACGCGAATGGTCGCGTCGGATGCCCGGCGGCCGATCCGCAACGCCTTCTGGTCGCCCGACGGCGCGCGCGTTCTCTACCTGCAGGACCTCGGCGGCAACGAAGACTTCCACCTCTTCGCCGCCGATCCGCGCGGCGGTGAGGCGCCGGTCGATCTCACGCCGTACGACGGCGTGCGCGTCGACGTGCAGACGATCGATCCGCACCGTCCCGACCGCATTCTCGTGGTAATGAACCGCCGCAATCCGCAGCTGTTCGACGTCTACCGGCTCGATCCGCACAGCGGCAAGGCGACGCTCGACACCGAGAACCCCGGGACGATCGCCGCGTTCGCGGATGACATGACGATGACGGTGCGCGCCGGCGTGATCATGCACGCCGACGCGTCGAACGAGATCGTCGTGCGCGACGACGCGAACGCGCCGTGGCGCACGCTCGCACACTTCGATCCCGACGACGGGACCCCGTCGCTCGTCGGATTCACCGTCGACGGCGGCGGGCTGCTCGTCGTCAGCAGCGCCGGCGGCAACGCCGCGCGGCTGATGCGCTACGACCTCGCCGCCGGCACCGCCGTCGAGATCGCCGGCGACGCAGCGTACGACGTGCACGACGTGCAGTTCTCGCCGAAGACGAAGACGCCGATCGCCGCGTCGATCGTGCGCGAGCGCCGCGACTGGATC
Organism: Vulcanimicrobium alpinum; assembly: GCF_027923555.1. GTDB lineage: Bacteria > Vulcanimicrobiota > Vulcanimicrobiia > Vulcanimicrobiales > Vulcanimicrobiaceae > Vulcanimicrobium > Vulcanimicrobium alpinum. The sequence goes on along the minus strand of NZ_AP025523.1, from coordinate 1,399,219 downwards.
GTGCTCGATCCCGCGTACGCCGACGACTTCGCCGCGCTCGCGGCGCAGGTTCCCGGCGACGCCTCCTTGACCTCGATCGATCGCGACGACCGTACCTGGCTCGTCGCCTCCAACGTCGATGCCGGGTCGGTGACGTACTGGTCGTACGACCGTACCGCTCGGCGCGCGACGAAACTCTTCGCCGCGCGCCCGTCGCTCGAAGGGTACGCGCTCTCGCCGATGACGCCGATCTCGTTTCAAGCGCGCGACGGCCTGACGATCCACGGCTACCTGACGACCCCGGCCGGCGTCGAAGCGAAGCGGCTTCCGGCGATCGTGCTGGTCCACGGCGGACCGTGGGTGCGCGACGAGTGGGGCTACAACAGCACGGTGCAATGGCTGGCCAACCGCGGCTATGCCGTGCTGCAGCCGAACTATCGCGGATCGACCGGCTACGGCAAAGCGTTCCTCAACGCCGGAGATCGGGAATGGGCCGGCTCGATGCGCACCGATCTGCTCGACGCGAAGGCCTGGCTCGTGCATCAGGGGATCGCTGATCCGCTGCGCGTCGGGATCATGGGCGGCTCGTACGGCGGCTACGCGGTGCTCACCGCGCTGACGTTCGAGCCGCTCGCGTTCGCGTGCGGCGTCGACATCGTCGGACCGTCCAACCTCAACACGCTGCTGGCGTCGATCCCGCCGTACTGGGAGACGCTTCGGGCGACGTTCACCCGCCGCATGGGCGAGACCGAAGCGTTCCTGCGCGAGCAGTCACCGCTCTTCCGCGCCGGCGAGATCCGCGCGCCGCTGCTCATCGGGCAAGGCGCGAACGACCCGCGCGTGAAGATCGCCGAGTCCGACCAGATCGTCGCCGCGATGCGCGAGCGCAAGCTAGACGTGACCTACATCGTGTTCGACGACGAGGGCCACGGCTTCGCCCGGCCCGAGAACGCGAAGCGCTTCAACGCGGCGGTCGAAGCGTTCTTGGCGCGTCACCTCGGCGGCCGCACGGAGCCGCCCGCGCCGCACGAGGCGATCGACGCGTTCGTCCGCTGAAATCGCGCGGCACCGCGGAACGAACGCCGCCCCCGCGTACGTATCATCGATGTGAGGGATCCGGCGGCCGGCCTCTTCGAGATCGTCCCGAACATCAGCGAGGGCCGCGACCCGGCGATCGTCGACGCGTGCGTCGACGCGATGCGCGCGGAGGGCGCCGAGGTGGTCCACCGCACGAGCGACCGCGTCCATCACCGCAGCGTGATCACTGCCGTCGGCCGCCCCTCGCAGGTCGTCGCCGCGGCCGTCGCGCTGGCGCGCGTCGCGCGCGAACGGATCGATCTGCGCGTGCATCACGGCGTCCACCCGCGGATCGGGGCCCTCGACGTCCTGCCGTTCGTCCCGCTCGCGGACGCGACGCTCGACGACGCGGTGACGCTGGCGCACCGCGCCGCGGGACGCATCTGGTGCGACTTGGCGATCCCGTCGTTTCTGTACGGCGCCGCCGCGAGCGCGCCGCATCGCACGCAGCTCGCCGAGATCCGGCGCGGCGAGTTCGAAGGCCTCGCCGCTCGTCACGCCCTCGACGCGGCATGGTCCTTCGATTACGGCGACGCCGCTCACGCCTCGGCCGGCGCGATCGCGATCGGAGCGCGGCCGTTCCTCGTCGCCTTCAACGTCGAACTCGCCTGCGGCGACGTCCGGATCGCGCAGCGCATCGCGCGCCGACTGCGTGCGTCGGGCGGGGGTCTGCGCACGCTCAAGTGCCTCGGACTGCAGGTTGCGCCCGACCGCGTCCAGGTCTCGTGCAACCTCACCGACGTCGATGCGGTGCCGCTCTACCGCCTGACGGAACTCGTCCGGCGCGCCGCGGCGCGCGACGGCGTCGCGGTCGCGCGGACCGAACTCATCGGGCTCGCGCCGCAGCGCGTGCTCGAACGGACCGCGCGCGCATACGCCGCGGCCGGTGTGGACGGACCGGCCGGCGGGCATAGGAGACATTCGGCCGAGCGCGGCTGATGCCGCTCGCTGTGCGCTGCGGCACAGCCGATCGACACCAAAACTTCACCTGCGACGCACGTCGTGTGCGGGACCATCTCCCAGCAAAAACGAAAGAATCAAGAATGGATGAACTTCAGCGTATCCTCGACGAGGATGCGGCGAGGGTTGCCCGGCGCGTCGTGAAGCGCCACAAGTTCGGCCGCTTGAGCGATCGCCGCATCATCACGCTCCTGCGCACGGCCGCCGATCCGGCCATCGTCCGGAACGTGCCGGATCGGCAGCTGCTCGATCTGTGGTTCGACGCCTTCGCCCGCCACGTCGACGAACTCCGCCGCCCGCAAGCCTCGTAAGCGTTCCGCGCGCCGGGGTCCGCTAGAGCGCGGCGATCCGCCGCAGCCCCTCGGCGACGTCGTCGGCCGGCGCGACCCAACTGATCCGCAGCCACCCCTCGAGCGACGCGCCGAACGTTCCGCCGGGGATCGCCACGACGTTGCGGCGCTCGACGAGTTCCAGCGCCGCCGCCATCGCGTCGCCGCCGCGCGGCAAACGCACGCAGGCGTAAAACGCCCCGTCGATCGGAACGTAGCGCAGACCGCTCTCCTCGAGCGCGGCCGTGACGCTGCCGTGCTGCGCGCGGTACCATGCCGCGTGCTCCTGCAGAGCACCGGGCTCGCGGAAGATCTCGAGCGCCACGCGCTGTCCGAACGAGCTCGCCGTCGACGTCACCCACGCGTGCGTCTTCACCAGCGCGTCGCTCACCTCGCCGGGCGCGATCAGCCAGCCGATCCGCATTCCGGTGAGCGCGTTCGACTTCGAGAGCGAATTCGCGACGATCGTGTACGGATAGTAGTCGGCGATCGAGCCGGGGTCGTCGACGTAGGTGAGCTCGCGGTAGATCTCATCCTGCAGGATCCACACCGGCGCACCGGGGCGCGCGAGCAGGGCCGCGGCGAGCCGCCGCGCGTCGGCGTCGCGCAGGACGCGTCCGGTGGGATTCGCCGGCGACGCGATCGCGATCATCCGCGTCGCCGGGTCGATCGCGTCGACGATCGCGTCGACGTCGTAGCGAAAGTCGTCGTCGGCGCGCATGTGCACGGCGCGCGACGCGATTCCCTCGAGCTGGGCCATCTTCGCGTACGCCGGAAACGCCGGCGCCACGACGAGGAGTTCGTCGACCGCCGGATCGAGGAGCGTCTTGATCGCGACGTACACCGCTTCTTGCGAGCCGGTGGTGATGCAGACGTTGCGCGCCGCGCCCATCCCCGGAAACGCGTAGTGCGCGGCGATCAATTCGCGCAGCGCGACGTCGCCGGCGTTCACCGTGTACTTGACGCCGTGTTCCGCCGCCCAGCGTGCCGCCGCGTCGATGAAGCGCTGCTGCGGCAGCAGCGCCGGCTCCCCGATCCCCAGATCGATCGCGCCCGCCTGTTTCTTCGCCGCGATCGCGCGGATCATCGACGGCTCGATTGCCAGCACTTTCGGATTCACGGAGCTAAACGGCGACCTCGAATTCGCGCAGCGCGGCGTTGAGCGACGTCTTCAAGTCGGTGGACTCGGTGCGCACGCCGATGATCAGCGCGCACGGCGTCCCGAACTCGCCGGCCGGGAACCGCTTGGGGAGCGTACCCGGAATCACGACCGCACGCGGCGGGATCGCGCCCTTCGTCGTCACCGGCTCGTCGCCGCGCACGTCGACGATCGGCGTCGATGCGGTCAGCACGACGCCCGCGCCCAGCACCGCTTCCGCGCCGACACGGACGCCTTCGACGACGATGCAGCGTGAGCCGACGAAAGCCCCGTCCTCGACGATCACCGGCGTCGCCTGCGGCGGCTCCAGGACGCCGCCGATCCCCACTCCGCCCGAGAGGTGGACGTTCTTGCCGATCTGCGCGCACGAGCCGACCGTCGCCCACGTGTCGACCATCGTGCCGTCGTCGACGTAGGCACCGATGTTGACGAAGCCCGGCATCAGGATCGCCCCGCGCCCCAGATACGAACCGTAGCGGGCGACGCCCGGCGGCACGCAGCGCGCGCCGAGTTTCTTCCAATTCCGCTTGGTGGGCAGTTTATCGTAGAACGACGGCAGTAGCGCGCGGCCTGCGAGCGCGTCTTTGAGCGCGGCCGGCCTGCTCATCACGTCGTGGATCGAGACGTTGTCGAAGCGCGCGAACGATAGAAGGATCGCTCGCTTGACCCACGCGTGCACGACCCACTCGCCGTCGACCGGTTCGCAGCCGCGCAACGCACCGGTGTCGAGCGCGTCGAGCACCTCCTCGACGACGCGGCCGGGCTTCTTCTTGATCGCATCAGGCTCGGTCTCGCAACGCGTCTCCAGCTCGACGACTCGGCTCTCCAACGAAGCATCCATCGCCGCTCCGTTCCGCGCCGCAAACCGCGCTTCCGTCCGCGGGTATTGAAGGAGGCCGACCAGGCGCGGCTCGCGAACGCGCGTTCCCCCCTTTCCGGAGGACGACGTGAATTCCGCAGCGGACGAACAACGCATCAACGCCATCCGTTTTCTGGCCGTCGACGCCGTCCAGAAGGCCAACTCCGGCCACCCGGGGCTCCCGCTCGGCGCGGCGGCGGCGGCGTACACGCTGTGGACGCGTCACCTGCGCTTCAACGCGGCCGATCCGAAGTGGTTCGACCGCGACCGCTTCGTGCTCAGCGCCGGGCACGGCTCGGCCCTGCTCTACGCGCTGCTCCATCTCACCGGGTTCGATCTCACCCTCGACGATCTCAAGGCGTTCCGCCAGCTCGGCAGCCGAACCCCGGGGCACCCGGAGTACCACCACACCGCCGGCGTCGAGGTGACCACCGGTCCGCTCGGGCAGGGATTCGCCAACGCCGTCGGGCTCGCGATCGCCGAGGCGCATCTCGCGGCGGTCTACAACGGCGACGAGACGATCGTGGACCACGACACGTACGTTCTCGCCGGCGACGGCGATCTGATGGAAGGCGTGGCGTCGGAGGCGGCGTCGCTCGCCGGGCACCTCCAGCTCGGCAAGCTGATCGTCCTCTACGACGACAATAAGGTCTCGCTCGCCGGCGCGACCTCGCTGACGTTCACCGAAGACGTCCGCGAACGGTTCGAGGCGTACGGCTGGCACACGATCGAGGTCGGACCTGGTGAAGCGAACGACGTCGAGACGATCGACCGCGCGATTGCGCTGGCGAAATCGCAGGCCGACGCGCCGACGCTGATCGCGATCCGCTCCACGATCGGCTACGGCTCCCCCGAAGCGGGGACGTTCAAGACCCACGGCGAGCCGCTCGGCAAGAACATGGAGGCGACGCGCAAGGCGCTGCACTGGGACTCTCCGCCATTCGAGATCCCCGCCGAGGCGGCCGCGTTCTTCAAAGACGCCGGCGCGAAGGGCGCGGCGCTGCAGGATGCGTGGAACGCGCGCTACGCGCGGTGGAAGGCCACGCACGCGGAGCTTGCGGCGCAGTTCGAGCGAGCGCGCGACGGGACGCTGCCCTCGACCCTTCCGTGGCCCGCGTTCACCGCGGAGAACGGCAGCGTCGCGACGCGCGAGGCCGGCGGAACGGTGATGAACGCGATCGCCGCCGCGCTCCCCGAACTCGTCGGCGGCTCCGCCGACTTGGATCCGTCGACCAAGACGTATCTGAAAGACCAGGGCGATTTCCAACCCGGCTCGTACGCCGGCCGCAACATCCACTACGGCGTGCGCGAGCACGCGATGGCGGCGGCGTCGAACGGGATCGCGCTGCACGGCGGCCTGCTGCCGTTCAGCGCGACGTTCTTCAACTTCCTCGACTACATGAAGCCGTCGCTGCGGCTCGCAGCGCTCAACCAGATCCGCGAGATCTTCGTCTTCACGCACGACTCGGTCTTTCTCGGCGAAGACGGTCCGACGCACCAGCCGATCGAACAGCTCGCGATGCTGCGCGCGACGCCCAACGTCGTCGACATCCGCCCCGCCGACGCGCTCGAGACGCTCGAAGCGTGGAAGCTCGCGATCCAGCCGCACGCGGGACCGACCGCGATCGTGCTGACGCGGCAGAAGGTCCCGTTTCTGGGCGAACGCCGCGCCGACGTCGCACGCGGCGCGTATATCCTCGTCGAGCCGCCCGACGAACCCGACGTGATCCTCATCGGCACCGGATCCGAAGTTTCGCTCGCCGTCGAAGCGGCGAAACTGCTCGAAGCGGGCGGTACGAAGACCCGCGTCGTCTCGATGCCGTCGTGGCGGCTGTTCGACGCGCAGGACGAAGCCTACCGGCATCGGATCCTTCCGCCGCACGTGCGCGCGCGCATGTCGATCGAAGCCGCCGCGACGATCGGCTGGTCGAAATACGTCGGCGAGCGCGGGATCGCGTACGGCCTCGACCATTTCGGCACCTCGGCGCCGGGCGCCGCGATCGCCGCCGATTACGGCTTCACGCCCAGACACGTCGCGGACGTCGCGGCGGGCCTGCTGGCCAACGTCTGATCTCCCACACCCGAGAAAGAGACACGAGCACCATGGGCAACCAACTGCGCGAACTCGCGGCAGCCGGGCAGAGCATCTGGCTCGACAACATCCGCCGCAGCATGTTCGCCTCGGGCGAACTGCAGACGCTGATCGATCAGGGCCTGCGCGGAATGACTTCCAACCCGACGATCTTCGAGAAGGCGATCGGCGCGGGGACCGACTACGACGAGCAGCTCCGCACGCTCGCCGCCGAGCGCGACACCGCCGCGATCTTCGAGGCGCTCGCGATCCGCGACATCCGCAGCGCGTGCGATCTCTTCCGTCCGGTGTGGGACCAGACGCACGGGCTCGACGGCTACGTCTCGCTCGAGGTCTCGCCGACGCTCGCCAACGACACGCAGGGGACGATCGACGCGGCGGCCCGGTTGTGGCGCGCCGTCGACCGCCCCAACGTGATGATCAAGATCCCGGGAACCGTCGAAGGCGGCCCGGCGATCAAGGCGACGATCGCGGCCGGGATCAACGTCAACGTCACGCTGCTTTTCTCGGTCGACCGCTACGAGACCGCGGCGAACGCGTACATCGAAGGGCTCGAAGAGCGCGTGAAGCGCGGCGAGCCGATCGACGCGATCGCGTCGGTCGCATCGTTCTTCGTCTCGCGCATCGACACCGCGATCGACAAACAGCTTCACGCCAAGATCGAGGCCGGCGCGCACCTCGAGCACCTGCTGGGGAAGGCCGCGGTCGCGAACACCAAACTCGCGTACCAGCGTTTTCTCAAACTCTTCGGCGGCGAGCGCTTCGCGGCGCTGCGGGCGAAGGGCGCACGCGTGCAGCGTCCGCTGTGGGCGTCGACCTCGACGAAGAATCCGGCGTATGCCGATCTGATGTACGTCGAGCCGCTCGTCGGCCGCGACACGGTCAACACCGTTCCGCCCAACACGCTCGACGCGATCCTCGACCACGGGACGGTCCGTCCGGAGACGGTCCTCGAGGACCTCGGCCGCGCGCGGGCGACGATCGAGGCGCTCGGGAAAGAACAGATCTCGCTCTACGACGTCACCGAACAACTCGTCGCCGACGGCGTCACGTCGTTCGCCGACTCGTTCAACGCGATGCTCGCCGCAATCGGCTCGAAGCTCGAAAAACTCCGCAGCGACGCGCCGCCGAAGGTCTCGCTCGCGCTCGGCGCCGCGCAGCCCGCCGCCGACGCGGCGCTCGACCGGCTCGGCACGCTCGACATCCTCAAGAAGCTCTGGCTCGCCGATCCGTCGCCGTGGTCGTCCGATCCGGCGCACGTCGCGATCGTCACGCACGCGCTGGGCTGGGTGGAGATCCCGCAGCAGACGCACGCGCAGAGCAGCGACCTGCGCGAGTTCGCGCAGTCGTGCGCGAAGCGGTTCGATCACGTCGTGGTGCTCGGGATGGGCGGGAGCTCGCTCGCGCCCGACGTCCTGCGCCGGACGTTCGGGAAGACGCCCGGCTATCCGGCGCTGCACGTCCTCGACTCGACCGATCCGCAGCAGGTGCGCGCGCTCGACGAGTCGCTCGACATCGCGCGCTCGCTCTTCATCGTCGCCTCGAAATCGGGGACGACGACGGAGCCCGACGCCTTCTACCGCTATTTCTTCCAGCGCGTTCAGCAGACGGTCGGGGCGCAGAACGCCGGCGACCATTTCGTCGCGGTGACCGATCCGGGGACGAAACTCGAGGCGGAGGCGAAGCAGGCGAAGTTCGCGCGCGTCTTCACCAACGATCCGAACATCGGCGGCCGGTACTCGGCGCTCTCGTACTTCGGGATGGTCCCGGCGGCGCTGGCCGGCTACGACGTCACGGCGATCCTCGACCGCGCGATCAACGCGATGCACGCCAACGCGCGCACCGTCGTCCCGCACGACGCGCCGGGAGTGCGCTTCGGCGCGGCGATCGGGGCGCTCGCGAAGCAGGGCCGGGACAAGCTGACGATCCTCACCCATCCCTCGGTGCGCGCGTTCGGCGCGTGGGCCGAACAGCTGATCGCCGAGTCGACCGGCAAATCGGGGATCGGGATCGTCCCGGTCGAGGGCGAGCCGCTCGGTGAGGTGGGCGCCTACGGCGAGGACCGCGTCTTCGTCTACGTCGGCGCGACGCTCCCCGGCGACGACGACGCCGGCGCGCGCGCGTGCGAGCTCGAGGCAGCGGGACATCCGGTGATCCGGCTGGCGATGAGCGACGCGTACGACATCGGCGAGCAGTTCTATCTGTGGGAGATCGCGACCGCGGCGGCCGGCGCGGTGCTCGGGATCGACGCGTTCGATCAGCCCAACGTCCAGGAGTCCAAAGACAACACGAAACGTCTGCTCGCGGAGTACGCGCAGAAGGGCGGCTTCGGCGAACCGGAACCGCGGGTGACGTCGTCCGACGCCCAGATCTTCCCGCTCGCCGGATCGCGCGCCGCCGCGCTGGGCAGCGATCTGCAGAGCGCGGTCGCGGCGATCGCCGATCAGATCCGCGCCGGCGACTACGTCGCCTTCAACGCGTACGTCCCGATGAACGGCGTGAACGAGGATGCGCTCCGCCGGATCCGCGCGGTCGTGCGCGACGCGCACAAGGTCGCGACGACGGTCGGCTTCGGGCCGCGCTTCCTGCACTCCACGGGACAGCTCCACAAAGGCGGCTCGAACGAGGGCGTGTTCTTCCAGTTCACCTACGACGCGCCGTTCGAGATCGCGATCCCCGGGATGGTCGGGTTCCGCACCCTCGAACGCGCGCAGGCGCTGGGCGATTTCGAGTCGCTCGACAAACGCGAACGGCGCGGCATCCGCGTCCACTTCCCGGGTGAGGTCCAGGCCGGGCTCGCCGCGTTCGCGGCGGCGATCGAACACGCCGTCGGCGCGCGCGCGTAACCGGATTCGAAAGCGAAGGACGCAGAGATGCAACTCGGGATGATCGGGCTGGGCAAGATGGGCGCCAACATGACGACGCGGCTGGTGCGCGGCGGACATGCGGTGGTGGCGTACGATCGCGATTCGGCTGCGGTTGCGCGCAGCGCGGGCGACGGCGCGACCGCCGCCTCGTCGCTCGCCGATCTGGTCGCGAAACTCCAGCCGCCGCGCGCGGTGTGGATCATGGTGCCGGCGGGCGCGCCCACCGACTCGACGATCTCCGACCTGCTGGGGATGCTGCAGCCCGGCGACTCGATCATCGACGGCGGCAACTCGCGCTGGACCGATTCGAAGGCGCGCTACGCGCGCTGCTGCGAGAAGCAGATCGCGTTCATCGACGCCGGCACGTCCGGCGGCGTGTGGGGGCTGGCGAACGGCTACTGCCTGATGGTCGGCGGCGACGAGGCGGCGGTGAAACGCGTCGAGCCGATCTTCACGACGCTGGCGCCGCCCGACGGTTACGCGTACGTCGGACCGAGCGGTGCCGGGCACTTCTCGAAGATGGTGCACAACGGGATCGAGTACGGGATGCTCGCCGCGTACGGCGAGGGTTTCGAGATCCTCGAGAAGTCGGAGTACCGGTACGACCTCCATCAGCTGTCCGCGCTCTGGCTGCACGGTTCGGTCGTGCGATCGTGGCTGCTCGAGCTCGCGGAGCTTGCTTTCAAGGAGGACGCGACGCTCTCGAAGGTCCGCGGCTGGGTCGAGGACTCCGGCGAGGGGCGATGGACCGTGCAGGCCGCGATCGACGAAAACGTCCCGGCGCCGGTGATCACGATGTCGCTGCTCTCGCGCTTCGTCTCGCGCCAGGACGAGTCGTTCAGCGCGAAGGTGATCGCCGCACTGCGCAATCAGTTCGGCGGCCACGCAATCAAGGAAGAGCCGGCGCACGCGGGCGCTGCCGGAGAGTGACGAAGCGATGACCACGACCCTCACCGCGCCGCCGCAGGCGGCGAACCCGCTGCGCGCGGGGATCGCGGTCAACCGCATCGGGGATCCGTGTTCGATTGTGTTCTTCGGCGCGAGCGGCGACTTGATGAAGCGCATGCTGATGCCGGCGATGTGGAACCTCCGCCTCGGCGACATTCTCCCGGCGAACTACGCGATCGTCGGCTTCTCGCGCTCGCCGTTCAGCGATCAGTCGTTCCGCGACGAGATGCGCAAGAGCGTCGACGAGTTCTCGCGCAGCGGCCTGGCCAAGGAGCCGCTGTGGAGCGACTTCGCCAACCATGTCTCGTATGTCAGCGGGCCGTTCGACGACACCGACGCCTACAAAAAGCTGCGCGACGTCCTCGAGCACAACGACCAGCAGTTCGGAACCGCGGGAAACCGGCTCTTCTACCTGAGCACGCCGCCGTCGCTGTTCGCCACGATCGTCGGCAAGCTCGAAGACGCCGGCTTGGGCCCGCATCAGAACAAGACCGGCTGGACGCGGATCATCATCGAGAAGCCGTTCGGCACCGATCTCGACTCGGCGCGCGCGCTGCAGACCGAAGTCTCCAAGGTCTTCGACGAGAAGCAGATCTATCGCATCGATCACTACCTGGGCAAAGAGCCGGTGCAGGATATCATGGCGCTGCGCTTCGCCAACGTGATCTTCGAGCCGATCTGGAACCGGCGCTACGTCGACTCGGTGCAGATCACCGCGGCGGAGACGGTCGGCGTCGAAGGCCGCGGCGGCTACTACGACAACGCCGGCGCGCTGCGCGACATGATCCAGAACCACGTGATGAACCTGCTCGCGCTCGTCGCGATGGAACCGCCGGTGAATTCCGGCGCCGACGCGATCCGCGACGAGAAGTTCAAAGTGCTCTCCGCGGTGCGGCCGATCGACCGCGCCCGCGTGATGCAGGAGACGGCTCGCGGACAGTACGAGGCGGGCTCGATCGGCGGGAAGCCGGTGCCGGGGTATCGCGAGGAGCCCGACGTGCGGCCCGACTCGAACACCGAGACGTATGCGGCGGTGAAGCTGCAGATCGACAACTGGCGCTGGGCCGACGTCCCGTTCTACCTGCGGTCCGGCAAGCGTCTGGGGCACAAGATGTCGGAGATCGCGATCCGCTTCCGCGCGATCCCGCACCGGCTCTTCGGCGAAGCCGGCGAAGGGCTCGACAACAACGTGCTGGTGATGAAGATCCAGCCCGACGAGGGGATCTCGCTGCGCTTCAACGCCAAGGTCCCGGGACCGAAGATGCACATCCGCTCGGTCTCGATGGATTTCAACTACGGGACGGGTTTCGGCGTCGTCTCAGCGCCCGCGTACGAACGGCTCATCGGCGACGCGATGCGCGGCGACGCGACGCTCTTCACCCGCTGGGATGCCGTCGAGACCGCGTGGAACATCGTCATGCCGGTCCTCGACCGGTGGACCGCGACCTACGACGAGAACTTTCCGAACTACGCGGCCGGCGGTCAGGGTCCGGCGTCGTCGGATCGTCTGCTCGCCGCCGACGGCCGCGAGTGGAGAAAGATATGACCTCGGAGCCGGCGGTTTCTTCGTCGATCGAGACGATGCGCGGCGAGCTCGCGCTCGGCGGCCTCTCCACCTCGACGCTCACCTTCATCGTTTGGATCGACGAAGCGGGCCGGCGCGATTGGGTGCTCGAGCGCGCGCGGATGCTCGCCGAGAAGTATCCGTCGTTTCTGATGATCTTCGACCGCACCGGGGCCGAGAGCGGCGAGCCGCGCGTGAGCTGCGGCGGTAGCCGCAACTGCGTCTCGATCGATGCGTCCGCGCTCGACGCCGACGGCGTCGATCAGTACGTCAGCGCGTTCTGCCGCGACGCGGTCTCCACCGTGCTGTGGTGGAGCGGCGCGCACGTCGACGCCGGCGAGATTTTGAACGCGCTGCTGGCGCGCGCCCACACGCTGCTCGTCGACTCGTCCGGGAGTGTGACGGACGATACGGCGGTGTGCAGTCTCGCCGCCTTCGCGCCGCGGCACCCCGAGATCGCGATCCGCGATCTCGCGTGGCTGCGGCTCACGCCGTGGCAGGACATGATCGCACGCTTCTTCGACGATCCGCGTCTGCTCTCGGAACTCTACACGATGCGCGCCCTGCACATCACCAGCGGCTCGGAGGCGGAGGCGCTTTATCTGGGCGCCTGGCTCGCGAGCCGGCTGGGATGGACCGCGTCCGGCCGCAGCGCCTTCACCGCTCGCGACGGAAAAGAGATTGCGTTTACGCATGAGATCGCGGGACAGACGCGCCGCGTGCACAGCGTCTGCCTCGATACCGACGGCTCGTGGTATCATGGCGAGGTGACCGACGACCCGGCCGTCGTCGCCGTCTGGGTCGAAGGCGAATACGGGCGCGAGCGCCGTCTGGTTCCGCTGCAGGCGATCGACAACGCCTCGCTGCTCGAGCGCGCGATCCTCGAACCGGGCGCAGACGAGGTCTTCGTGACCGCGCTGAGCTGGATTGCAACGCTGGTCGGCTGAAGGCAAGCCGGCTGACGCCCCGCACGCTAAGCTTGTCGAAGCGCCGCGTCACCGGTGCCCTCCGGTGCGGCCCTTCGACAGGCTCAGGGTGACGCGAGGACCGGTTTGGTGCGCAGGATGAGGACGAGGGGGACGGCGAGCGCGCCGCACAGGGCTAGCAGGTAGAACGCGTCGGCGAACGAGAGCGCCGAGGCTTCGCGCGTTACCAGGCCCGCGAGCGCTTGCGGCGAGACGTGCTGCACGACATTCGCGATCGCCGCGCGCGAGAGCGTGATTCCCGCGGCAAGCGCGTCGTGGTGAAACGCACCGCGGCGATCGAGCAGCGTGACCAGAACCGCGGTCGCGATCGATCCGCCGAGCTGCTGCGCGAGCGCGAGCAGCGCGGCGGCTTTGGGCGTGTCGACGCCGCGCACCGCGCCGAGCACCGTCACCGCGAGCGGCGTGAAGAGCTGCGCGAACCCGATGCCGCCCACGAAGAGCGGCAGCACGTAGGTTGCGAATTCGCCTGACGACGCCGTCACCTCGGCCTGCCAGAGATTCGCCGCCGCTACCAGCGCGTAGCCCGCCCCCAGCAGCCAGCGCGCGTTCCACTTCATGCGGTTGAGAAACGCCAGGGTCAGCGGCGTGAAGAGCAGGATCCCGAGCGCACGCACCAGCACCGACTCGCCGCTGAGCGTCGCGGTGAAACCGAGGACGCCTTGCGTGAACTGCGGCGCAAGCACAATCCCGCCGAACAGCGTGAAGCCGGTGACGCCCGCCAGCAGCGTCCCCGCCGCGACGGTGCGGTTCTTGAGGATCCGCAGGTCGACGATCGGCTGCGCGGTGCGCAGCTCCCACCACACGAAGGCCGCGAGTCCGCCGCACGCCAGCACCGCGCACGTCACTAGCCGCGCGTCCGCGAACCAGTCGTTGCGTTCGCCCTCGTTGAGGGCGTACTGCAGGCAGCCCAGACCGATCGCCAGCAGCGCCAATCCCGGAACGTCGATGCGCGCGCGCCGCGGCGCCGCCGGATCCCGCAGGTAGAGCAGCAGCAGCACGACCGCGAGCACGCCGGGAACCACGTTGATGTAAAAGATCCAGTTCCAGGACCACGCATCGGTGAGAATGCCGCCGAGGGTCGGTCCGATCGACGGCCCGGTGATCGCGCCGGTCGCCACGAGGACTTGGCTGAGGCCGAGCTGCCGGGGCGGGAACGTGTCGCGCAGAATCGCCTGTCCCGTCGCCGCGAGCCCGCCGCCGCAGAGCCCCTGCAGGATGCGGAAGACGACCAGTTCCCCGAGGCCGGTCGAGAGCCCGCACAGCGCCGAGGTCAGCGTGAATCCCGCGATCGCGGCGAGGTAGTAGCGCTTGCGGCCGAAGCGGGTCTGCAGCCAGGGCGTCAGGGGGATGACGATCACCGCGGCGATGATGTAGCCGGTGATAATCCACGTGCCGTCGTCGAGCGACGCGCCGAGATTGCCCTGAATCGTCGGCAGCGCGACGTTGACGATGGTGGCATCGAGCACTTGCAGCACCGTGGCGAGCATCACCCCTGCGACCACGGCGGCGCGGCGCCACCCGTACTCGACGACGGAATCCATCGGCGCCATCGTCGCGCACGCGAGCGCGCGCGTCCAATACCGATACGCAACCAACCGATCGCGAACCGCGATAGACGGTGATATGGAACTGCGGCAATTGCGATACTTTGTCGGGGTCGCCGAGCACGAGAGCTTCACCCGCGCGTCGGAGGATCTCGCGATCGCACAGCCGGCGCTCAGCGCCCAGGTGGCGAAGCTCGAGGCCGAGATCGGCGTCGACCTCTTCGAACGGGCCGGCCGGCGCGTGCGCCTGACCGAAAGCGGGCGCCTCGTCCTCGAGCAGGCGCGCCGCGCACTTCGAGCCGCCGACGACGTCGAGCGCGTCGCCCGGCTCGGGGCGCGCGGGCTGGTCGGACGCTTGACGCTGGGCTACTCGCGCGTGTTTCCGGCGCGGATCCTCACCGCCGTCCTGCGCAGCTACCGCCGGCGGCGCCCCGACGTCGCGCTCGACCTGCGCGAGATGCCCTCCGTCGATCAGATCTCGGCGCTGCGCAACGGGGAGATCGACTGCGCGTTCCTGCGGCTCGTCCCGGACTGCGAGAGACGCGTCGATGAATTCGAGATTCTTCCCGTCCCGGACCAGCGCGTGACGGCGGCCGTCGACAGCCGTCACCGGCTCGCGAAACGGCGGTCGGTCGCGCTCGCCGAATTCGCCGGCGACGACTGGGTGATGTTCGGACGAAATATCGGCGAATCGATCAACGACGACATCGTGGAACGCTGCCGGCAGGCCGGCTTCACGCCGCGCATCGTGCAGGAAGCGACGGACGTACGGATCGTGCTGGGATTCGTCGCCGCCGGTCTCGGCGTCACGCTGGTCACCTCCGCCGCGCGCGATCTCGGGATCCGCGGGCTGCACTACCTCGCGGTCATGCCGAAGACCGTGCTGCGCTTCGCCGCCGTGACGCGCCGCGACGCGACCTCGGCGGCCCTCGCCGCCCTCGCCGCCGAGATCCGCAGCGCCGGCCTTTCATCGTGAAACATGATAGATATGTCCTTTATTAATATTGGACAACGATATTTTCCGATGCGATACTCAGGGTGTTCCCGTAAGGAGGAGAACATCACCGTGAACGCCTTGATCTCAACATTCGGACTCACCGTCGCGCTCGGATCCGCTACGGTCGCCGCATCCGCGCAGATGCCGGCGGCACCGCTCGCGCCGGCACACCAGCAGACGACGCTCGTCGTGAGTGCCAACGACACCAAAACTGCGTTGCAGTATCGCAACGTCGACCCGCTGCGCGGAATCTACGTGCAGAAGCCGGCGTTCGCACAGTGTGCGAATCAGCCCGTCGTCGGCCCCATGCCCGTCCCCGCGGCCGGCTCGCTCGAAGCGCAGCCCGGCTACAACTTCCTGATCGATTTCGATCTGGTAGGCGCCTGCCGCAAGGGGCTGTAACGGCAGCACCGCAGCCGCGACGAGAGGCGCCGCCGGGCCGCTCCGCAAAGCCCGCCCGCATGCAACGATTCGTCCTCGTCGCGGCAGCCCTGGCCGCGCTCGCCGTCCCCGCCGCCGCTCAGGGCGTCATCGCTCCCAAAGGAGCGCAGTTCGAAGCGCGGCTCGATCAGGAACTCAACACGAAGCGCTTGCACGAGGGCGATACCTTCACGCTCACCGAGCACGAGGGCTTCTTTCACAAAGCCCCCGACGCGCTCAAAGGCGCGAAGGTCGACGGCCACGTTGAGCAGGTTTCTCCCGCGCACATGGGACACGGGGCGACGCTCAACATCGTCTTCGACGATATCCAGCTCGCCGACGGCCGAAAAGTCCCGGCGCCGCTCGCGCTCACATCGCTAAAAGCGCTCGAGCCGAAGAAACATCTTCTGCGCGATACCGGCCTCATCGTCGGTGGTGCGATCGTCGGCCACAAGGTCGCCGCCGCGAAGCACGGCGGTCTGGCCGGCGCCGCCGGCGGCTTCGCGCTGGCGACGAGTCTCAAAAGCGACATCGACGTGAAGCGCGGCACGATCCTCCACCTCAAACTGACCGACGATCTGACTCCCGGAGCGTAGCGCGTGGCGGGGCTCCGCAACGTGACGGTGCTCCCCGACGCCGGCGCGCTCGCGACGGCGGCGGCCGATCACGCCGTCGCCGTCCTCCAGCGCACCCTCGCCGCGCGCGAGCGCGCGCACCTCGCGCTGGCGGGCGGCTCGACGCCGCGCGCGATGAACGCCCTGCTCGCGGCGCCGCCGCGCCGCGATGCGCTCGACTGGACGCGCGTGGTGTTCTGGTTCGGCGACGAGCGCTGCGTGCCGCCGTCCGACGCCGATTCCAACTACCGCATGAACCGCGAGACGCTGCTCGATCCGCTCGCCGTCGCGCCCGGCCGCGTTCATCGGATGCGCGGTGAAGACGACCCCACCGCCGCGGCCGCCGACTATCACGCGGTGCTGCAGCGGGAGCTCGGCGAGCGTCCGCGGCTCGACCTGATCCTGCTTGGGATGGGCCCCGACGGACACACCGCATCACTCTTCCCGGGCACCGTGAGCGGGATCGCGCGCAGCGCGCTCTGCATCGCGCACTTCGTCCCGCGGCTCGACCGCTGGCGGATCACCCTGACGCCGCACGCGATCAACGACGCGCACAGCGTCACGATCACCGCCGGCGGCGCGGAAAAGGCCGACGCGCTGGCGATGGTCCTCAACGGGCCGCCGCAGCCCGACGTGTACCCGTCGCAGATCGTGCGTCCGCGCAGCGGCGACCTGCACTGGTTCGTCGACGCCGCCGCAGCGGCGAAGCTCTGAAGCGCTAGAATCCGAAGCGGTACGGGTCGTCGCGGTCGAAGAGCAGCGTCGTCTCCGCGGTGACGTACGCGCGGCCGCGGGTCGTCGGGACGAGCGCGCCGTCGTGCATCGCCAGCGTCCCGGTGAACAGGCCGCCGGTGATGCTCTCCTGGCGCCACGTCGCGTGGAGCGGAAGGCGGCCGCGCGCATGCAGCGCGGCCATCTTCGCCGAGGTCCCCGTGCCGCACGGCGAACGATCGTACGCGGCGCCGGGACACAGCACGAAGCTGCGAGCGTCGGCGTCGGCGCGCAGCGGCGGTCCAAAGAGTTCGACGTGGTCGATCGCGGCGCCGTGCGCGCCGGTGATCGCGCTGCGTCCGAGAGCCTCGCGAATCCGCGTCGCCGCATCGAGCAGCGCGGCTGCATTGCGGACGTCCAGCGCGGGCGCGGGGAGCGAGGTCAGAAAGAACCAGTTCCCGCCGTAGGCGACGTCGCCGATGATGCGCCCGAGCCCGTCGACGTCGACCGCAACGTCGCGCGCGTGTAGAAAACTCGGGACGTTCTCGACGCTCGCGCTGCCGTCGTCGTGGAGCGTCGCAGCGACGGTGCCTGCCGGCGTGTCGATCCGCACCACGCCGGGCGCGATGCGGCCGAGATGCTGCAGCGTGCGCACGACGCCGATCGTCCCGTGACCGCACATCCCCAGATAGCCCACGTCGTTGCAGAACAGCACGCCCGCGACGGAGCCGTCGCGTTCGGGCGGCGTGAGAATCGCCGCGACGATCGCTCGTGACCGCGCGGTTCGCAGACGATCGCACGGCGCAGAGGATCGAAGCGCGCGCGCGTGTCGGCGAGGCGTTCGGCGATCGACGCTCCCGCGGCGGGCCAGCCGTCGATGACGGTGCGCGTCAGTTCGCCTTCCGTGTGAGAATCGACGACGCGCAGCCGATCGAGGAGCTCCATGGCAGCCTTCCAATACCGTCCGGGGTGGACACCTCCTGCGGCGTCGCGGCGCTGATCGGCAGCACGAAGGTCGTCGCGATCGACGCGGCCGGCGGCACGATCGCGGCGAAAGCGGAATACTTGCAGCCCGGCGGCAGCGTCAAAGACCGCGCCGCGCTCGCGGCGATCGTCAACGCGCGCCGGCGCGGGACGCTCCCTCCCGGCGGAACCGTCGTCGAGATGACGAGCGGGAACATGGGCGCGGGGCTCGCGCTGGTCTGCGGTGCGTTCGGACACCCGTTCGTCGCGGTGATGTCGCGCGGCAACAGTCCGGCACGCGCTGCGATGATGCGCGGCCTCGGTGCCGCGGTCGAACTCGTCGCGCAGGTCGACGGTTCGCCCGGGCGGGTCACCGGCGCCGATATCGACGCAGCGACGCGGCGCGCGCGCGCGATCGCGGACGAGCGTTGCGCGTTCTTCGTCGATCAGTTCGCCAACGCCGATTGCGTCCTCGCGCACGAGACGACGACCGGCCCCGAACTGCGCGCGGCGCTCCCGCGCATCGATGCGTTCGTCGCCTGCGTCGGCAGCGGCGCGACGCTGATCGGCACGCTGCGCGACCTCAAGCGTCGCGATCGGCGCGTCCGCGGTGTCGCCGTCGAGCCGCACGGCGCCGCCGTGCTCGCCGGCGAGGCGGTCACGAAGGCCGCGCACCTGCTGCAGGGGACCGGCTATGCGCGGATCCCGCCGCTGTGGGACGCTTCGCTCGTCGACGCGTACGCGAGCGTGACCGACGAGGACGCGAGCGCCGAGCGCGCGACGCTGGGACGGATGGGGTTCTACGTCGGGTTCTCGTCCGCGGCGAACGTGCTGGCCGCGCGCCGTTTGCTCGCGAGCGGGACGCTGCGCGACGGCGCGGTCGTCGCAACCGTCCTCTGCGACACCGGCCTCAAATACGATCCGCCGGCGTCAGGCTGACGCGGCGCCGGACTTCCAGCACGCGGCCGCGACCCGCGCGAAGTTGCCGCCCAGGATCCCGTCGATCGCGCTCCGCGAATACCCCGCCTCGCGCATGCAGGCGACGACGTCGTGCAGAATCTCGGGGCCGAGGATCGTGACCGACCGGCTGTACCCCCGCGACGGCGGCCAATAGTCGGGCCGCGACTCCGGTTCGAAGCCGCTCGCGCCGGGCGCGGCGGGGAACACGGAATCGAACGCGATCCCGACGTGCTCGGGTCCGATCAAGTGCACGACGTAGTCGAGATGACGGAACACGTCGCGCGCCGACGGATCGGCCGTGCCCAAGAACAAGCCGACGGCGTTGATGCCGACGACGCCGCCGGTCTGCGCGCACGCGCGCAGCAGAGCGTCGGGGACGTTGCGTTCGTGATCGGCGAGCGCGCGGGGATTCGAATGGGAGAGAATCGTCGGCTTGCGCGCGGCCGCAAAGATCTCGAGCGCGGTGCGGTACCCGGTATGCGAGCAGCACTTGATCATCCCGGCGTGTTCCATCCGCGCGACGAGCCGGCCGCCGAACGGCGTGAGCCCCTCGTCGACGTCGTCGTGACAACCGGCGCCCGCCAGGTTCGCCCGGTTGTAGACGAACGCCGTCCAGCGCACGCCCAGATCGTAGTAGAGGTCGACGAGATCGAGCCGGTCGCCGATCGAAAGCGCGCCTTCGACGTCGAACGCGACCGCGAGCCGCGCATCGCGCCGCAGGTCGCGGGCATCCTGCACCAAGCGGTAACGCTCCGGATGCTCGGCGATCTGCCGGCGATACGACGCGATCGTCGCGATCACGCGCTCGAGCGTTTCGGCGAGTCGCCGACGTTCACGGTCACCGCGTCGAAGCCCGCGGCGCGATAGCGCTCGAGGACGCTCGGCAGATCGTTCGCCGGCCCGCGCCCCGGGCAGCCGTGCATGTCCCACACGTACGGCGCCTCGTGCCGCATGGGCACCGTTCCCGCCGCCGCGCTCAGCGCTTGCGCACCTGCGGAGCGGAGATCGTTGCGGGCGGCGGCAGCGACGACGTCGTGCTGCTCGCCGCGCCCAGCGTCGGCATGCCCAACGCGCTCGCGTCGATCCCGTTCTGCGCGAAGATCCCGCCGCTCACGCGGTTCAGCTCGACGATCGCCTTGTCGAGATCGATCTGCGCCTGCAGTTCGCGGCCGCGCTGGTTCGCGACGTCGAGCTGCCGCTGCAGCACGAGGAACGTCGTCGACGTGCCGGCGCCGAAGCGCCGCTGCTCGCCGAGCAGGACGCGCTCGGCCGCCTCGCGCGCCGACCGCGCGGAGACGACGCGGTACTGCGCTTCGCGCAGACCTTGAATCGCGTTGACGGATTCCGACCGCACGCGCTGCAGCACTGCGGTCTCTTGAAGCGAGACTTGGCGCTGCTGTTCTTGCGCGATCCCGTAGTCGGCTTTCGCGGTGCGGTTGCCGATCGGGATCTGCAGCGTGAGCTGCGCGCTGTAGGTCGGGAAGCGGTTGTCGAGCAGGTTCTGGAACGATTGACCCAAGCGCCCCGTCTGGTACGACGGGGAGGGCGGGAAGCCGCCGGTGATCGGCGGGATCGGCGGCGCACCGGGGTTCGCCGCGTTCGAGCGCGCGATCAGGGTGTTGACCGCTTGGATCTGCGCGGCGAACAGGCCCACGATCGGGTTCGCCGACGCCGGCGCGAGGACGCCGGCAAAGCCGCTCGCGGTGTACCCGAGCCCGAGATCGAGCTGCGGCTTGAGCTGATCGCGCGCGAAGGCGGCGTTGGTGTTCGCGTTCTCACGCTGCGCGCGCAGCTGCGCCACTTCGGGGCGGTTGGCGATCGCTGACGCGATCAGCGCGTCGACGCTCGGCTCCTGCGGGATCTGCGCGACGGGCGTCGTCGGAACGAGGTTCGCGAACCACACCGGATCCGCCGGATTGGCGAGGATCTGCGACTTGAGCGTGGTCTGCAGGCGCTGCACGTTCTGCAAGGCCGAGAAGACATTGTCCTGAAAGACTTCGACCTGCGTGTTGGCTTCGACGATATCGGTCGGCGCAACGGCACCGCGCGCGGCGAGCCGACGGTTCGACGCCGCCTGCGCGGTCGCCTGGCGCAGCCCTTGTTCCTGGATCGCGACGTTGCGCCACGCCGCCACCAGATCGTAATACGCGTTCGAGACCGCAACGACGGTGTTCGACGCCTGCAGCAGCGCGGCGTTGGTCTGAATCGTCGCGTTGGTGCGGGCAAGCTGGAGCTGCTGTCGGGTCTGATCGATCGCGTGGCCGCGCAGCAGCGGCTGGGTGACGTTGAGCTGGAGTGCGGTCTGATAGAACGGATCGTACGAATTCGTCGCGGCGTTGGACGAGATGCGGTTCCCGTTGAGCGTCGCGGAGTAGCGGGCGCCCGTCGCCGTCTGACCCGTGAACCCGGCGGTCGCGCCGGTGGTGTCCTGCGTGATCGGTCCGCCGCCGGGGCCGGTCTGGAACGGGCTGACGGCGGGGCTCACGCTGTGTGCGTACGACGGCGCCAACTGAAAACGAACGTCGTACGCGCCCTGCGCCGCGACGATCTGGTAGTTCGCGATGCGGCGATTCGACTGCGCGACCGCCAGATCGGTGTTGCGCTGGAGCGCCATCGCGATCGCGTCCTGCAGCGTGAGGCCGACGAACGGCTGCTGCTGCACGCCGACGAGATCGCCGTTGGGCGCTGTCGCGATCGGCGCGCTGAAGCCCGGCGCGATGTCGGGGACCGCGGGAAGCACGGCAGGCACCGGCGGCGGAAGCGCGCCCCCCGCCGAACCGCCGCGTCCCGACGGCGGCGTGCCGCGGTTCGACGTTGCCGGCTGCGAGGCCGCGGGCTGCCCGGTCGCAGGCTGCGTCGGTACACCGGGTGAGGGCGGCGCGCCATTTGACGGCGCCGTGAGCGGAGTTTGCGGAGGCGATGCCGGCGCAGTCCCCGGCGCGGACGTTGCCTGCGACGCCGGCGTCGGCTGCGATGCGGGCGTCGCCTGCGATGCGGGCGTTGCTCGCGGCGGCGGTAGGGGCGTCTGGGCCTCCGCCGCGAGCGGCAGCGCGGACGCGGTGAAGAGGCTCGCGCTCAGCGCGAGCGAGAGCGAACGGACGGCGAACGGCACGGAGGTTACGATCCCTTGCGGGTGTCGACCGCCGCGACAACCGACATCCCGACGCGGAGCGGCTTGTCGGCGGGCGGGTTGTCGACGATGATGCGCACGGGGATCCGCTGCGTCACCTTCACGAAGTTGCCGGTTGCGTTCTGCGCCGGGACGAGGCTGAACGTGTTCTGCGATGCCGGCGCGATCGCCGAGACGTGGCCGTGGAACGTCGTGCCTTTATAGGCGTCGACCGTGACGTCGACGGGCTGACCGACCTTGATCTTCCCGAGCTGCGTCTCTTTGAAGTTCGCGGTGACGTACGTTCCCGAGTTCGGAACGATCACGATCAGCGACTGGCCCGGCGAGACGTACGTGCCGACCTCGACGTTCTTCGCGCCGACGATCCCGTCGATCGGCGCGCGGATCTGCGTGTACGCGAGCTTGTCCTGCGCGGTCTTCAGTTGCGCTTGCAGCGAGCCTGCCTGCGCGAACGCAGCGTCGGCTTGCGCCTGCGTCGCCGAGACGCGATACGGGTTGTCGCTCTCGGTCAGCCGGCCTTGCGCGGTCTGAAGCTGACCCTGCTGCGCGCCGATCCCGGCGGTGGCGGCGTTCGCCGCAGCGACCGCGGCGGTATAGCGCGCCTGACTCTGCACGACCGCGGTCTGGGCCGCGGTGACGTTGTCGAGCGCCGACTGATACTGCGACTGCGCCTGCGCCTGCGCCGCGCGCTGCGCGTCGAGCTGCTGGCTCGCCACGTCGCCCGTGCGCACGAGCGCGGCGTAGCGCGCGAGGTCGGCGTTGGCGCGCACGAGCCCCTGGCGCGCCGCGGGCACCTGCGACTGCGCCACCTTCAGTTGCGCCTGCGACTGCGCGATCGCGGCGCGCGCCGCATCGGCCTGCTGCTGCGCCGACGCGGCGTTCGCCTGGGCGTTGACGATGCTGCTGCGCGCCGACGTGATACCGCCCGAGCCTTGCTGCGACTGCGCGGCGACTTGCGCGCGCGTCAGCGAGACGTTCTCCTGCGCCGCACGCGCCTGCGAGCGCTGCGCGTCGAGCGCCGCCTGCGCCTGCTGCACCGCGTTGCGTTCGTCGGTGTCGTCCATCCGCGCGATGACCTGGCCTTTGCGCACGGGCTGGTTGGTGTCGACCAGGATGCGGTTCACGCGTTCGGCGATCTTGCTGGTCACGGTCACGGTGTCGGCGTCGACGCGCGCATCGTCGGTCGACTCGTGCGTCGTCGCGTAGGCCAGATAGCGGACGCCCCAGATGAGCGCGGCGACGAGCACGATCGCGCCGACGACGATCACGGCGATCGGCGGACGCCGGCGCGACGTCGCCTCGACCGCCGCGCCCCCGGCAGGGGCACTCGGCGGCGCCCCGCGGCCGTCCGCGACGGTGGGCCGCGGCTGCGGCGGGGCTTCGGTGCGGGTTTCCATGACTAGACGCAAGCTCCGTTCAGAAAGACATCGACGATCGCGTCGATCGCGGCGGGGTCGGCGATCGCACCGCTGCCCCAGATCTTGCGTCCGACGACGTAGGAAAAGAACGTGCCCAAAAAACAGCGGGCAAGCACCAGCGCATCGCCGCGCATCTGGCCGGCGGCGATCCGCGCGGTGAAGTAGGCGACGAGCTCGTCCACGATCTGCGACGGACCGCGCCATTCGGGCGCGTCGTCGGTTCCCGCCGCTTCTTCCGCCAGCGAGACGCACATCATCGCGCGCTTGGCGAGCATGTGCTCGACCGATTGCCGCGCGAGCACGCGCAGGTCGGCGCGGACGTCGGTCCCCGAGAGCGACGCGATCGTCGAACGGAGTTCGTCTATCCCGCACGAGGCTTCGCGCATCGCGTCGAGCAGGGCGCGTTTGGAGCCGAAGTGCCGGAACAGCGTCGCTTCGTTGACGCCGGCGCGTTCGGCGACTTCGCGCGTCGTCGTGCCGCGCGTCCCGCGCGCCTCGAAGAGCTCGCGCGCAGCGTTGATGATGCGCGCGCGCGTCTCTTCGACCCCGGTCTGAGTACGATGGCCTGCTGCGAGCACGTCAGTTCTTCCGAGTGAAGACGGAGTCGTCGAGCGCGACGTTCGTCTTGTAATCCGAATACGAGCCGTGCGCGACGGCCTTCGCATACGGGATCGCGATCTCGGCACTCTGCTCGGCGATCATCGAGAACCCGCCGATCTGGCGGAACGTCTGCGTCATCGTGATGTGGCCGCCGTTGTAGTAATCGTAGCGGATCGAGTCGACCGTCCACGCGATCGGATCGACGAGGACGGTCTCGTGATCGATCATCCCGCGTACGCGCTGCACCATCTTGAGCTGCAGGTCGGGGTGACCGTTGTACGCCGTCTCGCCTTCGTAGGTGATGACGAACCGCTTCTCCCAGGTCGACGGATCGCCGACGTCGGCGAAGAGTTTGTCGAAGCCCTTCGCCAGCCGGGGGACGCGGTCGAAGACAACCTCGTAGTTCGACGGCTTCTTATAATAGGTCGACGCGTCGAGTCCGGTGCGGTAGAACGGGAACGACGTCATCCGCAGATCGACGTGCAGCCGGCCCTGATACGACGAGAGGTTCGGGTTGCGTTCCTGGACGCGCGCGATGATCTGCGCGGGATCGGTCGGGCGATCGGGCTGCGCGAACGCCGGGATCGCGAAGAGCGCGAACACGACGGCGAACGACGCGGCGGTGAGCCGGCGCAGGAAGCCCGTCGACCGGCGCGGGCGCTCGTTGCGCTCGGCGTCGATCGGAAACGCGAAGACCCGGTCGAGGCCGGCGACGGCGAAGGCGTCGCGCACGAGCGGGCTGACCGGCACGACTTCCATCGCGCCGCCATGCTCGCGCAGCCGGCGGAGCCCGGCGACGAGCGCGACGATCGTCTCCGAGGCCAGCGGCTGGCCTTCGAGGACGACGCGCAGGCGCGGGAGCGCCCAGTCGACGGCGAGGACGTCGGCGACGGCCGCCTCGACCTTGGAACGGGCGTCCGCGTCGGCGGCGTGCAATCGGAGGGGATAGTGAAAAAGCTGCGTTTCTCTCATCGTCGTCATCTATGCGTGTGGGTACCCGCATGGACATCATAGCGAACGGAAAAGTTCCGTGCAAGTACCCACACGCATGACACGGTGCTGACGCCGGATCTCCTGGGACGCCTCGCCGACGACGCGGGGCTGGGGGCGGCCCAGCTGCACCTGCAGCGGCTCGACCGGCCGGCCGCGGGCTTCGCGCGCGACGACGGGCGCTGGATCTACCCGGCGTCGATGATCAAGCTGCCCCTCGCCGCCGTCGTCGGGGCGGCGATCGACGCCGGTCACCTGACCTGGGAGACGCCGGTGCGGATCGCGGCCGAGAACCTGACCGCGAACGACACCCCTTCCCCGCTCGAGCCGGGCTACGTGAGCACGGTCGAGGAACTCGTGACGCTGATGCTCCAGCGGTCGGACAATGTCGCGACCAACGAGCTCTTCGACGTGCTCGACCGCCATCGGGCGACCGCGACCGCGCACCGGCTCGGCTTCGGGCAGACCTTCTTCCGGCGCAAACTCTCGGGCGCGCTGCCGCTGATCGACGATCCGCACGCCGACGGACGCAACAGCTTCCCGGCCGCCGAAGCCCTCGCGTTCTTCGTTGCCCTCGACGCGCGGGCGCTGCCGCAGTCGGAGCTCCTGCGCGGGATCCTCGCGACGTCGTGGTGGGACGTGAAGCTCCACCGCGGCCTCGAACCCGGCGACACGTTCGCGCACAAAACCGGCGACACCGACGAGGTCGCGCACGACGGCGGGATCCTCACGCTCGCGACCGGGAGCCGCTGGGCGATCGCGGTCTATACGGAACTGCCGAGCAGCGACGAGAGCGACGAGCGCTTCGGCGCGTTCATGCGCGGCTTGCGGCCCATCCTGGCCGGCGCTTGAACCCCGAGGGAGCACCGGCCGGACCTCCGAACGGCGCCGTGAACCCCCTTTCGGATGGAGTGATCAGATGAATCGAACCACGCCGGCGGCGCTCGCCCTTTGTGCGATCGCCGCGCTCGTCGCGCCCGCGGGTGCGGCGACCAAGGGACCCGCGGCCGGCAAGACGGTGCACGTCGGCGTGATCGCCGACGTCACCGGTGCGGCCGGCGTCTACGGGACCCCGCAGAAGAACGCCTACGAGCTCGCCAACGAGGACATCAAGTCGGGGAAGATCGACGCGGGCGGCGCGACGCTGACCTTCGACGTGCAAGACGCTGCGAGCGACGGCGCGCAGGTCGTCAACCTGATGCAGAAGTTCATCACCGACGGATCGACAGCGATCGTGCTGGGGCCGACGCTCTCGGGCGAAGCCTTCAAGGCGTTTCCGCTGGCCGCCCGCGCGAACTTCCCGGCGATGGGGACCTCGACGACCGCCGAGGGCGTCACCGCGATCGGTCCGACGATCTATCGCGACGCGCTGGCGGAATCGCAGGTGATCCCGACGACGGTGAAGCGCACCAAGGACAAGTGGCACTACAAGACCGCCGCGATCATCTACGGTGACGACAACGCGTTCACGAAGACCGACGGCGACATCTTCGCCCGCGAGTTCAAGGCCGCCGGCGTCGACGTCGTGGACACCGAGACGTTCCATCAGAAGGACACCGATTTCCAGGCCGCGCTGACGCGCATCGAAGGCAAGAAGCCCGACGTCATCGCCATCGGCGCGCTGTTCCCCGAAGCGACGAAGATCATCGCGCAGGCCGGCAAGCTCGGAATCAAAACCCGCATGATCGGCGGCAACGGGCTGAACTCGCCGGAGATGTACAGCGTCGCGGGACCGGCCGCGCAGGGCGCGGTCGTCGGCGCGGCATGGTACTCGGGCGCGAAGTACGCATCGAACCTCGCGTTCGTGAAGAGCTACACCGCCAAGTACGGGAAAGGTCCCGATCAGTTCGCCGCCCAGGCCTATGCGGCGGCGCAGATCGTCGCGTACTTCGTCGCGCACGGCGCGACGACCAAAGACGACATGATCGGTGCGCTCAAGAACGTACGGGTGATCCAGACCGTCCTGGGTCCGATCGGATTCGATCCGAATCGCGACGTAAAGTCGTCTCCGGTGATCCTGTCGATTGTCAAAGACGGGTTCGCGTACTTCCGGTAGCGTTCGCCCGCCGTGTTCGCGCAGCAGGTACTCAACGGCGTCTTTCTGGGCGCGGTCTACGCGCTCTTCGCCGTCGGCTACACGCTGGTGTTCGGGGTGCTCGACATCCTCAACCTCGCGCACGCGGCGATCTTCACCGCGGCGGCGTTCTCCGCGTTCTCCCTCGCGACGATGGGCGTCCCGCTGCCGGCGGCCTTCCTGGCGGCAGCGATCGTCGCAGGGATCCTCGGCATCCTACTCGACAAAGTCGCGTTCGCGCCGCTGCGGCGGCGCAACGCGGGGACACTGGTGCCGTTGATCTCGTCGATCGGCGTCGCGATCATCATCGGCGCGACGCTGCGCGGCATCTACGGCGTCGACGAACGGCACTTCGCCACGAACGGACTCGACGCGGCGCCCGCGATCCACGTCGGCCCGGTGACGTTCACGACCGTCGAACTCGCGATCTTCGCCGCCGCGATCGCGCTGATGCTGGTGCTGTCGTGGATCCTGCGGGCGACGACGCTCGGCCGGCGGATCCGCGCCGTCGCCGAGGATCGCGTCGCGGCGGCGCTACTCGGCGTCAACCTCGAGCGCACGATCGCCGCGACGTTCTTCATCGCATCATCGCTGGGCGGCGCGGCGGGCGTGCTCACCGGGCTGCGCTACAACAGCGTGACGCTCGACATGGGCGGCCCGATCGAACTCAAAGGGCTCGCGATCATCATCCTGGGCGGGATGGGCTCGGTCACGGGCGCCGTCGTGGGCGCGTTCATCATCGGCGCGGTTGAGACGCTGGCGACGGCGCTGGGACTCTCGGAGTGGCGCGACGCGATCACCTTCGGGGTGATGTTCCTGATCCTCGTGCTGCGGCCGACCGGATTGTTCGGCAAGCGCGCGCTGCGTCAGGCCTGAGCGCGGCGCAGCCGTGAACCTGCTGGATTTTTACGCGAAGCACTCGCAGCTGATCGATCAGATCGGCATCAACGCGATCCTCGCGCTCTCGCTCTCCGTCTCGCTGCAGGCCGGTCAGCTCGCGCTCTCGCAGGTCGCCTTCATGGGGATCGCCGCCTACGTCTCGACGATCCTCGCGCTGCAGTACCACGTTCCGCTCGTCGCAACGATCCCGTTCGCGATGGCGGCGTCCAGCGCGGCCGCGGCACTGCTGGCGTTCCCGGTGCGCCGCCTGCGCGGTGTGTTTCTCGCCATCGCGACGATCGGCTTCGGCGAGATCGTCCGCGTCTTCGCCAACAACCTGAAGATCACGGGCGGCGCGGAGGGCATCTCCGGGATCCCGAACGACGCAACGACGCCGCTCATCTACGGCTCGCTGGCGATCGTCGTCGTCGTGCTGCTGCTGCTCTCGCGCACGAAGTTCGCGCTTGCGGTCACGCTGGTGCGCGAGGACGAGTACGCGGCGCGCGGCGTCGGGGTCGACGTCGGGAGCGCCCGGCTGCTCACGCTCGCCCTCGGCGGCGCGATCGCGGGCCTCGCGGGCGCGCTGCACGCGCACTCCGCCAACTTCATCACGCCGGCCGACTTCGGGTTCGCGACGATGGAACAGGTGCTCGTGTGGTGCGTGATCGGCGGCGTCGCGAGCCCCGTCGGCGCGGTGCTCGGCGCGACGCTGCTCTCGATCTTGCCCGAGGCGATCCGCTTCCTCGCCGACTACCGCGAGATCAGCAACGGTGTCATCCTGCTCGCGGTGATCCTCTTCTTCCCCGGCGGTCTCTCGTCGCTGTGGCAGCGCGGCGCCGTCCGCGTGCGCACCTGATGCTCGCGCTCGATCGCGTCGGCGTGCGCTACGGCGGCGTCAACGCGCTGCGCGACGTCTCGCTCGAACTGCAGCCCGGAAGCGTGCTGGGACTGATCGGTCCCAACGGGGCGGGGAAGACGACGCTCGTCAACGCGACGACCGGGCTTGCACCGCTGGCGTCGGGAACGGTGACGCTCGACGGCGCGCGCCTCGACGGACTTCCGCCGCATCGGATCGCGCGCGCCGGGATCGCGCGCACCTATCAGAACATCCGCCTCTTCGGCGCGCTCGACGTGCGCGGCAACCTCGCGGCCGGCGCGTTCTCGCGGCGCGAGCGCCTCGCGGACAACGAGATCGCAACGCTGCTGGAGCGCGCCGGGATCGCGCATGTCGCGCCGACGGCGCAGGCGCGCTCGCTCCCCTACGGCGATCAGCGGCGGCTGGAGATCGCGCGCGCGCTCGCAGCCCGGCCGAACGTCGTGATGCTCGACGAGCCGGCGGCGGGGATGAACCCGTCGGAGACCGGGCGCCTGGTCGACACGATTCGCGCGATCGCCGCGAGCGGCGTCGCGATGCTGCTGATCGAGCACGATATGACGCTGGTCCGCGCGGCGTGCGATCGCGTCGTCGTGCTGAACTTCGGTCAGGTGATCGCGCGCGGCACGCCGGCCGAGATCGCGCGCGATCCGGTGGTGGTCGAAGCGTATCTGGGGACCGGGGCGGAGTCGCCGGCATGAGCGCCGTCCTCGCGACGAGCGGCCTGCACGCAGGGTACGGCAACATCGAAGTGCTGCACGACGTCGCGGTCGCACTCGACGCGGGGACGCTGTGCGCGATCGTCGGCGCGAACGGTGCCGGCAAGACCACGCTCCTGATGACGCTCGCGGGGATCCACCGCACGCGCTCCGGGACGGTGACCTTCGACGGCCGCGACGTCACGCACGCGCCGTCGCACGCCCGCGTCCGGGCGGGGCTCGTGCTCGTCCCCGAAGGACGGCGAATGCTGCCGGCGATGAGCGTCGAGGAGAACCTCCTCGTCGCCGCCGCCGTCCGCGGCGCCGAGGGAAACGCGCTGATCCCCGACCTTTTCTCGCGCTTCCCGATCCTGCGCACGCGCCGCAACGTCGCGGCAGGCTCGCTCTCCGGCGGCGAACAGCAGATGCTCGCGATCGCGCGCGCGCTCGCGATCGGGCCCAAAGCACTACTGCTCGACGAACCCTCGATGGGGCTCGCGCCGAAACTCGTCGACGAGATCTTCACGATCGTCGCCGACGAACGTGCGCGCGGGACGTCGATCCTGCTCGTCGAGCAGAACGCGCGCCGGGCGCTCGCGCTCGCCGACCGCGCGTACGTGATGGAACGCGGACGCATCGTTCTCAGCGGCACCGGCGCGGAACTCGCGACGCATCACGAGGTCGTCGCCGCGTATCTCGGCGGCTGACGCGCGCACTTGCGAAACGCTGGCGACTGCGGTGGAAACCGGCGAATCGCCGTGGACAACGCAACTTTCTTGTGGAGAAGCGAGCGCCAGGCGGAAAACTCCCTTGCGCGCCGCACCGCGGCGCGCTAGGATGACGTCACGCTGGCAGCAACGCCGGCGGGCGAGCGGCGAGAAGCTCGCCGGTCCGAATCGAACGACGCGACGGCGAAAGCCGAAGCGGCACAAGCGACCGGGCCGTACGAAGTTCGACGTTCATGTGGCTGATGCAAATCGGCGACGTGATGCGCATAGCGATTCTCGTGCAGGAGGCCGTCGCGCGAAAGTGCGACGGCCTTTTCGCACGTCACGCTCCAGCCCGTAGAAGCGCGGCCCGAATCGCGCAACGCACTGTGAATTGTGCGGAGATGCTGGGGAACTTCGGGGATAACTGCATTTTCTTGTGGACGGCATGTGAGTTTGCGGCTTCTGCTCTTGCAGTGCGTCGATCGATTTCGTACGATGCTTGCACGTCATCGGTTACACGATGACGTGCGAGCGATGAGAGGCTCGCCGGCGAGTTAGCGCGTGACGTCCGCCGCAAGGTCGATGACACGTTGCCGGACCGTCGACCCGAAGTTCGACGCCGTAATGGCCGGTTCACGCCGGCGAGGACGTGCGCATCTCGACTCTCGTGCTGACCGAAACCGCGTCGGGCAACCGAAGCGGTTTCGTCGCGTTCGTGCGGAATTAACGCAGCGAACGTTCCGTGCGTCAGGTGCGGCGGCGCATCGACGAGCTCAGTGCGGTCGACCGTTCGGGCTGTGAAAAACTGGGAATCTGCGTGGATCGCCGTGCACAACGCAAGTTTCTTGTGGAGAAGCGGGCGCTGGTACTTGCAGCCGCGCGGCGATCTTCGTACGATGCACGCACGTCGACCGCAGCGATGCCGTCGACGCGCGAGCGGCGAGAAGCTCGCCGGCCCCACGGATCACGAAAGGCGCAAGCCCGCCGGAGCCGCTGCCGCCGACACCAAATCCCGCGCACATCGAAGCCGGAAGGTTCGCGCCTCCCGGCTTCGTCGCGTTCAGCAGTTTTGCAGCGTCAGTTGCCGTTCCAGGCGGTGAACGGCGCCGGCTTGCGATACGGCGGACCGACCTCGATCGTCACCTCGAGGTGCCCGGTCAATTCGATCGCGCGCGGACTGCCGCCGACACGGCGGCCGTCGACCCACGTCACGACGCGCTCGCCCGCGTTCGGCCGCGCGCCGGCGACGTTGGTCGCCGAGAGCGGCTGACCCCAGATGTCGAAGACGTTGCCGAGCGTGAAGGTGTGAAAGCTCGGCGACTCGACATGGATAATCCCGTCCGGCGTGTGGGTGTGGATCCAGTACAGACATTGCGCCGCGAGCGGCCGTCCGAGGTCTTCGGGGATCGGCACCGGCCGGCCATGGTCGAACACCGCGACGTGCTGGTGGATGTGGAGCACGGCGCCCTCCATCGAATCACAGCGAATGCCGTCGACGGGCTGGCCGGCCGGCGGTGCCGCCGCGGCGGGGTGCATCGGCACGGCGGCCAAGAGGAAGGCCGCGAGCGCGACCAGACGCGAACCTAAGTGTGGCATAAACCTCGCATAATCCGTTTCACCTAGGGTAACGCCCGTGAAAGGCCCCTCGTTCCGCCTGACGTTCACCGTCGGGTGCATCGTCTTGCTGGCGACCGTCGCCGTCTCCCTCGCGGATATCAGGTCGCGGGGCTCGCGCTCGAGGCTCCCGTCCGGCCGAACGGCGTGCTCGCGGCTCAGCCGTAGCGCGCGGCGACGGCGCGCACGAGCTCGGCCGCGGCGGCCCGCGCCTCCGGCGGGGCGACCACCTCGGCCTCGGCGCCCCAGCCCAGCGAGAAGCGAACGATCTCGAGCGGATCGACGACCCGGTAGGTGATCTCGACGGAGCCGTCTTCGCGACGGGCAGCCTGCTGATCGCGTGCGATGCGCCGGGCCGCGGCGGCCTTGGCGACCACCGGCGAAAACCGCACCGTCACTGCGCCGAGCGTGCCGGCGTCGCGCACGCCGCTGACGGAGTTCGCGCCGTACGCCTCGAGGTTGAAATCGGCGGGCCGCTCGAAGGTCTGCGGCGTTATCGCAACGTCGGAGACGTTGTCGACTGCGAAGACGCGCATATCTGTACGGTTGTGGTCGTAGCCGACGAGGTAGATGCGCCCCGACGAAACGATGAAGCCGTACGGATCGACGCGGCGCTGGGTGCGCGCGCCGTTCTTGTCGGTGTAGCCGAACCCGACGCGCCGCCGGTCGCGCTCGGCAGCCTGCAGCTGTTCGAAGACGCGCTCGACGTGGTCGTCCATCGCAACGTCGCCGAAGCGGATCGCCAGCGACGTCGTCTCGACCGAAACTTCGGTGCGCCGGTCGCTCGAGCGAAGCAGTTTCTGGGTCGTTTCCTCGATCGCGGTTGCAAACGTCCCGCCCAGCGACGACCCGAGGCGCTTGAGCGTGACCAGCCCCAGCAGCTCGCGCTGCGAGAGGTTGAGCCGGCGCAGGCTGTAGCCCTCGGCGAACCGGTACGTCCCGCTCGCGCGGTCGAAGAACCACGGAAAGCCTGCATCCGAGAGCACCGAGAGGTAGCGGCGCAGGGTACGCGTGCTGGGCGCCTTCTCCTCGCCGATCTGGTCCTTCAGCTCTTCGAAGCTGAAGCGCCCTTCGTCGATCGCGCTGAGAAGGCGGACGAGCAGGACGACCTTGGGCTCCGCGCGCTCTTCCGCCATCTCGCCGCTCTTCGGCATTTTCGGTACCGTGTCCGTGCAAATCGGATAGGGCGGGCAACCGAAATGCAGAAGATTTCGTTAAATCAGCATTATCTTCGGTAAGGAGCACCATGGACGAAACACGCCCGGAGCCTTCTGTCGATCGTAAAGAATTTCTGCGCCGGTCCGGCGCTCTCGGGATCGCCGGCGCGGCCGCCCTCGGCTTTCCGCTCCTCGAGACGCGCGCGGCCGGCGCGTCGCCGCTGCTCCCGCCGCGCGACGTGATCGCCGCGGGCGGCGGCGCGACGATTAAAATCGGTCACGTCGACGGCTTCTCGGGCGTGTATGCCGCCGCGTCGGCCTCGCAGCAGCTGGGCATCGAAGTCGCCGTCGCCGAGGCGATGAAAAAGAACAGCCGCATCAAGTACGAGATCATCAAAGGCGACGACAGCAACAAGCCCGACGTCGGCACGACGGAAGCAAAACGCCTCATCACGCAGGAGAAGGTCGACGTCCTCACCGGCTGCCTGAGCTCGGGCGTCGGTCTCGCGGTCTCGGCGACGGCGCAGCAGAACAATACGTTCTTCCTCGCGCTCGGCACGCACGACACCAACATCACCGGTTCGAAGGCGCATCGCGTCACGTTCCGGCAAACCTGCTCCAACGCGATGCTCGCCAACGCCGTCGCGCCCGAGCTCGTCAAGCACGGCAAGAAGTGGTACTTTCTCGTCGCCGACTACGCGTTCGGCAACGACGCGCACGAGCGTCTGAAAAAGATCCTCTTAGCGCAAGGCGGCGCGGAGGTGGGGGCTGACCTCCATCCGCTCGGCCAGACCGATTACTCGTCGTATCTCACCAAGGCGCGCAACACCGACGCCAACGTGCTGGTCTTCTGCAACTACGGACCGGATACGCAAAACTCCGTCAAGGCCGCCGTGCAGCTCGGTCTCAACAAGAAGATGACGTTCGGCGGAATTCTCTCCGGCAACGACGTCGCCGTCGGGCTCCCGGTCGACGAAATCGTCGGATCGATCTGGGGCTACGTCTGGGGACCGGAAGCCGGCGGCAGCGCAGCCCGCGTCTACGCGGCGCTCAAAGCGAGGTCGAAGGACGTCGACTGGCGCCAGTATCTGGGCTACATGGCCGGGCAGAACATCGTCAACCGGCTCAACGCTGCCGGCTCGACCGACACCGAGAAGCTCATCGCCGCGTTCGAGAACTACCACTACGATGCGGCCAAGGCGGGCAACGGATACTTCCGCAAGTGCGACCATCAGGCCGTGCAGGGGACGTACGCCGGGATGATCGTGCCCAAAGCGAAGCGCCGCAGCGAGAACGAGTACTTCACGATCGCCTCGCGCGTCGGCGGAGACTTCGCCGCGGAGACCTGCGCCAATCCCGATAGCGAAGCCGCCGCGAAGATCATCGGTTCCGAGAAGGTCGGGGCGCGCGAAGGCTATACGGTCGTCTCGCTCAAGTAAGCCGGTCGCTCGGCGTACGGCGTCCGCTGCGGCGGGCGCCGTTCTTTTTTTCCGGATATCGAGCGCATGCTGTCGAATTCGACGGCCCCGCGGCGTAGGGTGGGTGTCGCCGCCGCGGAGCGGCCACGCTCAACGCTCAGGGAGAACGCCATGCAGTACATGCTGCTAATCTATGCCGATCCGAAACTCGAGTCGAACGAGCCCTACGATGCCTGGTTCACCTACACCGAGGAGATGCGCAAGGCCGGAGCATTCGTCTCCGGGGAACCGTTGCACGGCGGCGAGACCGCGACGACCCTGCGGCTTCGCGATGGGAAGCGTCTCGTCACCGACGGCCCATTCGCCGAGACGAAAGAGCTGCTGATCGGCTACTACATCATCGAGGTGCCGGATCTCGACGCCGCGCTCGATTGGGCCGCGAAGATGCCCGACGCGAAGCAGAACGTCCTCGAAATCCGGCCGGTCATGTCGGTCCCGGTCGGCTGAACGCGACCGACGCACTGGCCCGCGCCGCGCGCGCGGACTGGGCGCAGATCGTGGCGGCGATGATGCGCCGCGTCGGCGACTTGGCGCTCGCGGAAGACGCTACCCAAGACGCCTTCGCGGCGGCAGCCCTCGCGTGGCCGCGCGAGGGCGTTCCGCCGAACCCGTCCGCGTGGCTGATGCTCAGCGCGCGGCGCAAAGCGATCGACCGGCTGCGCCGCGAGGCGGCGCGCGACCTTCGCGACCGCGCGTACGTCTCCGACCGCATCGCGCACGAGGATCCGAGCGAGGACGAGGAGATCATGCACGACGACCGTCTCGAACTCATCTTCTTGTGCGCGCATCCGGCGCTCGCACCGGACGCACGCGTTGCGCTGACGCTGCGCTGCGTCGCCGGTTTGGAGACCGGCGCGATCGCGCGCGCGTTTCTCGTCGGCGAAGCGACGATGGCGCAGCGGATCGTGCGCGCGAAGCGCCGCGTCAAGGCAACGGGGATCCCGTTCCGCATCCCTGCAGCGCACGAACTCGCCGATCGTCTGGCGACCGTGCTCGCGGTGATCTATCTCGTCTTCAACGAAGGCTACGCGGCGACGTCGGGCGATCGCCCGGTGCGCGCCGAGTTGTGCGACGAAGCGATCCGCCTCGCGCGTCTGGTCGCCGGACTGATGCCCGCGCAACGCCGAGGCGGCGGGGCTCCTCGCGCTGATGCTGCTCCATCACGCGCGTACGCCCGCGCGCATCGACGGCGCGGGGATCGTCGCGCTCGACGCGCAGGACCGCGGCCGCTGGGACCGCACGCGCATCGATGAAGGGCTCGCAATCCTCGACGCGGCGTTCGCCCGCCGCGCGCCCGGACCGTATCAGGTGCAGGCGGCGATCGTCGCGCTGCACGCGCGCGCGCCGTCGTTCGAGGCGACCGACTGGCCGCAGATCGCGCGGCTCTACGGCGTCCTCGGCGCGATGGCGCCTTCGCCGGTCGTCGAACTCAACCGCGCGGTCGCGATCGCGATGGCGGACGGGCCGGCTTCCGGGTTAGCGCTGCTGCGGCCGCTGCTCGGCGACGCCGCGCTCGCCGGTTACGCGCCGCTCCATGCCGCCCACGCCGACCTGTTGCGGCGCAACGGCGACGCCCGAGGCGCCGCGGACGCGTATCGGCGCGCGGCAGCAGCAAGCGGGACGTCGGCCCAGCGCGAAGCGCTGCTTCGCCGGGCGGCTGCTTGCGATGATTCTAACTTAAATCCATAGTTGACAGCCCGGCGGCCGCGTGATAGCGTGCGGATATGCCCCGCAAGAAGTCGCCGACCTTAACGGAGGCCGAGTACCGGCTCATGCAGGTCCTGTGGGACCGCGGTGAGTCGAGCGTCGCCGACGTGGTCGACGCGATCGGCGATCCCCCGCTCGCGTACAACACGGTGCTCACGACGATGCGCATCCTGGAACAAAAAGGCTACGTCCGTCACAAGGCGGCCGGGCGCGCGTTCATCTACCGCGCGGTCGTCGCGCGCGACGAGGCGCAGCGCAGCGTCGTCCAGCACGTGCTCTCACGCTTTTTCGACGGATCGCCGCGCGAATTGGTGCTGAACCTGCTCGAATCCGAAGCGGTCGACGACAGCGAACTCGCGCGTCTGCGCGAACTGTTGGACCGCGCCAAGGACAAATAACCATGCTCGAGGCGGTCGTCGACGTCGCCCTTCGCGCGATCGCTGCCGGCATCGTTCTGGGAGCGGTGCTCGCGCTCGGCGTCTTCGTTGCAACGCGCGTTCTCGCGCTGACGGCGACCACCCGCCACGCGCTGTGGACGACCGCGCTCGTTGCGACGGCGCTGATGCCGCTCGCGGGCGTCGGCGTCAGCGCGATGCGCGCGCAGCCGCACGCCGAGACGCGTCTCGCGATGCCCGCCTCGGTGCTCGCGAGCGTCGCCGAGGCGACGGCGCCGTTCCCCGCAATCCCCGAACCGCCCGTCGCGCACCGCGCCGGATCCGCTTCGTCCGCACCTTCCGTCGGCTGGACGCCGAAACTCTCACGCGACGTTGCGCTGGCGCTCGTCGCCGTGTGGCTGATCGGCGCGCTCGTCGGGATCGGCGGTCTGTTCGCGAGCGTCCTGCGCGTGCGCGGGCTGAAGAAACGCTCGAGCCCGCTCGACGGCACGCTCGCCGACGAGTTGCCGTGGCTCACCGAGGCGACCGCCGGACGCGAGATCTATCTGCGGCTCTCGTACGAGACCGAAACGCCCGTGGCGATCGGATTCGGCCGTCCCGTCATCCTGATCCCGACCGAACTGGCGACTGCCGACGGTCTCTCCGCGATCGAGCCGCTCGTGCTGCACGAACACGCGCACCTGCGCCGCTACGACGACTGGACGAACCTCGTCCAGCGCACGATCGAGCGGCTGTTCTGGTTCAATCCGCTCGTGTGGCTGATCGGCCGCCGCATCGCGCTCGAGCGCGAGATCGCGTCCGACGACGCGGTCGTCGAAAAGACCGGCGCGACGCACGAATACGCGACCTCGCTGTGGCCTCTCGCGCGCGAGATGCGGATGCCGGAACACGCGGTCGTCGCGCCGGGTGCGCTGCTAACGCGCAAGCAGATCAGCGTCCGCATCGAGCAGCTGCTCGACAAGAATCGTACGCGCCTGCACTGCTCGCCGGCCGCCGCGCTCGGCGCGGCCGCGGCCGGGATCGCCGCGGTCGCGCTCGTCGCGACGAGCGCGCCGGCGCTCGAAGTGCCGGCTCCCCCTTCGACGACGGTCGCGGGGGCGTCCGAGACCGCCGGCGCGCACCACGAAGCCGTGCGCCTGATCGTGCACGCCGCCGCCCCGGCGCACGCGGCGACGCCTCCGCGCGTGCATCGATCCGCAGCATCCGCGGCCGCTCCGACGACGCAGACGCGGGTGATCTACCGTATCGTCGATACGCCGGCGCTGCTCCCGTTCCCGCGTCTGCCCCGAATCGCAGAGACGGCTGCTCCGTCGGCGGCGCCGCTCGCGCCCGCGAAGCCGATCGCTCCAGAGGCGCCGATCGCCCCGCCTGCGTTCGTTCCGTCGTCGCTCGCGCACATCGACGGTGGCGTCGACATCCCGCTCGCAAAGATCGTCAAACAGTCGCTCGCCGCAGCGCAGGCGTCGATCGCCGCCGAAGGGCTCGCGAACCGGCGTGCGCACCGCTCGCTGGGCGGCGAGAAGCCGACGCGCGAGCTGATCGCATCGTGCGTGGGCTGTTCGTTGCGCGGCGCCGACCTGCGCGGGATGGATCTGCACGATCTGACGCTGACCGGCTACGATCTGCGCGGCGCCGATCTCTCGGGCGCGAACCTTGCCGGCGCGCACCTGCTCGGCACGTCGCTGACCGACGCGAACCTGCAAGGCGCAGATCTGCGCGGTGCGGTGCTCACCGGCGTCTCGCTGAGCGGCGCCAACCTCGACGGCGCGCACCTCGAGAACGTGAAGCTGGTCGGCGTCTCGCTGCGAACGGCCGGACTGCGCGGCACGCAATTGCGGGACGCGATCGCGACGTGTTCCGGCTGCGACTTCACGCGAATGGACTTGCGCGGTCAGGACCTGCACGGGATCGCGCTGAGCGGTGCGAATTTCAACGGCGCCGATCTGCGCGACGCGAACCTCAGCGGCGTCCGCTTCAGCGGCGCCGATTTGTCGGGGGCGAATCTGAGCGGCGCCGATCTCACCGGCGCAGTGTTCGTCGGCTGCGACATAAATGGCGTCAACCTCAGCGGCGCAAAGACCGCGGGGTTCACGATGCGCGGGAGTTCGCTCGAGCGATGATGCGCGCGCTCTTTTTTTTGCCGCGAACACCTAGTTTCATAGTTACCAAAAGAGCATCGGAATGATTCGACCGTTCGCAGTCGCGCTCACCGCAGCGTTCGTCGTCGGTCTCGGCGCCGTCGGGCGTGCTGCGCGTCGGGTGTACGCTGCCGCGCGATCTGCACGGGCGCGATCTGCACGGCCTGCGCTTCACCGGCACCGACTTGCGCGACGTCGATTTCCGCCGCAGCAACGTGAATGGCGCGACGTTCACCGGCGCCGATCTCGAGGGGACGCGCTTCGACGACGCGGA
Source organism: Vulcanimicrobium alpinum (assembly GCF_027923555.1). Taxonomy (GTDB): domain Bacteria; phylum Vulcanimicrobiota; class Vulcanimicrobiia; order Vulcanimicrobiales; family Vulcanimicrobiaceae; genus Vulcanimicrobium; species Vulcanimicrobium alpinum. The sequence continues at coordinate 1,360,054 of NZ_AP025523.1, read as the reverse complement.
CCTTCGCAACGCACGTTTCGTCGGCGTCCGCCTGCGCGGCACGTCGTTCGCGCACGCGGCGGTCGACGGGATACGGTTCGTCGGCGCGAGCGTCGCGCAGGCCGACATGCGCACCGAGACCGGGCGCGCGGTCCTGCGCGACTGCACCGGCTGCGCGTTTCACGACCTCGACCTGACGAACGCCGATCTGCACGCAAGCCGGCTGGTCGGCGCGAACCTGCGCGACGCGAAGCTTGCGGGCACGAACCTGCGCGAGGCACGGCTGGTCGGCGCGAACGCCGCCGGCAGCGACCTCTCGCGCGCCGACCTGCGCGGCGCGAACCTGCTGAGCACAAACCTCCGGGACGCTCGCCTGTCTGGCGTCGTCATCGGCGACGCGATCCTCTGCGGCGAGAATACCGCCGCCTGGGACGGCGGCGAAGCCGAACGCCGTACCGTGTGCACCGACCTGCGCGGCGTCGACCTCCACGGTCTGGACCTGCGCAGCGCGCGCTTCTGCACGCACGATCGAGGCGAGGCATCGGCGACCTGCCGCACCGTCACGCGGCAAGAACTCACCGGCGACGCGCACGCCGATCTGACCGGCGCGCTGGCGCCGGCATAAGGGAGAAGGACGATGGTACGCACCCTGCTCTGCGCGGCCGCGTTGACGACCCTCCTGCTCGGCGCCGTCCCCGCGCGCGCCGACGATGACCTCACCCGCCGGTTGATCGATCAATGCGTCGGCTGCACGTTCCCCAAGGATCTGCGCGGCCGCGATCTGCACGATCTGCGCTTCGTCGGCAGCGATCTGCGCGACGTCGATTTTTCGAACGCCAAACTGAGCGGCGCGCGCTTCGTCGGCGCCGACCTCGCCGGCGCGAGATTCGACGGCGCAGACCTGCGGAACGCGCGCTTCGAAGGCGTGCGCTTTCGCCGCACGTCGTTCGCGCGCGCCAAGATCGACGGCGTCCGGATGACCGGCGTCGACCTCTCCGGCACGGCGATCGTCGGCACCGATCCGCACGCATTCGACGTGCGCGGCCGGGGGTGGGCCCGCATGGGCGACCGCGACGGCGCGGAGCTCGGCGCGATCCCACCGCTCCCGGTGCTGCCGCCGATCCCGGACGTCGGCCCGCAAGTCGAACGCGCGCTGCGCGAGGCGGAGCGCAGCATGCGCCGCCTGCAGATCGAGGGCGGTCCGTGCACGCGAGTGTGGATCCGCGGCGTCCCGCCGATCCCGCCGCGCCGCGCCGCTCCGCCGGCACCGCCCGCGCCGTCCACCGTTCCGTCGCCGCCGGCGATGCCGGCGCCGGGGTCGTCGCGCGCGTCCTAGACGCTATTCGGGATCGCTGAAGAGGAAGGCCAGGTCTTCGCGCGTGAGCGTCTTCGCGACGGCGCTGTCGGCTTTAACGACGGCCTTCGACAGCGCCGCTTTGCGCTCGGCGAGCGCGCGGATCTTCTCCTCGACCGATCCGGCGGTGACCATCCGGTACGCCGTCACCGGACGCACCTGTCCGATGCGATGCGTGCGGTCGATCGCCTGGCGTTCGACCGCGGGATTCCACCACGGATCGTAGAGCACCACATAGTCGGCCGCGGTCAGCGTGAGCCCGACGCCGCCCGCCTTGAGCGAACAGAGGAACACCGGCGGCCCGCCGTCGCTCATGAAACGCTCGACCTCGGCTTGCCGGTCGCGGTCCTTCGTCGATCCGTCGAGGTAGCCGTACGCCACGTCGCGCTTGTCGAGCGACGTGCGCATGATCTTGAGCATCGACGCGAAGGCGCTGAACACGAGCACCTTGTGGCCGCCGTCGAGGATCTCGTCGATCGTCTCCAGGAACGCGTCGAACTTCCCGCTCGCCTCCGGCTCCTCGAGATACTCCGGCACGAGCAGCCCCGGGTGCGCGCAGACTTGACGCAGGCGCGTGAGCGCCGCGAGAACGTGCACCGTCGCCGCTTCCGTCCCCTCGTCGTCGATCTTTGCCAGCACGTCGCGGCGCGCGGCCTCGGCGATCCCGCGGTAGAGGCGCCGCTGCAGCGGACTCAGCTCGCACTCGATCACCGCCTCCGTGCGTTCGGGCAGTTCGCGCGCAACGTCTTCTTTCGTGCGGCGCAGCACGAACGGTTCGAGCCGAGAGCGCAGCGCCGCGGCGGCACGCTCGTCGCCGTCGGCGATCGGGTTCTCGAACCGCCGCCGGAACGACGTCTCGGACCCAAGCAGCCCTGGCTCGACGAAGCCGAAGATCGCCCACAGATCGCGCAGCGAGTTTTCCACCGGCGTCCCGGTAAGAGCCAGACGGTGATCGGCCTGCAGCCCGCGCACGACCTTCGCGATCTGCGAGGACGGGTTCTTCGCGTTCTGCGCCTCGTCGAGGACGAGCGTGCGGAAGCGGAACCGTTCGAGGTGGTGCGCGTCGAGCCGCGCCAATGCGTACGACGTGATGATGACGTCGAAGTCGTGGATCGTCTCATATTTCGCGGCGCGGTCGCTCCCGGACTGCAGGCGCAAGGTGCGCAAGCTCGGGGCGAACTTCTTGATCTCGTTCTCCCACGTGTGCGTGACCGAGGTCGGCGCGATCACCAGGATCGGCGACTCGCCCTCGTCTTGTTTGCGCTTCGCGACGTGCGCGATCAACTGCGAGGTGTTGTGGGTGACGATGAAGTCCCACATCACGTACAACTGATCGGGCGCGTCGACCGCGATGCACTGCATCTCGCACTCGCCGTCCGGAACCACATCCACGATCGCGCGCACCGGCTGATATTTCGTGCGCGGCTCGAAGCGCGCGAGCTTGCGCTCGAGCCGGAACGGGACGTACTCCGGCGGAAGCTCGATGCCCACGCGATACGCCGGCTTGCCGATCCGGTTTTCGCCCTTGTACACGTACTTCGGCGCAGCTTTGTATGTGCGCCGAGCAACGCCGCCCAGCGAGCGCACCAGGAACTCGACGTCGGTCGCGAGTTGATCGGACGTCGTCGTAAACTCCGCACACCCGGTCCGATGATCGACCGTGCCGTCCGTGTCCATCAAGCCTTGCAGCATCGCGAGGCGATCGGAGATCGACGCGAACTTGTAAGCGGTCGGCACAAACTTCCGCGAAGACGTCAGCCCAAGCACGCCGAGATCGTTCAGCGATGCAGCGACCGGATTCGCACCATGTGTCGATCGAATCGCATAATCGTAGCGTTGCAGCGGCACCAACTCGGTGCCCGTCGGCAGCAGCGTATTCACCGCGGCGCGACTTTCCGCATCCGCGATCGTGAAGCGGAGCTGCCGTCCGGAAAGTCCGCCGTCTCCGAGTAAGCATCCCAAAAGATAGGGATCGATCGGGAGCGGTTCGTGCAGCGCAAAATGCATTGGAGCTGCGACGGGAATGTAGTGTCGCGCATTTCCCGCCGCATCGTGCAGATGTTCGCGAATCTCGCGCGTCGTCAGCACGCGATCAGGACGCCCGCGTTTCTTGCGAACGGCCGAATTCACCGCCCACAGATGATCGTCGGAGCAAGGCAACGACGTACCGTCGCCGAACATTACAAGATACGCAGGCAGTACACCCTGCGGATAGACGCCTACCACACGATGCGGCATCCCGTCGCGCCCCATGACTTCGTCGCCGACGCAAAGATCGCCGAAACGGCGCCATCCGGTCGGCGTCAGCACCAGCATCGAAACGGGAAGACTCTTTCCAGTACCCATATCGTCTGCGAGAATGCCGCCGAAACGGAACGACGAGAGGTACGCGAGGAAATCCAAGCCGCGACGCTGGTAGTCGCGCAGCGGCAGCACGAGCGCGTCCGGAGGCGACACTTCTTCGATCCCCTCGAAGTTGCGCAGGCGCTCGCGAATCCGCTCGACTTCGTCCGGCAGCGCTACGTCGCCGAACGCTTCGTGCAGTTCGTCGCGCATCGCGACGAGCGAGGCGAGTCCCGTGCGCCGCCGATCGTTCAGTTCCGAAAGCAGATTCTGCCGCGAGCGCAGATCGCCGACGTCGACGAGCTGTCCGCGCACTTCCGCGAAGCGTCCCTTTCCGCCGAGCAGCGCGCGCAGTTCGTCGCGGGTGAGCGGCTCGCCGCCGCCGACGAACACCGAGACGTCGAGATCGAACCAGTCGCCGCTCTCGGTCGCGGTCGCCTGCACCGAAACGTCGACGTTGCCGCCGTTGGTGAGCGCGAGCAGCGAATCGTCGAGCCGCACCTCGGCGTCGTCCCATCCGGGCCACAGGTCGCGCACCACCTCGGCAGCACGATCCGCGTCGTGCAGCGCGAATCCGTCGCTCCCGCGCGGCACGAAGCCGGCATCGAGGAAGCGGCGCGAGAAACCGCGGGCGACATCGGGCGGGAACCGTACGAACCGCCCGTCGCTCGCGGTCACCGCGCCGAGCGGGTTGTAGGCGACGTACGCGCCGGTCGCGCGATCGACGAACCCGAGGCGCGTCAGCAGTGCGCCGTCGCGCCACGCGGCGCGAATCACCATCCCCGGAAGCTGCGCGTCGACGACGCCGAGCGCCGCGCGTTCGTCGGCCGGCAGGAACGGCGCCGCCTTCGCGATTGCGCGCATCGACGGCGTGCCGTGCGTCTCGCCGTTGGTCGACGGCACCGCGCGTGCCGCTGCGATCACCTTGCGCGCGTCGAATCCGCCGTCGAGCAGAAACGCGGTGCGTTCGGCGATCATCCAGACCGGCGGCCCGTCGAGGACGAGCGCATCCGCCGGCGAGACGCGTGAACCGTCGGGCGTCTCGAGGACCGGCGCGAAGGCCGAGCCCATCCGTCTCGCGCGCAGGCGCACGCCGCGCGTCTCCACCGCGAACGGCGGCAGTTCCGCGGGATGCCGATTTTCGGCGGGCGCATCGTCGATCCTCAGCCGCGGATGACGCGCGAGCCGGAACATCGCGCGCGCCAGCGCCTTCGTCGAGGCGCGGGCGCCGAACGCTTCCTGCACCGCTTCATCCCGCAGCAGCGAGCGATCGACGTCGTCCCAGTCGTCGGAGGGCGTCTGATCCATCATCGCCAGGATCGCGTCGGCGTCGCGGATCACGCCGCGCAGCCGCGGCGTGTCGAGATAGAGCGCGCCGCCGATCGCGCCGCCGGTCGCAACGGTGATCACCGGCCAGACGGCGCGCGCGCGCGTCCGCGCGCCGTCAAACTCACCGTCGGGGAGCCACGAGAGATCCGGCTCCGCCGTATCGGCACTCACCGGCGGGAGCGCATGATCCTCGGCGGTGCGGACGACTTCGAGCGTCGCTACGACGTGCTCGCAGACGCCCGTCGCGCCGCACGTGCACATCGGCCGCAGCGCCTGCGGGCCGGTCCCCGACGACCACTCCACGACGGTCTGCACCGGCGCACGGTCCTTCACCGCCGATTCGATGCGCGCCGGTTCGACGGATCGCAACGAGACGCGCCCCCCGTCGACGAGGGCGAGCGCGTTGCGGGTGAGATCGCGGGCAAACCACGTGCCGATCTGCGCCGGCAGGCGCGATCGCCACAGAGCGTACGGGGTCAACCGTGCGGTGTTCGTCACGAACCCTTGACCAGCCCGCAAAGCGGGCTGGTCAAAACGAAAACTCAACCGACCTTCCTGCCGTAGCGCAGCGGAGGCAGCTAGACGGGCTGAACTTCGGGCGTGCTCGGCGCGGGCGGTTCGATCCTCGGGATTTTGGAGAAGCGCAGCTTCTCGGGATTGTCCTGACTGACTTCGGCGAGGATGCGGTCGCCCGTCGAGAAGTTGCCCTTGAGCATCTCTTCGGCGAGTTCGTCCTCGACTTCGCGCTGGATCGCGCGGCGCAGCGGACGCGCCCCGAACTGCGGATCCCAGCCCTTCTTCGCGAGCAGCTGCTTCGCGTCGTCGGTGACTTCGAGGTGCATGTCCTGCGCCTTGACCTCGCGGATGACTTTCTCGAGTTCGAGTCCGACGATCTCGGCGATCTGCTCGCGGTTGAGCGAGTGGAACACCACGATCTCGTCGACGCGGTTGAGGAACTCGGGACGGAACGCGTGCTTCACTTCATCGAGCACTTTGTTCTTCATGCGCTCGTAGGCTTGGTCTTCGTTCGACTCGCTGCCGCGCGTCGGACGGAAGCCGATCTCGCTGGACGTCGTCATCCCGGTCGCGCCGACGTTCGAAGTCATGATGATGACGGTGTTCTTGAAGTCGACGACGCGGCCCTGAGAATCGGTCAGCCGTCCGTCTTCGAGAACTTGCAGCAGCAGGTTGAAGACGTCCGGATGCGCCTTCTCGATCTCGTCGAGGAGGACGACCGAGTAGGGACGGCGCCGCACCGCTTCGGTGAGCTGGCCGCCCTCTTCGTAGCCGACGTAGCCGGGAGGTGCACCGACGAGCCGCGAGACCGCGTACTTCTCCATGTACTCCGACATGTCGATGCGGATCATCGACTCCGAGTCGTCGAACATGAACTCCGCGAGCGAGCGCGCGACTTCGGTCTTCCCGACGCCCGTCGGGCCGAGGAAGATGAACGAACCGATCGGGCGCTTCGGGTTCTTAAGCCCCGCGCGCGAGCGCCGGATGGCGCGCGTCACCGTCGAGACCGCCTGGTTCTGTCCGATCACGCGCTTGTGGAGCTGCTCTTCCATGCCGAGCAGCTTGGCCGTCTCGGCCTGCGCGAGCTTCGACACCGGGATCTTCGTCCACGACGAGACGATGTGCGCGACGTCTTCTTCCGTCACTTTGATCGTCTTGTCTTGTTTTGCGCGCGCCTCGGCCCACTCGTTCTCGAGCCGCTGCTTCTCCAGGCGCAGCTTCTCCTCACGGTCGCGGATCGCAGCGGCTTTTTCGAACTCCTGCGACTTGACGACCGACTCTTTCTCCTGCTTGACCTTGCGGATCTCGTTCTCGACCTCGCGGATCGCCGGCGGCGGCAGCGTCGCCTGCAAGCGGACGCGCGATGCGGCTTCGTCGATGAGGTCGACGGCTTTGTCGGGGAGGAAGCGGTCGGAGATGTAGCGGTCGCCAAGCTTCGCGGCGGCGACCAGCGCCTCGTCGGTGATCGTCACCTTGTGATGCGCTTCGTAGCGGTCCCGCAGGCCTTTGAGGATCTCGACGGTCTCGTCGACCGACGGCTCGCCGACCATCACCGGCTGGAAGCGGCGCTCGAGCGCCGAGTCCTTCTCGATGTGCTTGCGGAACTCGTTGAGCGTCGTCGCGCCGATGCACTGCAGCTCGCCGCGCGCGAGCGCGGGCTTGATGATGTTCGAGGCGTCGATCGCGCCTTCGGCGGCGCCCGCCCCGACGAGCGTGTGCAGCTCGTCGATGAAGAGGATGATCTCGCCGGAGGCGCCGCGGATCTCGTCCATCACGCGCTTCATCCGCTCTTCGAACTCGCCGCGGTACTTCGTCCCGGCGACCAGCCCGGCCAGGTCGAGCGTGATCACGCGCTTGTCGCGCAGCGGCTCGGGGACTTCCGTCTTGATGACGCGCTGCGCGAGGCCCTCGGCGATCGCGGTCTTGCCGACGCCGGGTTCGCCGATGAGCGCGGGGTTGTTCTTCGTGCGCCGGCTGAGAATCTGGATGACGCGTTCGATCTCGTTCGCGCGGCCAATCACCGGGTCGAGCTTGTTCTCGCGCGCGAGCTGGGTGAGGTCGCGGCCGTACGCGTCGAGCGTCGGCGTCTTCGACTTGCCCTTTGGCGCGGGCGGCTGGCCTTCGGCGCCGAGCAGGGAGGTGGTCTGCACGCGAACCTTCGCCGGATCGACGCCCAGGTTGGTCAGCACGCGCGCCGCGACGCCCTCACCCTCGCGGATCAGACCGAGCAGCAGGTGTTCCGTCCCGATGTAGTTGTGGTTGAGCTGACGCGCTTCTTCGAACGCGAGCTCGATCACGCGCTTGGCGCGCGGGGTGAAGACCATCTCCTGCTGCACCGTCTGACCGCCGCGGCCGACGATCGCCTCAACTTCCTGGCGCACCTTCGCCAAGTTGACGCCGAGCGTCTCGAGCACTTTGGCCGCGAGGCTCTCACCCTCGGAGATGATCCCGAGCAGGATGTGCTCGGTCCCGATGTAGTTGTTCCCGAGACGCTGCGCTTCTTCTTGAGCCAGCACGATGCTGCGCCGCGCGCGTTCGGTGAACGGTTCCCACATTGACATGTCGCTACGAAACTCCCCGAGCGGCCCAGCCGCTCCTGCCTCCATGCCCGCCGACGCCCTCCGTCGCCGCACCGGCCTTGGTGGTGGTTAAACTCTCGTCCTGTTGGATCGGTTTCAAACCCTCTGGCGCTCCTAGGCCATTGGGAACATGAATGCGCCCTGCGTTTGGATGCGCCTGTCGACCGGGAAATATTCGTTCGGCCGGCGGCGTCGAAGCATGGAACCGAGCACCCCGGGGGCGAACGGAGGGGCTCTTCCAAACACTTTGAGGGCGTCTGCAATCCATATTCCCGGACTCGCCGAACTGACCGATCAGCTGGTCAACGGCATCACCTTGGGGATGCTCTACATCCTCGTGGCCTTGGGGCTGAACATCATCCTCGGGCTGATGGGCGTGATCAACTTCTCCCACGGCGCGTTCTTCATGCTCGGCGCCTACCTGATGTACCAGTTCAACGGTACGATCGGGTTCTGGCCCGCGATCCTCGCCTCGGCGGTGATCGTCGGCGTCCTGGGGATGGCGTTCGAATCGACCCTCATCCGGCCGCTGTACAAGCGGATACCGGAATATACGCTGCTGCTGACGTTCGGAACGGCGCTGATCTTCGCGCAGGTCGTTCGCAAGGTGTGGGGCGACGACGCGGTGCGCGTCGACACGCCGTCGTACATCCCGCAGTCGATCGACCTCGGCGGCCTGCAGTTCCCGTTCTACAAAGACGTCTTCCTGGTGCTGCTGACGGTCGTGATCCTGGCCGGAGTGTGGCTGCTGCTCAACAAGACCAACATCGGGATCATCATCCGCGCCGGGACGCGTGACGCCGAGATGGTGAAGATCCTGGGCATCAACATGCCGCTGATGTTCACGCTCGTCTTCGGGATGGGCTCGCTGCTCGCCGGCCTGGCCGGCGCGCTCGCGGCGCCGATCTACTCGATCCAGCCGAATCTCGCCTCGCAGTGGATCGTGCTCACCTTCGTGATCGTCATCGTCGGAGGGATCGGCTCCTTCTGGGGCGCGATCGTCGGCGGCTTGCTGATCGGCATCCTCACCAGCTTGATGGCGCTGATCTGGCCGCCGGCGGTCGAGATGACCGGCTACATCATCATGGGGATCATTCTGCTGGTGCGGCCGCGCGGGATCTTCGGCGTCGAGGGTCTCTTCGAATGAGCGGACAGCACGATTCGGGCGCCCTTCGACAGGCTCAGCGTGACGTAAAGCCGGCGCTGGGCGCCCGTCCTGCGAACGGTGCGGCGGCGCTGCTGACGCATCCGCTGCTGTGGACCGCGATCCTGTTCGTCGCGCTGCCGTTCGTCGCCGGAGCGAACCCGTTCAAAGGCAACTGGTCCGGATTCGTCGGGATCGCGACGACGATGGTGATCTTCGCGCTGTTCGCCAGCGGTTTCAACCTGCTGTTCGGGCACGTCGGCGAGCTCTCGTTCGGGCACGCGATGTTCTTCACGCTGGGTGCCTACACGACGGCGCTCTACACCGCCGGCTTCAACGTCACGGTGTTCGGCACAGCGGTCTCGCACGGCAAGGGCGACAACCTGTTCGTCGCGCTCGTGCTTTCGCTCGCCGTCGCGTTGCTGTGGGCGTGGGTCCTGGCACGGGTCGTGGTGCCGCGGTCGAGCGGCATCTACTTCTCGATGATCACGCTGGCGTTCGCGCAGGTGATCTACTTCGTCACCTTCCATTGGAGCGAGCTCACCGGCGGCGAGGACGGCCTGCAGAACATCACGCGCCCCTCGGTGTTCGGCAACGCCTGGCTTTCGAGCTCCGATCATTTCTATTGGTTCTGCGCGATCTGCGCGTTCCTCGCGCTCTGCCTCCTGCACTTCATCCTGCGCTCGCCGTTCGGAAGCGTGCTCCACGCGATCCGCGAGAACAAGCAGCGCGCGCGCTTCCTCGGTTACGACGTCGACAAGTACCGGGTCAACGCGTTCGTGCTCTCGGCGCTCTTCCCGGCCGTCGCCGGCTGGCTGTGGACGTACTTTCAGCAGGCGATCAACCCCGATGCCGGCTCGGTCGAGTACTCGGGCAACGTCGTGATGATGTCGATGCTCGGCGGCGTGCAGACGTTCCTCGGGCCGATCCTCGGCGCCTCGATCTATTACGAGATTCAGAACAACGTCTCGCAGCTCACCAAGTATTGGGAAGCCTGGATCGGGATCGTGTTCGTGATCGTGGTGCTGGTCGGCCCCCGCGGGATCATGGGCTTCCTCGACGACATCCGGCACTACGGCGCGGGGACGACGTTCCGCCGCTACTTCTCGCGTCAGGCGCGCGTCGAGCTCGAGATGCAGGAAGAACTACCCGCGCTCGACGAGCCGGCCGCGACCGAGACGGCGGCGCCCTGATGTCGTACGTCTTCAAGACCGACGGCCTCACCCGGCGATTCTCCGGCTTCACCGCCGTCAACAACGTCTCGATCGAGATCCCCGAGGGCGGGGTGCGCACGATCATCGGCCCCAACGGCGCCGGCAAGACGACGTTCTTCAACCTCTTGAGCGGACTGCTGCCGCCGAGCGAGGGACGGATCTTTTTCCGCGACCGCGACATCACCGCGCTGCACGCGTATCAGCGCGCGCGGCTGGGGATCGCGCGCTCGTTTCAGATCACGAACATCTTCGGGCATCTGACGGTCGGCGAGAACGTCCGGCTCGCCGCCCAAGCGGTCCACGACGGCAAAGCGAACTTCTTCTTCCCCGGCTCGCGGATGGACCAGGTCAACGAGACGACGGAGCGTGTGCTGCACGACGTCGGCTTGTGGGACGCGCGCGACGCGCGCGCCGAGAACCTCTCGCACGGCGACCAGCGCCGGCTCGAGATCGGTCTCGTGATCGCAAGCGATCCGCCGATGCTGCTGCTCGACGAGCCGCTCGCCGGGATGTCGCCGACCGAGACGCACGAGACGGTCGATCTGATCCAGCGCATCTCGCCCGGCCGCACGATCCTGCTCGTCGAGCACGACATCGATGTCGTCATGTCGATCTCGACGACGATCACCGTTCTGCAGACGGGCCAGATTCTCGCGACCGGAACGCCGGCGGAGATTCGCGGCAACGAAGCGGTGCAGCGCGCCTACCTCGGAGAACTTGTGTAATGGCGATGGAGCGAGCGACGAAACATCGTGGCATGACCAGGATGGTGTTGCCAGCTCGGACCGGGGGCCCCGCGCAAAGCGCGGGGGGCGCGCAGCCCGGGGCGGAGCGCCTTTAACATGCTGCTCGAACTTCGCAACGTCAACGCGTACTACGACAAGAGCCACGTTCTGCAGAACGTCTCGCTACAGGTCGATGCGGGCGAAGTCGTCGCGCTGCTCGGGCGCAACGGCTCGGGGCGTTCGACGACGTGCAAGACGATCATGGGTTTGGTCAACGCGAAGACCGGCCAGGTGCTCTTCAAAGGCAAGGAGATCACCAACAAAACGCCGTTCGCGCTGGCCCAGCTAGGGATCGCGTTCGTCCCCGAAGACCGGCGCATCTTTCCGAACCTGACGGTCGGCGAGAATCTACGCCTCGCGGCACTCGCGGGGCGCAAAGGCGCGTGGACGGAGAAGCGGATTTACGAGTACTTCGCGGTGCTCGGCGAGCGCAAGGACAAGCCGGCGAAACTCTCCGGAGGCGAACAGCAGATGCTGGCGATCGCCCGCGCGCTCGTCGCCAACCCCGACATCATCCTGCTCGACGAGCCGATGGAAGGGCTCGCACCGCTGATCGCGCGCAACGTCGAAGAGGTGGTGCGCGCAATCCGCAGCGAGGGCAACACAATTCTGCTCGTCGAGCAGAACGCGCACGTCGCGATGAGCCTCTCCGACCGCGGCTACGTCCTCTCCAACGGCCGCGTCGTCGGCCAGGGCTCGATCGCCGAACTCAAGGCCGACGAGGCGATGATGCACCGCTACCTCGCGGTGTAATCGATGAGCTACCGCGCGAACCTGCCGGACGGCGAACGTCATCTCGTCGGCTGGCTCGAATCGTTCGGCGATATCGTGATCGGCTTCTCGATGTCTCAGCTTGCGCTGCAGCTCACCCTCCCCAACACTCCGGCGGATCTGACGCACCCGGTGCGCTACGTCATCTACTTCGGGACGTTCGCCGCGCTGGCCGCGCTCTGGTTCAACTACCATCGCATGATGAGCGGGGCGTTCAAGCCGACCCGGCCCGACGTCGTCCTGGCGTTTCTCTATCTCGCCTGCACGACCGTCGTCCCGCTCGCGCTCTATGCGAACGTCCACTTCGCCTCGTCGAACCATCCGGAGTGGGCGCGCACGGGAATCGGCGTATACGTCGCCTGCTTCACGGGGACGTCGGTTCCGGCCACGATCGTCGCGTGGCGCAATTTCATGCGCGGCTACGAGCACACCGGTAACGCCGAACGGAGGATGCTCTGGAGACGTCTCGTCACCATTACCACCGTGTCGGCTCTGCTCGTCATCGCTCTGGCAGTGGTCATCCTCGTCCCCGTCAATCTTCTGTGGGGGACGATTCCGCCGAGCGCGATCGTGCTCGTTCTGATGGCACCGGCGATCAGGCTCTCCCTGCTCGCCTTCGGCCGTCGCGTCCCCGACCTGCGCCGCATCCCGCCCGGGGTGCCGGCGAGTCATGGGCGAACGGAGGTTCCGTTATGATTACCGCAGAGCGCGTTCGCGAAGCCCTCAAAGAGGTCGAAGACCCCGAACTCAACATGGGCATCCTCGACCTAGGGCTCGTCTACGACGTCGCCTGCGAGGGACCGCACGGACAAGAGGTCACCGTGACGATGACGCTGACGTCGCCGATGTGTCCCGTCGGCCCCATGTTCAAGCAGGCCGTGCAGAGCAAAGTCGAGTCGATCGACGGCGTGAAGTCGGCGAACGTCGAGATCACGTTCAACCCGCCGTGGGATCCGAAGACGATGGCGAGCGACGACGTCAAGCTGGCGCTGGGAATCTGGTAGCTGCGCGCTAAGGCGCCGGGGTTTCCGACGGCGAAGGGCCCCGGCGATGTCCGCCACCGAGTCGCCCCACGAGCACGCCTACGGCCGCCTCGAGCGCATGCGCGACGCGTCGCTCGCACCCGCCGGCGAGGACGCGAACGAACGCCAGCGCGCGCGCGGCAAGCGCACGGCGCGAGAGCGGGTCGACGCGCTCGTCGATCCCGGATCGTTCGTCGAACTCGATCGCTTCGCGGTCCATCGGACGACGGCGTTCGGCTTGGGCGAACGCGAGTTTCTCGGCGACGGCGTCGTCACGGGGCACGCGACGATCGACGGGCGGCGGGTCTTCCTCTTCTCGCAAGACTTCACGGTGCTGGGCGGCTCGCTCGGCGAAGTGATGGCCGAGAAGATCTGCAAGACGATGGACCTGGCCGTGCGCACCGGTTCGCCGATGATCGGGATCAACGACTCCGGCGGCGCGCGCATCCAGGAAGGCGTCGTGAGCCTGGGCGGCTATGCCGAGATCTTCTGGCGCAACGTGCAGGCGTCGGGCGTCATCCCGCAGATCAGCCTGATCGCGGGACCGTGCGCCGGCGGCGCGGTGTACTCGCCGGCGATCACCGACTTCACCGTCATGGTGGAGGGGATCTCGCAGATGTTCATCACCGGCCCCGACGTCACCAAGGCCGTCACCGGTGAAGACGTCTCGTTCGACGAGCTCGGCGGCGCGCTCACGCACGCGACGAAGAGCGGGGTCGCGCACCTCACCGCCACCGACGAGGACGAGATGAACGAGCACTGCCGGCGGCTGCTCTCGTTCATCCCGTCGAACAACCTCGACGATCCCCCGCTCGTCGCGACCGCCGACGATCCGCTGCGCGTCGCCGAAGAACTCAACGAGCTGATCCCGGACGCGCCGAACAAGCCCTACGACATCCTCGACGCGATCGTCCCGACGCTCGACGACGCCGACTTCTTCGAGATCCTTCCGCTGTGGGCGCAGAACGTCGTGACCGGCTTCGGACGCATCGGCGGACGCAGCGTCGGGATCGTCGCCAACCAGCCGAAAGTGCTCGCCGGCGTCCTCGACATCAACGCTTCGATCAAGGCCGCGCGCTTCGTGCGCTTCTGCGATGCGTTCAACGTCCCGCTGCTGACCTTCGTCGACGTTCCGGGATTCTTACCGGGGACGAGCCAGGAGTGGGGCGGGATCATCAAGCACGGCGCCAAGCTGCTCTACGCCTTCGCCGAGGCGACGGTCCCGAAGATCACCGTCATCACCCGCAAAGCCTACGGCGGCGCGTACGACGTCATGTCGTCCAAGCACATCCGCGCCGATTTCAACTTCGCGTGGCCGACCGCGGAGATCGCGGTGATGGGTTCAGCCGGCGCCGTGAAGATCCTCAACCGGCGCGAGATCGCCGAGGCACCCGATCCCGAGGCGCGCGCAGCGGAACTCGCGGCCGAGTACACCGACCATTTCGCCAACCCGTTCATCGCGGCACAGCGCGGCTACGTCGACGACGTGATCAACGCGAACGAGACGCGCCGCGCCGTCTCCCGTGCGCTCGACGCGCTCGCCGACAAACGCGTCGAGCGCCCGAAGCGCAAGCACGGCAACATCCCGCTCTAATAGGGTGCTGAAAAAGTCGCGCTTCCCTTCCTTGTCGGGTAAGCGTTTGATGCAATGAGACATGCGAACGCGAGAGAAAGTGCAGCGCGGCATGTGGAGTTATGTTGCGGATGAGGATCGGATTCCGAAAGATCATCCATTACGCGCGATGCGAGCGTTGATCGCCCCCGTTCTGCGCGATCGATCGTGTCCCGGCCCGTGGTGTATGAGAGGGTCGCCCTTGTAGCATAGAGAGCGGCCATCGTGGCTTTCGGCGAAGGTTGTTTTTGCAACAAATAACCGACCGAAAGGGATCCACGATGGCCAAACCCAGTATCGCACTTTCCGAGCTCGTCGAAAAGGGCGGCGACGTCGACTTCGTTCGCGAGATGCTCCAGTACGCCGGGCAGCGGATCATGGAGATCGATGTTGAGGAACTCTGCGGCTTGCCCTACGGCGAGCGCGGCCCCGGCCGACAGAACGCCCGCAACGGCTTCCGCGAGCGCCAATGGGAGACGCGTTCCGGCACGATCGGACTGCGCATCCCCAAGTTGCGCAAAGGTAGCTACTTCCCCGCGTTCCTCGAGCCGCGCCGCACGGCGGAGAAGGCGCTCACCGCCGTCATCCAAGAGGCCTACATCCAGGGCATCTCCACGCGCTCGGTCGACGAGCTCGTCAAGGCGATGGGGATGACAGGCATCTCCAAGAGTCAGGTCTCACGGCTGTGCGAAGAGATCGACGAACGCGTGAACGCATTTCTTACCCGGCCGATCGAAGGCGACTGGCCCTATCTTTGGATCGACGCGACGTACGTGAAGACGCGCTCCGGCGGACGCATCGTCTCGGTCGCCGTGATACTGGCCGTCGGCGTAAACACCGATGGGACACGGGAATTGTTGGGCCTCGCGGTTGGTCCGAGCGAAGCAGAGCCGTTCTGGATCGACTTTCTTCGCAGCTTGAGCCGCCGCGGATTGCGCGGTGTCAAGCTCGTCATTTCCGACTCGCATGTCGGCCTGAAAGCGGCCATCGCGAAAGTATTCAAAGCAACGTGGCAGCGCTGCCGCGTGCATTTTATGCGAAACGCGCTCGCACATGCGGGTAAAGGGCAACGGCAGATGGTCCTCGCGTTGATCAACACGGTATTCGCGCAAGAGACAGCGGAAGCTGCGCACGAGCAATGGCGTATCGTCTCCGAGCAGCTTCGGCAGAAGTTCCCGAAGCTCGCGGCGATGATGGACGACGCCGAGAACGACGTGCTCGCGTACATGGACTTTCCCAAGGCGCACCGCAAGCAGATCGCCTCAACCAATCCGCTCGAACGGGTCAACGCGGAGATCAAGCGGCGCACCGATGTCGTCGGTATCTTCCCGAACGATGCTGCCATCGTACGCCTCGTCGGTGCGCTCCTACTGGAACAGAACGACGAATGGCAACTGCAGCGGCGCTACATGCAACTCGAAGGACTCAGTGCCGTCAGCGATAATCAGCCCGCCAAGCTCTCCGCCGTGATTAACGGCTGAGCGCTACCCTCGCCGAGCCACCGCTCGTACACCACGGCTGGGGACACGATCCGGGATATCGTAGACGTGCTCGGGCTCGTGTCCGCGCGGATGCCACTGCAGGTTGACGGTCTGGATGAGCCCGGCGTGATCGACCGGGTAGACGGCTTCGGAACGCATCGCGGGAGCGCCGCGATCGTCTTGGCCGGGATGGTGAGCCCGACGACGAGCGGTTTCTGCTGCGCGTCGCGCTGCACGTACGGCGTCGCGCCGGTGGTGTTCCACGGAACCGGCGCCGACATGTCCATCTCGGCGACGCTCGCGGCGGGGAAGAGCAACGCGCCAAAGGCACCGGCGGCTAAAGCCGCCCGTAACAACGTTGTCATGTTCCTGTCCTTCTCACACTGAGAGCCGTGTGACGCTCGGGCCCAGGATAGCACGCCGCCGCACGCCGTGCTAGGCGCGTTCGGCCCAATCCGAATCGGGCGAGAAGGGTTGTCGGACCTACGCGGCCCATCCCGATTCTCCGTGGCATTGCTCGACGGAAAGACCCTGCTGGTGACCGGCGTCGCGAACCGCTGGTCGATCGCCGCCGGGATCGCAAAGCAGCTCCACGCGCACGGCGCGCGCCTGATCCTGACCTACCAGGGAGAGCGCGTCGAGGACGCGGTCCGCGAGCACGCCCGCGAGTTCGGCGGCGCCGCGGTCCATCCGTGCGACGTCACCAGCGAGGAGTCGCTGCGCGCGCTCGCCGCCGCGGCGGGCCCGATCGACGGGCTCGTCCACTCGATCGCGTTCGTCAAGAAAGAGGACCTCTCCGGGAAGGTCTACACGACCTCGCGCGACGGCTTCGCGACCGCGATGGATATCAGCGCGTACTCCCTGATCGCGCTGGTCAACGCGCTCGAACGCAACCTCAACGACAACGCCTCGGTGATGGCGCTGACGTACCTCGGCGCAACGCAGATCGTGCCGAATTACAATATCGCGGGGATCGCGAAAGCCGCGCTCGAGTCGATCGTGCGGTACCTGGCGTTCGATCTGGGCGAGCGTGGAATCCGCGTCAATGCGATCTCTGCCGGACCGATCAAAACGGCCTCGTCGCGCCAGGTCGCCGGCTTCTCGTCGATGCCGGCGAAAGTCGCGGCCGCCTCGCCGCTCAAGCGTAACGTCAGCGCGGAGGACGTCGGCAACTGCGCCGTCTACCTGGCCTCCGATCTCTCGACCCAAGTCACCGCCGACGTGCACTTCATCGACGCCGGCTATCACGCCATGGGGATGTACCCCGACACCGCGCAGGCGTGATGGACCGGGAACGTACCGCCGGGCCCGACGGCGAGATGCTTGCGGCAATCGCCGCCGCCTTCGTCGCGATCCAGCGCGCGCACGCGCCTGCGGCGGCCGCGCCGCCGGCCTCGCGCTGGGGGCTCGCCGCGCGGCTCGGCGATCAGGACGCGGCCGGCTCGCGCGCGTACGGCTCCGTGTCGTCGCGCTGGCGCGCGGCGGGGCGCCGCCCGTGAGCGGCGCCCCGTTTCGCAAGATCCTCGTCGCGAACCGCGGCGAGATCGCGATCCGCGTGATGCGCAGCGCGAAGGAACTCGGCTGCGCGACAGTCGCGGTCTACTCCGACGCCGACCGCGACGCGCTGCACGTGCGCTACGCCGACGAAGCGTTTCTCCTCGGGCCGGCGGCGCCGTCGCAGTCGTATCTCAATGCCGACCGGCTCCTCGAGGTCGCGCAGCGCGCGGGCGTCGACGCGATCCATCCCGGCTACGGCTTCTTCGCCGAGAACGCACCGTTCGCGCGCCGGGTGATCGACACGGGGATCACGTGGATCGGCCCGCATCCCGAAGCGATCGATGCGATGGGCGACAAGATCCGCGCGCGCCAAGCGATGGTCGCGGCCGGGGTTCCGGTCGTACCGGGCGGGACCGACGCGATCGGCGACGCCGACGCGGCGCGCGTCGCCGCCGAGAAGTACGGTCTGCCGCTGGCGCTCAAAGCGTCGGGCGGCGGCGGCGGAAAAGGGCTGAAGGTCGCGCGCAGCGTCGACGAACTCGCCGCGGCGTTCTCCACCGCGCAGCGCGAGGCGACCGCATACTTCGGCAACCCGACGATCTACGTCGAGCGGTATCTCGAAAACCCGAAGCACATCGAGCTGCAAGTCCTTGCCGACAAGCACGGCAACGTCATGCACGTCGGCGAACGCGACTGCTCGCTGCAGCGCCGTCATCAGAAGCTCTGGGAAGAAGCGCCCGCGCTCATCCCGGAGAACGTCCGCGAAGGGTTGCGCGCCGCGGGGGTCCAGGCCGCGCGCGCGATCCGCTACGACTCGGCCGGCACGATCGAGTGTCTGGTGAGCGGCGACGCGTTCTACTTCCTGGAGATGAACACGCGCATCCAAGTCGAGCACACCGTCTCCGAAGAGATCTCGGGGATCGATCTGGTGCGCGAGCAGATCCTCGTCGCGGCCGGGCGGCCGCTCTCCGTCGCGCAGGCCGACATCACGTTCCGCGGCCATGCGATCGAGGTCCGCGTCAACGCCGAAGATCCCGCGCAGGGCTTCCGGCCGGCGCCCGGCACGGTCGCGCGCTACAAAGAGCCCGGCGGCTTCGGCGTGCGCGTCGACTCGGCGGCGTTCCCCGGCTTCACGATCACGCCCGACTACGACTCGATGATCGCGAAGCTGATCGTGCGCGGCCGCACGCGCGAGGAGACGCTGGCGCGCTTGGCGCGCGCGATCGACGAGTACGTGATCGAGGGCGTCCCGACGACCTTGCCGCTGCTGCGCGCGCTGTGCGACTTCGCGCCGGTGCGCGATGCGTCGTACGGCACGGCGACGCTCGAGCCGTTCGCGGCGAGCCTGGTCCCCGCTGCGTCCAACGGCGCGCGCGCAGAACCCGCCGGCTGTTCCGAGTCGTCGGCCGACGGCGAAACGCTGCGGGTCGAGGTCAACGGCAAACTCTTCCGCGTACGGTTCGTCGATCTGCCGCTCGCCGGCGCGGCGCTCGCGCCGGCAGCGGCAAAGCCCGTACCGAAAAAGGGCGGCGGCGGACGCAAACCGGGTGCCGCCGCGGCCGGCAACGACGTGATCGCGCCGATGCACGGCGTCGTCGTCGAGATCCCCGCGGCGCCGGGCGCGAGCGTCAGCGAGGGCGACGTCGTCGCGGTGATCGAGGCGATGAAGATGATGAACGAGATCCGCGCCCACAAGAGCGGGACCGTCGAAGCGGTGCACGTCGCGGCCGGCACGACCGTCGAAGCCCGCACGCCGCTGCTGACGATCGCCTAGCCGTGTTCGCTGTCGCGCTGCGCGTCGCGCTCGTCGCCGGGATCATCATCGACGGCGCGGTCGGCCTGCTGTGCATCTTCGCGCAGCCGCTGATCGCGCCGCTGCTCGGGGTTCCGGTCAAAGATCCGGCGGTCACCGCGTTCCTCGGCGGCGAGCTGATCGTCGCCGCATGCATCTACGCGCTGATCCTGCGCGACACGCCGCGCTGGCAGCCGCTGCTGTGGCTGTGCGCGCTCGATCAGACGCTCGGCGTCGCCATCCCCGCCGTGCAGATCGCGCTCGGCAACGCGCCGGCGTCGCTGCAGACGATCGCGCCGATGCCGTTCCAGGCGATCCTGGTCGCGCTCTACGTAGCGGGCGCGCGGCGGGCCGTGCGGCCGGCGTAGCGCGTCAGGCCGCGTTCGGGCGCAGATATCCGCGCAGCGTCGCGACGCGGCGGAACCCGAGCCGTTCGTACACCGCGAGGCCGTCGGCGCTGGCCTGCAGAATCGCGCTGCGCATCCCGGCCGCGCGTGCGTTCGCGAGGATCGCGCGAAGGAGCCGGCTCGCCAAGCCGCGCCGGCGATGCGCGGCCTCGGTCGCGACGTAATGGATGCCCAGGTCGTCGTCAACCGCGATCGTCAGCGCGACGCAGACGAACGTCTCTCTGTCCCGCAGCCCGTTCGCGCGGACGCGATCGCCGTCGCACCAACGGGGCAAACGCGCCGACGGCGCCGTAGGCGCGGTCGTTGACGTCGCCGACGACGGCGAGCGACGGCTCCTCGACGTCCGGCGCATCCTCGCCGTCAAATGCCGCAGCGTCGAGCGCGACCCCCATGCACGGGGTCGCGATCCGCGGATCTTCGACGCGTCCCGTTACGTGCGCGGCGATCGTCCACAGACAATGCGGCAGCAGCGCGTCGTCGGCGGGCGGCGTCGCTCCGGCCGGTACGATCGCCGCATCGAACCACGGATTCTCGGCGGCGTCGATGCGCGCGCCGAGCGCATCGCGACGGCGGATTTCCGTCTGCGCGCCGCCGGCGCAGCATCCGAGGGCCGCGACCATCTCGCCGAAGCCCCGAATGGAGCGGCGGGCGAGTTCCGCGTCGTCGAGCATCTACGCCGTCGTGCGCCCCGGGGTGAAGCGCAGCGCGACGCCGTTCATGCAGTACCGCTTTCCGGTCGGCTGCGGCCCGTCATCGAAAACGTGGCCGAGATGCCCGGCGCAGCGCCGGCAGTGCACTTCGATGCGTTCGACCACGATGACGTAGTCGGACTTCGTCGCGACAGCGTTCGGCAGGGGCGCCCAGAAACTCGGCCAGCCCGTTCCGCTGTCGAACTTCGTCTTCGAGGAAAAGAGCGGCAGGTCGCAGCCCAGGCACGAGTAGAGTCCGGCGCGGCGCTCTTCGTCGAGCGGGCTCGAGAACGCATGCTCCGTCCCCTCGTGCCGCAGCACCTGGTAGGCTTCGGGCGGGAGCAGTCTGCGCCACTCCGCGTCGGTGTGCGTCACCGTCCCGGACGCGGCGCGCGCAGCGAGCGGGAAGGTCGCGGGGACGGCGGCAAGGCCGAGGAGCATCGAGCGGCGGTTCATCGTGAACACAACGGTACGCAAACGCGAAAAGATGCGCCGTAAGGCGGCTTACGCCGGCGCGCGCGGCGGAGGGGAGGGTCCGAAAGAAGAGGCACGCGCGCCAACGAAGGCTGGACGGCTGTGAGTGCGCGCGAGATCAACGCCAGCGGAATCCCGCTGAAGCCCGTCTACGAGGAAACCGCCCCGCCGATCCGCCGCGCGCTCCCCGGGACGTTCCCGTATACGCGCGGGATCCGGCGCGACATGTACCGCGGACGGCACTGGACGATGCGTCAGTATGCC
Source organism: Vulcanimicrobium alpinum (assembly GCF_027923555.1). GTDB lineage: Bacteria > Vulcanimicrobiota > Vulcanimicrobiia > Vulcanimicrobiales > Vulcanimicrobiaceae > Vulcanimicrobium > Vulcanimicrobium alpinum. The sequence continues at coordinate 1,338,802 of NZ_AP025523.1, read as the reverse complement.
GGGTTCGCTACCGCGGCGGAGTCGAACGAGCGTTACCGCTACCTCCTGGCAAACGGGGTCACCGGCCTGTCGGTCGCGTTCGATCTGCCGACCCAGCTCGGCCATGATTCCGACGCCGTCGCGGCGCGCGGCGAGGTCGGGAAGGTCGGCGTGGCGATCGACACGATTGCCGACGTCGAGACGCTTTTCGACGGTATCCCGCTCGACGCGGTCACCGTCTCGATGACGATCAATGCGCCCGCGTCGATCCTGCTCGCGTTCGTCCTCGCCGTCGCGCGCCGGCGCGGGGTCCCGTTCGAGAAGCTCGGCGGGACGATTCAGAACGACGTGCTCAAGGAGTACGTCGCGCGCGGCACCTACATCTATCCGCCCGAGCCGTCGATGCGGCTGGTGACCGACGTGATGGCGTACTGCGCGGAACACGTCCCGAACTGGAACACGATCTCGATCTCCGGCTATCACATCCGCGAAGCGGGCTCGACCGCGCTCCAAGAGATCGCGTTCACGCTCGCCAACGCGAAAGCGTACCTGCGCGCCGCGAAGCGCACCGGGCTTTCCGTCGACACGGTCGCACCGCGCATCTCCTTCTTCTGGAACGCGCACAACGATTTCTTCGAAGAGATCGCGAAGTTCCGTGCCGCCCGCACGCTCTGGGCCCAGATCGTGCGCGACGAGTTCGGCTCGACCGATCCGAAGTCGCAGATGCTGCGCTTTCACACCCAAACCGGCGGCTCGACGCTCACCGCGCAGGAACCGCAGAACAACGTCGTCCGGGTCGCCCTGCAGGCGCTCGCGGCCGTCCTCGGCGGGACGCAGTCGCTGCACACCAACGGACAGGACGAAGCGCTCGGGCTTCCGACCGCGGAGTCGGCGCGCGTCGCGCTGCGCACGCAGCAGATCATCGCGTTCGAGAGCGGCGTCACCGACGTCGTCGACCCGCTGGCGGGCTCGTATTACGTCGAGTCGCTCACCGAGGAGCTGACGGCGCGCGCGCGCGAGCTGATCGCGGAGGTCGACGCGATGGGCGGCGCGGTCGCGGCGGTAGAGAGCGGCTGGATGCAGGATCAGATCGGCGAATCCGCCTACCGCGCCCAGCAGCAGATCGAGCGCGGCGAACAGGTCGTCGTCGCGGTGAACCGCTTCGGGGACGCGAGCGACGTCGTCTCGATGCCGATCCAGCGGATCGACCCGTCGATCGAGCGCGATCAGGTCGCGCGGACGCGCGCGTTTCGCGAAGCGCGCGACGCGGCGCGCGCAAGCGCGGCGCTCGACGCCGTGCGCGCCGCCGCCGAAGGGACCGAGAACCTGATGCCGCGCTTCATCGAGGCGGTCGACGCCGGAGCGACGCTCGGCGAGATCTGCAACGTCCTGCGCGACGTGTTCGGCACGCACGTCGCCCGCGAACGCATCGCATGATCGACGCGCCGATCGATCATGTCGCGATCGTCGTCAAAGACCTGGACGCGGCGATCGCGCTGTACACGCAGACCCTCGGCTTCTCGTTCGTCTACCGCGAGATCGTCGCCGATCAGGGGATCGAAGCCGTCGGCGTGCGGACCGGCAACGCGGTCATCGAACTCCTGCGCCCGCTCGACGAGGAGTCCCCGATCGCCCGCTACCGCGGCGACGCGCAGACGAAACTGCATCACACCGCCTACCGCGTCGCCGACATCCGCGCCGAACTCGCGCGTCTGAAGGCCGCCGGGATCCGCCTGATCGACGAAGAGCCGCGCCGCGGCGCGCACGGCAATACGATCGCGTTTCTGCACCCCAAGTCGACCGGCGGCGTCCTCGTCGAACTCTGCCAGCCGCCGGGCGGCGGCCCGCCCCGCGAGGGTTGAGACTCAGCGCTTCGGCGCGAGCCGCACGTCGAGTTTCGTCTCGAAGGTGCGGTCCCACGGCAAGGTGATCGTGAAGCCCGCATCGCGGTACTGCGCTGCGATGCGCGCCAGCAGATCGAGACCGGCCGGCCACAGCAGCGCGCGGTTCTCGGCATCGGTGCGGCGGGCGACGTCGCCTTCGAGATAGGTGTGGTCATCGATTCCGCCGGCACTCAGGTCGTCGTTGATCTTCGGCCGCACGACGGTGTGGAACGCGACGTCGTCGACGTAGCGCATCAGCGTGAACGTCGCGTGCGCGCGCGCGTCGTACGTGCCCAGCCGGCGCCCTGCGATCACGGCGATCGCTTCCGGGAGCGCCGTGCCGACGGTGTTGGCGACGGTGTTCCAAGACGCGAACGCATCGATCGATCCTGCAACGCCGGCGTCGATCAGGTCGCCGGTCAGCCGGCGCTGCTGCACGTAGTCGTCCGGCGTGAGGAACGAGAGGTCGGCGATCGCGCGCAGGCGCGGCGGCGCATCCCCCGCGATGCGCGCGACGAAGGTCTGCTCGTCGGCGTCGCTCGTTGCCGGAACGCGCACGAACAGGTCGACGTCGGCCGCCGCGTCCGCCGCGACCTGACGCGCCCCGCAGCTGCGGATGATGTCGTCGATCGTCGTCGCGATCGGCGCAAACTCGAGCGGATCGTTCACCGTCCCGCCGTCGGCGCGCGAGTAGATCACGCGCACTCGCGGCACGACGCGCGCTTCGCGCGCGAGCGCGGCACCCTCGAGCACCATCGCCAACTCGTCCGCGCCCGGCTCGATCGACGCGCGCGCCGGCGTCAGCCACGCCGCGCTGAAACGCCGCAGCGCCGCCAGATCGCGCAGGTGCAGCCCGACCGGCCCCGCATCGTCCTGCCCGAGCAGGACGCGGTCGAAACCGCCCTCCGCCTCCGTGCGCAGCGCGAACAGATCGACGTCGCGGTTGCGGGCGCGCGTGGCGAGATAGGCGTCCAAATTCGTCCCAAGCCGCGCGCGCAGGCGCACCGCCAGCGCCTGCTGCTCGGCGGTCTGCGGCGGATCCGGCAAGTTCGCGTACGTCTGCACGAGCGGCCACACGTCGCCCGCGAACGGGAACGTCTTTGCGCCGCCGGTCGCGGGCACGCCGGTCGGAGCGAGGCGCATGACCGTGCCGAACACGGCGAACGACGCCGCCGGGCGCGACGCGCGCACGCTCGCGAGATCGCTCACGCGCGTGTAGGCGAGAGCGCGCGAGACGCCGGGAATCCGCGACGCGACGAGCCCGCCGTAGACGGCCATGTCGTTCGAGACGATGTAGGCGCGCGCGTCGGCCGGCGCCTCGCTGCGAAGCCAGCGCAGGATCGCGTCGGGATCGCCGGGCGTGAGATAGCGTCCGAGCAGCGGTACGGGCGGCTCGACCACCTGCACTCCGGCGATCGCGCCCAGCAGTTTCGGAAGCTGCGCGGTGACCGGACGGTCGTCCAGCGGGACGACGACGAACGTGAGGGCCAGGACCGCCGAGAACAGCGCCGCGATCGAGTGCATCGCGTCGCCGTTCGTCACGGCAGCGCTTTAACTCTTGAAACCGTAGAGCCCGCGCCCGTGCGGGTCGGCGACGTAGATTTTGTACGCCTTGCGGATCCCCAGCGACTGGGTGAATTCGACGTGCACCGGCGTATTCGGTTTGAGGTCCTTGGTCTGCACGCTCTTCCCGTCGGAGAGCAGGGTCGCGAAATTCGGCGCGTACAGGAACGAGAGGTCGGCCGGCGTGCCGTCGACGCAGTGCACGCGAATGTTCTCGGTCGAGACGTGGCGGACGTACCCGTGGTAGTCGCGGATCTTGCCGCCCGCGACCGCGGAGCCTTGGCGCTCGGTCAGGTTCGCCGACGCGACGGCCGTCGAAGCCGCGATCAGCGCGAGGACGGGAAGCGTACGCAGGAGCGGAGCGAAAGGCATCGTGGTGAGGTTACTTTCGTGATCGAATGCAGGACGATGGCCAGCGCGGAGCGGTACGACGCGTTCGCCTTGATGCGCGCGTTCCGCGCCGACGACGCCGCGCTGGGCGACGCGCTGGCGCTGTTCATCGAGCGTCCCGACTACGGCTTCGTCTGGCTGGCGTACGAGGACGATATACCCGCGTCGTGCGTCTCCGTCGCGTTCGGCATTTCGACCGAACGTGGAGGTCTCGTCGCCGAGGTGCGCGACCTGTGGGTCGTTCCCGGCCGGCGGCGCCGCGGAATCGGCTCGGCTCTGCTCGCGACGCTGCACGGCCGGCTCGATCAGCTCGGCGTCACGCGGGTCGAAGCATCGTTCGCCGGCGATTCGTCGCTCGAGGGATTCTTCGCCGCGCGCGGCTACGTGCCGCACGGCGGGACAATCGTCACGCTGGATCGATGACGCGTGCGAGCCGCCCGCGCGCATCGCGCAGCAGTCGTTCGGCGCCGGCGGCGTCGACGCCGCGGCGGGCCATGACGACGGCCGTCTTCACCGAGCCGCCGGCGGCGGCGAGCAGGGCGGAGGCATCGACGTCGCCGGCGAGTTCGCGCACCAAACGCTCGGCGCGCGCGCGCAGTTTCGCGTTCGTCGCGACGACGTCGACCATGCGGTTGCGGTAGGTCTTTCCGAGCCGGATCATCGCACCGGTCGAGATCGTGTTCAGCACGATCTTCTGAGCGGTCCCGGCACGCATCCGGGTCGAACCCGCGATCGGCTCCGCGCCGGTGTCGGCGACGATCGCAACGTCGGCGAGCGCGGCCAGCGGGCTCCCCGGCGCGTTCGCGACCGCGATCGTGCGCGCGCCGCGTTCCCGCGCGCGCTGCAGCGCGGCGCGCACGAACGCCGCGCCGCCGCTCGCCGAGATTCCGATCGCGACGTCGTGCGCAACGAGCGCGTCGGCCGCGCGCGCGCCGGCGTCGGCATCGTCTTCGGCGTTCTCGACAGCGCGCCGCAGCGCGGCGTCGCCGCCGGCGATGATCCCCTCCACCACCTGCGGATCGAGTCCGAACGTCGGCGGCAGTTCGGAGGCGTCGAGCACCGCGAGCCGTCCGCTGGTGCCGGCGCCGAACACGGCGACACGGCCGCCGCATTCGATCGCCTCGACGACGAGCGTCGTCGCGCGCGCGATCGCGTACGCTTGCGCGACGGCGGCGTCGACCGCGCCGCGATGCGCCTCGGCGAGCGTGCGCGCGAGCGCGACGTCGTCGAGACGATCGATCTGCGCGGTCGCCGGATCGACCGCCTCGGTCGAGGGCAGACCGCTCACGCGCTCGCGGCGCTCGCAGCGCGTTCGGCGAGCCGCAGCGCGCCGCGCACCGGCTCGTCGCCGCCTTTCACGATCGCCAGGCCCGGCACGTCGCCGTTGAGGCGCGTCTCGAGCAGAAACGTCAGCAGGCTGTTCTCGCGGAAGAGGCCGCCGGCGAGCGCGACCCGCGGCGAGCGGTCGAGCAGGTCCACCGCTTTGAGCGCGGCTTTCGTCAGGTCGCCGAGCTCCTGCGCCGCCTGCTGCACGATCTTCGTCGACGCGCGATTGCCCTTCCCCGCGAACGCGATGATGCTCGGGGCGAGCGCGGCGATCGCCGACGGCCGCAGCGGCGCTTCGTAGAGCGCGTCGAGATAGGCGGTGCGGTCGGTGGCGTCGAGCGCGCGCGCAGCGACTTCGGAGGTTTCGTCGCGCGCGGCGCGACCGTCGAGGACGCGGCCGTAGAGTTTGATCGCCTGCAATCCGATCCAGAACGCGGAACCTTCATCGCCCGCAAGATAGCCGAGACCGCCGACGCGTTGCGCGCGCTCGCCGCATTCGGCGTACGCAACCGAGCCGGTCCCCGCGATCAGCACCGCGCCGTCGCCGGCCGGGATCGCTGCGCGCAGCGCGATCGCGGTGTCGTCGCCGACCGCGACGCGCGCCTTCCGAAACGCGGCGCGGACGTTTTCCGCGATCCCGTCGGCGATGCGCGGCCGGGCGGCACCGGCGGCGCCGACGTAGATCGCGTCGGGGTGTGCGCCGTCGAGGACGTCGCGGATCGCGCCGATGATGACGTCGGCCGCGTCGTCGATCCCCATCACCGCTGCGTTCGCGCCGCCGCGGTGCGCCTCGCGGACGGCGTCGCCGTCGCGCGAAAGCGCTGCCACCGTCGAGGTTCCCCCCGCATCGACTCCGATCGCGATCATGAAGACGGTGCTTCCGTCACCCGGCGCAGGAGCGCCTCCAGATCGTGCGGCGCGATCGCGCCGAGCAGGCGCGGTCCGCGCGCGCCCGTCACCTGCGGCATCCCGGCCGGCCGGCCCCGCAACAGCGTGAAGCCGAGGACCGCGAACGCGATCGCCTCCTTCGCGTCGGCGTCGACGCCGTAGGCGTCGCTCAGCGCGACGGTGACGCCCGGAAGCAGAGTGCGCAGGCCGCCGACGAGCGCCGGGTTGCGCGCGCCGCCGCCGCTGACGATCAGCAGCGGCACGCGCGGCGCCATCGTCCAGAACGCATCGGCGATCGAGCGCACCGTCAGCGCGGTCAGCGTCGCGACCGCGTCGGCGTACCCAAGCGCGTCGAGTTCTTCGCGCCAGCGCGCGACATACGCTGCACCGTACTCTTCGCGGCCGGCCGTCTTCGGCGGCAGGCGCCGGAAGTACGGATCGTCGAGCATGCGGGTGAGCAGGGCGACGTCGACGGCGCCGTTGCGCGCGAGCTCGCCGTCGACGTCGTAGCGACGCGAGCCGTCGCCGCGCATCTGCACGTACGTGTCGATCGGGAGATTCGCCGGACCGGTGTCGAACGCGATCGCCTGCGGCAGGACCGTCATGTTCGCGATCCCGCCGAGGTTGAGCGCGACGCACGGCGCATGCGCTCCGAACAGCAGGGCGTCGACGAACGGGACGAGCGGCGCACCGTGGCCTCCGGCCGCAGTGTCCGCGCTGCGGAAGTCGTACAGCACCGTGCAGCCGGTGCGCTCGCGGATGCGGAACGCATCGCCGATCTGCAAGGTCTCGCGCTCCGCGCCGTCGTGCGCGATCGTCAGACCGTGCGAGGCGACCGCGTCGAGCGCGAGCCCGGCGGCTGCGGCGCGCACCGCGTCGCCGAACGCTTCGCCGACGCGCGCGTGCAGCGCGGAGAGTTCGATGACGCTCACCGCGGCCGGCGGATATGCACGCAGGATCCGCGCGCGCAGTGCTTCGTCGAACGCCGCGGTCGCGAAGCGCAGGCACTCGACGGCGACTCCCGCGCCGCGCGCTCGCACGTCGCAGATCGCGACGTCGATTCCGTCGAGCGACGTCCCGGAGAGGACGCCGGCGATCAGCATCGCGCGCTCACGCCGCGTCGATCGCCCGCACCGCGGCGTCGCACACCGCAGCGCGCAGCGCGCGAATGTCGGTGCGCCCGTGGTGGACGGCGTTGGTGAGGAAGACGACGTTCAGATCGCGCACAGGGTCGGCCCACACGCACGTCCCCGTGAATCCGGTGTGGCCGAACGTCTGCGCCGACATCAGCGGACCGCACGAGTTCTCGTCGCTCGTCTTGAGCGCCCAGCCCAGGCCGCGCCGCAGGATCGGATCGTGCGCCGCTTCCAGCACGGCGTCGCGCGCGAACGCCGGCGCCAGCGGCGTCGGGCGGCCGTGCAGCGGCCCGAGAAACCATTCGCCGAGTAGCGCGACGTCGCGCGCCGTGCCGAAGAGGCCGGCGTGACCGGCGATCCCGCCGAGCAGATGCGCCTTTTCGTCGTGCACCGTCCCCTGCACGCTGCCGCGCCACGCGTCGGACTCGGTCGCCGGGATCGCGTCGCGTTCGGCCGCGTCGGGAACGTACCCGGTGCGGGCGGCACCCCATCCGCGCAGGCGTTCCGCGACGAGCGTCGCGAGGCCTCGGCGGTGACGGCGCGCGAGGATCACGCCCAGCGCGATGAAACCGAGATCGCTGTAGATCACGCGCTCGCCGCTCGGTGCGGCGAGCGGTTCGGTCAGCGCGAACGTTTCGACGTCGCGCGCCAGCAGCGTGCGGTAGTCGGCGCCGCTCTTGAAGCCGGCGTCGTGGGCGAGGATCTTGCGCAGGGTGATGCGCGCACGGTCGGCGCCGTCCCATTCGGGGACGAGTTCGCGCAGCGGCTCGTCGAGCGCGACGACGCTGCGCGCCGCGTCGTCGAGGACGATTGACGCGATGAAGACCTTGGTGATCGACGCCAGATCGAACCGCGTATCGACGCCGACGTCGCGCGACGGGCCGTCGTCGCGCGTGCGTCCGTACGCGCGCTCGAAGCGCACCGTCCCGCGGTGTTCGATCCGCACGACCGCGGCGCTGTAGCGGACGCCGAGCGCCGCGCGCGCCGCGGCGTCGACCTCAGCGAACAGCGGCCTGCTCGGGGAGCCGGACCGGAAGCGCGCCCGTCGCGGCCACGCGCCCCGAGAGTACGTCGGCGCCGCCTTCGAACGAGAGCGGCTGATCGCCGTACAGGCACGCGACGCGCCGCGCCTGCGGCCAGCAGGCCGCATCGAAGGGGCCGCGCGCCGAGACGATCAGGGCGCCCGGCACCAGTGCGAGGATGCGCGCGACGGCCGCACGCTGCGCGTCGTGGAGGTGCGCGTTGCGCGTCACGACGACAAATTCACGGTCGCCCAAACGCGGCACGTGCTCCAGCAGCAGGTCGAGTTCGTCGGCGTCGGGTTCGAGCGGAACGCGCATCACCTCGCTCTTCCAGCGGCGCCGGCGCAGCGCCGAACTCAGCGACGGTTCCTCGACGGCGCGCGCGGCGGTTCCCGACGCTGCGGCGTTGTCGACGGCGCTTCCCTCGAACGAGATCACCGTGACGGGCTTTCCCGCATGCAGGCGCACGTCCCCGCGCACCGCGGTCACCGCGCGCTGCGCCGCCTCGAGCGGCAGCGCCGGATCGAGCTCGCCGTCGAACGGCGTAAGGTGCGCGAACCGCGCCCGCAGCGCGTGCACGCGTGCGTGCGCCTCTTCGAGCCGCGCACGCGGGAGCGTACCGTCCTCCACCGCTGCCGCGATCGCATCGACGGCTGCGCGCGCAAGGTCGAGGCGGTGGCTGATCATGACGAGGTCGGCGCCCGCCGCCAGCGCCTGCACCGCGCCCCGCACCGTCCCGACGCCGTTCGCGATCGCATCCATCTCCATGCAATCCGTCGAGACGACGCCGTTGAAACCGAGTTCCTCGCGCAGCAGGCCGCGCAGGATCGCCGGCGAGAGCGTCGCGGGACGCTCGCGGTCGAACGCATCGACGACGACGTGCGCGGTCATCACGATCGATGCGTCGCGGGCGGCGATCGCCCGCGCGAACGGCACCAGGTCCCGTGCGCGCAGCGTCGCGCTGGAGGCATCGATCCGCGGCAGTCCGACGTGCGAGTCGTCCGCCGTCGCGCCGTGCCCGGGAAAATGCTTCACCGCGGCGGCCACGCCTCCGCGTTCGAGTCCGCGCGCGAACGCGCCCGCGAACGCGGCGACCAGCTGCGGATCGTCGCCGTACGCGCGCGTCCCGATCACCAGGCTCGCCGGCTGCAGCGCGAGATCGGCGACCGGGGCGAAGTCGACGCTGATCCCAAGCCGTGCGAGGTCGCGCCCCAGCAGCGTTCCGAGCCCCTCGGCGAGGGCGGGATCGCCGCTCGCACCGACGGCCATCGCCGACGGCAGCGGCGCGACACCGTCGCGCAGGCGCGCGACGCGGCCGCCTTCCTGATCGACCGTGATGAGCGGCGCCGGCGCCGCAAGCGCCCGCAGGGACGCGACCAGATCGCGCAGGTCGTCAAGCATCCCGACGTTGCGCGCGAACAAAATGACCGCGCCCGGCGCGAACGCGCGCAGCTCCTCGAGCGGCGCGTCGGCGCCGCGGGTTCCGGTGAAACCGACGCCGATGACGCCGCGCGCGAGGGCGGCGAGATCGCTGCGCACGCTAGTGCTTGATGAGTCTGATGATCTGCGCGACGAGTTTGCCGGCCGTCTTCGAGATGAAGATCTGCACTTTCGAGCCCTTTGCGACGTCGGTGATCGTGTGGTAGCCGGGATCGCTCCCCTGCACCGAGGTGGTTGGCATCGTGTTCACGTCGACGCGTCCCTGCGCGGAATCGATGCTGATGATGCCGCGGCCGTAGTCGACGTTCGTCACGCGGCCCTCGAGGACGCCGCCGTCGCGCGGACCCGGATCGGCCGCGGCGGATGCGCTCGGAGCCGGTGCCGGCGACTTCCCTTCGGCAAAGGCGGCCGCAGGCACCGCAACGAGACCCACGGCGATGACGAGGGACGCGAAACGGAGCATTGCTCTTGAAGAACGCATGCGGAGCCCCTTCCGTTCCGCGTCATTCCGGCGAGGCCCCTACCTCCGAGCGATAGACCTCTCGGGCGCCCGGTTCCCCGTCGTGCACGCGTTTGCGCAGCGCGCGCATCGCGACGATCGCCTCGTCGGTCGGCACTTTGCCGGCGAGCACCAGCCGCAGGGCCAGCAGCGCATCGTCCGCGGCGCGCACGCCGACCCGGTCGAGCGCGCGATAGAACGGCTGGGCGCGCGGGTCGGCCGAGCGCACGCGCAGGACCGCAGCGATCGCCTCGGCCTTCGACGGCGTGCCGTCGAGGAGGTAGCCGTCGAGGGGGTGCATTTCCACCTCGATGCGATTCGCGGTGCGCGTCCTCGCGCTTCCCGCCGCGCTGACGATCGCGGCGGCGGCGCCGCCGGACCCGCTCGCGGCGATCGCGGCGGCGAACGGCCATCCGGCGCTGGTGCACCTGCGCGCGGTCGCCGACTCGACGCTCGAGGGCCGCCGGCAGCGGCTCACGCTCGACCAGTTCGGGCCGCTCCAGCTCGAACGGCGCTGCATCGCGGACGCCTGCAGCGGCTCGTGGTTCGACGGCCGGCGGCTGTGGGCGTTCGGCCTGAACGACGTCGCACTTCCGGTCGATACCGCGGATCTGCCTGCGCGCCGCACGCTCGCCGCGATCGCGTCGCTGGCGTTCGCGGAGCCGGCGTTCCGAGCCGGCGGCGGCACGGCCGAGCCGGCCGGGGGCGGGACCTGGCGGGTTCGCGCCGCCGACGGCGCGCCGCTCGTCGTCAGCATCGACCCCGCGACCCGCGCCCTGCGCACGGTCACCGACGCGAGCGGGGCCGTCCTGGAGCGGTTCAGCCGCACCGGGCATGCGGGGAGCGCCGCCTTCGCGCTCGAGCGAAGCGGCCTGCAGACCGGCTCCTACGCGCGCGTCGAGACCGTCCCCGAACCGCTCGACCCGCCGGACGGAGCCCCGGCGGCGTTTGCCGGCGAGGGGACCGTCCCGCTCCTCTCCGACCGCGTCCCGATCGTGCCGTGCACGCTCGGCGGACGGGACGCGCGCTGCCTGCTCGATTCCGGCGCGACGCCGAGCGCGCTGACGCTCAACTTCGCCGAGGCGCTGGGCCTCGAACCTCGCGGCGAACTGGAGATCGCCGGGTTCTCGCGCTTCGTGACCGGTTTCGTCGACGCGCCGCGCCTGGCGGCCGGCGCGGCGGCGTTCGAGCGCCTGCGGCTGGCCGTGATCCCCGCGGTCGCGCAGGAGCGCTTCGACGTCGTCGTCGGCGCCGATCTGCTCGCGCGCGTGCACGTCGCGATCGACCGCGCGCGGCGACGGGTGCGCATCACCGCGCCGCAGCGCGTCGCCGCCGGAGAGATCGTCCCCCTGCGCTTCGACGGCAACGTCCCGCTCGTGGACGCGTCGTTCGACGGCGCGCCGGTCCGCGCGCTCCTCGATACCGGCGACGCGGCGATCGTCTCGCTCGGGTACGCCGACTATCGCCGCGGCCCGCAATGGCCCCTCGCCGTGCGCGTTCAGGCGCAGGGTGTCGCGGGCGGCAACGACGCGTTCATCGTGACGATCCCGCAGGTGCGCATCGGCCCGCTCGCACTCGGAGCGACGCGGGCAACCGTCAATCGCACGCAGACGACCGCGCACGTCGGCGCCGGCATGTGGTCGCGCTGCACGATCGAACTCGACGAGCGCGACGAACGGCTGGGCTGCGCGGCCCCTCCCTAGCTGTAGAGACCACGCGCATCGTTGACAGGGACTGACCCCGAAGAGGTGGGTGTTCGACGCCTACTTCTCCGGAGGTCAGCCCTGTGATTATGCACCCTCAGGCCCGCACGACGCCCCTTATCCGGCGGGAAATTGTCGCTTTGGTTCAGGCCGGTGAGGCCGTTGCCGCGGTGGCTCGGCGCTTCAAGATCAGCCGGCCGACGGTGTACAAGTGGCTTGCCCGCTTTGCGCAGGCCGGAGAGTCTGGTCTGCGCGATCGGCGACCCGTTGCAATTCGCTTTCCGACGCGCGTCCGAAAGGCGGTTGAACGGCAGATCGACCGGCTTCGCCGCACTCGCCGGCTACTCGGTTGGCAAATCGCCGAAGCACTGTCGATGGCGCGCTCGACGGTCATCAAGGTACTCAAGCGGCTCAACATCGCGCGTCTGCGCGACCTCGAGCCGGCCCGCTTTACGCAGCGTTATGAGTATCGCCGACCCGGCGAGCTCGTTCACATTGACATCAAGAAGATCGCACGATTTGAGCGCGTGGGGCACCGCATCCACGGCGATCGCACGAAGTGCTCCAGGCACGTCGGCTACGACGTCATCTTTGTCGCGGTCGACGATGCCAGCCGCCGGACTGAAACACGCGTATACACGCGGGAAGACGCGACCTCGGCCGCAGACTTCTTGCGGCGGCTCGCGATTCTTTATGTGTAGAAGTCAGGATTTGATCTGACGGTTGTCGAATACCGGTGGTGAATCCTCCTGAGGAGCCATCCATGAACAGCGACCGAAAAGTCATCAAGGCGAAAGTGGGCCTACTCCAGCTCGGCAAGCAGCTCGGAAATGTGACTGAAGCCTGCCGCGTGATGGGTTACAGCCGTGATAGCTTCTACCGTTTCAAAGACCTCTACGAGACGGGCGGCGATCTAGCCTTGGCCGAGATCACCAAGCGAAAGCCGAACCTCAAGAACCGCATTGCTCCCGAAGTCGAGGATGCGATTGTCGATCTTGCGATCGAGTTCCCTGCGTACGGTCAAGTCGGAACTTGTCAAGTAATTTGATACCAGCAGGTTGCGGGAGTTTGTGAGCATCTTGGTCATGCGGCGATGTCGGCAGCCTTCGACTCGTTGATCCAGACTTGGCTCGGAATTGTTGCGAGTTTTGGCGCGCCAGCGGCAAAGCGATGCGGCTGCAACGCATAAGCAGCGATCATCGTCTTGTGACGCGCGGCGAGGATGGCTTCGCCCTGATCGAAGTGTACCGCCGCCGGCGTCAACATCGCAATTCCCGAATGGCGATGCTCGTTGTTGTACCACATAAAGTACGGCGAGCAGAACGCGTACGAGTCCTCAAGCGATCCGAACGCCGATGGAAACGTCGGCTGGTACTTCAGCGTCTTGAACGACGATTCGATGAACGGATTGTCGTCGCTCACGCGCGGGCGGCTATAGGATCGCGCGACGCCCATCTTGTCGAGAAGATCACACACTGGCTGCGCGGTCATCTCGGTTCCGCGATCGCTGTGAACGACGGCTTGTCGCGGCTCGATTCCTTCGCGCAGGAGCGTCGCACGAATGAATTCCGCCGCGATCTCGGCGTTGGCACGCCGCACGATGGTCCAGCCGACGACGTATCGGCTGAAGATGTCGATCATCACGAGCAACGAAAAGTACACGCCCTTGACGGAACTCGGCAACTTGGTGATATCCCACGTCAAGACTTGTCGCGGCGCGTTAGCAACCAGGCGTGGCTTCTCATGCGCGGGATGGCGCGCAAGACGCCGCCGTTCGCGGACTTGCGCGTTTGCTCGTAGGATGCGATACATCGTGCTTACCGAACACAGATACGTTCCCTCGTCGAGCAGGCGCGTGAAGACTTGCGGCACGGCAAGGTCTGCAAATCGCTCGCAGCACAACACCGCCGCGACATACCGGCGCTCGGCTTCGCTCAATGCGTTGCGGCGCGCGATCGTCTTGAGCAGCGCGCGCTCGCCTGCGGGTTTGCGCCGCCGACGTAACGTCGAGCGGCTCACGCCGAGCGCAAGGCACGTCGCGCGTTCGGGTGCCGTTGCGCACAGCTCGAGCGCAACATCGATCAGTCGTCCAGGTCGTCGAACTCGGGGCTCTTGTACTCGATGTTCAAGAGCCCCGCTGCTTTTTTTCGGATGTCTTCGAGAAGCTCCAAGCGCGCGATCTTGCGTTGCAACCTGCGTATCTCAATGTCTTGCTCGTGGTTCGTTTTCTTGAGCGATTCGGCTTCCTTACGATCGAGAGCTCGGGCCTTAATTTCCTTTGGATCGTAATCGCCGCGATCGCGCTCCTTGCGCCATGCGTACAGCTGCGAAGAGTAGATGCCTTCGCGGCGCAAGAACGCACCGACCGTACCCGACTCGCAGGCATCAGCATCGTTCACAATACGCGCCTTTTCGGCGACCGAGAAGCGACGTCGCGTCGGCCGCTGAACCGGCGTCTCGACAATCGAGAGCCGACGCTCAATCGACGGCGGCGAACCGTTTGAGGGTGGGTTCATGGTATGCTCCTGACAGCCCCAGCTTAACAGAACTTTTCCGAGGGAGCTGGTACCACATCATCCTGACACATGGGGAGTGCGCGCAGCGAACGAGCTCGCCAAGCGTGGGATGCGTATGTCGCCGGCGGGACTTCGCGGGGTGTGGCTGCGACACGATCTTGAGACGATGAAGAAACGGCTCAAAGCGCTGGAAGCAAAGAGCGCCCAAGATGGGCTCGTCCTGACTGAGGCGCAAGTCGTGGCGCTGGAGCGTGCCAAGCTCGAGAAAGAAGCGCACGGCGAGTTCGAGAGTGAGTGCCCCGGCTACTGCGGCGCGCAGGACACCTTCTTCGTTGGGACGATGAAGGGCGTCGGCCGCATCTACCAGCAGACCTTCATCGACACCTACTCGAAGGTGGGCGTCGCGAAGCTCTATTTGGACAAGACACCAATCACTGCGGCCGACCTGCTCAACGATCGCGTGTTACCGCTATACGAAGAGTACGGGATTACGTTGCAACGGATCCTGACCGACCGCGGCACGGAGTTTTGCGGGCGTGAGGGACATCCGTACGAGCTCTACCTGGCGATCGAAGACATCGACCACACCCGAACGAAGGCACGCCATCCGCAGACCAACGGCATCGTCGAGCGTTTTCACAAAACGATGCTTGATGAGTTTTATCGGATCGCGTTTCGCAAGACGATCTACACGTCGCTCGAGCAACTGCAGCGGGACCTCGATGCGTGGACCGAGGAGTACAACACGCAGCGTCCGCATCAAGGACGCTGGTGCTACGGCAAGACGCCGATGCAGACATTCGTCGACAGTGTCTCCCTTGCGAAAGAGAAACAGATCGCTTAGACTGAAACCCAACCTCTCTGACACTACCGCAAGATCGTACGACTGTCAGATCACATAGTAGCTAGATTTAGTAGTCGACGGCGTGCGAATCGAACGAGTCATGACTGACAACGGCAAAGTGTTCAGCTCGAACGCGTTCGAGTCAATGATGAGGTCGATCGGTGCGCGACACATTTTCACGCCGCCCTACACGCCGCGTTGGAACGGCAAAGCGGAGCGCTTCATCCAGACCATGCTGCGCGAGTGGGCGTACGCGGTCGCTTATCGCACCAGCGACGAGCGCCGAGACGCCCTCCCGGCGTGGCTCCGGTACTACAACGAGGACCGCCGGCACACGGCCATCAACTACGAGACCCCCGCCTCACGTTGGGCCGCGGCCCGTAAACGAGGCGCGTAGTCTCGACAGCTAGTCGGCGGCTTTTTCGGGTCCGCTCGTCTTCGCGCCGCCGATGCGCGGCCGGAACTCCTCGATGATCTTTCCGTGGCCGAGATTCGTGTACCACCAGCCGCACTCGCAGCGCACCGGCGCACCGTGGTCGACGGGATACGCGTAAACGCGATTGCAGCGCGGGCAGGTGAACGTCGGGCCGTTGATGTTTCCGGCGGAGGTGTAGGTGACGGCAGCCATGGCGGGTGTGTGTTCCTCTACGGGATGACGCGGACGAATTTGCGTGAGCCGACCTGCAGGACGGCCGGGCGCGGGGCGGTCCAGCGCGCGGCGGGATCGGTGACGGGCGTGCCGTCGATGCGCACGCCCCCTTCGGCGACCAGCCGCGTCGCGGCGCGCTTCGAGTCGGCAAAGCCGGCCGCGACGATGAGGTCGACGAGTTTGGTTCGCCCGTCGAGCGGCAGTTCCGGCATCTCGGCCGGAATCTCGCCGCGCTGAATCGTCCTTTCGAACCACGCACGGGCCGCTTGGGCGGCGTCGCTTCCATGATAGAGCGCGACGATCTCCTCCGCGATACGCTTTTTCTCGTCCATCGGGCTGCGCTCGCCGGCCGCCAGGCCGCGTTCGAGCGCGGCGACCTCGGCGGCGCTCCGCCAGGCGGCGAGGCGCGCGTAGCGCGCGATCAGGGCGTCGGGGATGCGCATCGTCTTGCCGAACATATCGTTCGGCGCATCGGTAAGGCCGATGTGGTTGCCGAGCGATTTCGACATCTTCTTCTCGCCGTCGATCCCCTCGAGCAGCGGGACGGTGATGCAGATCTCCGGGCGCTGTCCCGCATGCACCTGATACGGACGGCTGATCAGCAAGTTGAAGAGCTGGTCGGAGCCGCCGAGTTCGACGTCGACGTGCATCGCGACCGAGTCGTACGCGACCGCGACCGGATAGACAAACTCGTGGAGCGCGATCGGCGTCCCCTGCGCGTAACGCTGGGCGAAGTCGTTGCGCTCGAGCATCTGCGCGACCGTCGTCTGCGAGAGCAGTTTGTAGAGGTCGGCGAACGTCAGCTTCGAGAGCCACTCGCTGTTGTATTTCAGCGTGACCCGCGACATATCCAGCACCTTGCCGGCCTGCGCCGCGTAGGTTTGCATATTCGCTTCGATCTGTTCCGTCGAGAGCGGCGGGCGCAGCGCGTTGCGGCCGCTCGGATCGCCGATGCGGGCGGTGAAGTCGCCGATCAGGAGGATCACGTCGTGGCCGTCGTCGACGAAGCGCTGCAGCAGGCGCAGCACGACCGCGTGACCGATGTGCAAATCGGCGGACGTCGGATCGAGCCCCAGGTAGACGCGCAGCGGCGCGCCGGTCGCGATCCGCTCCGTCAGTTCGGCGAGCGTCTCGACGTGATCGCAGCCGTCGGTGAGGAATTCGGCGCGCTCGCGCGCCGTTTTCGTGGTGGTCATGAGGTCGGCGACCGGAGTTCAAAGACGGTCACCCCGCCGCCTCCCTCGTCGGCGTTGCCGTAGCGGACGTTCTGCACGAACGGATGCGCCTTGAGGTATTGCTGGAGCCCGCGTCCGAGCAGGCCCGTCCCTTTGCCGTGGATCAGGCGCAACGGCGAATGCCCCAGCATGATCGCATCGTCGATCCAGCGCTCGACCAGCGGCTCCGCCTCGACGAAACGCTTTCCGCGCACGTCGATCTCGGTCTGCGCGCTCGACACAACTTCCAACGCCGCCTCACCGCCCCCGTCCCGCGACGTGTCACGCTGAGCTTGTCGCCCCCCGTCACGCTGAGCTTGTCGAAGCGCAGCCCCTTCACGCCCCGCAGCCACCCCCTTGCGCCGCAGATCGCCTTTCGGCACGGTAAGACGCATCGCGCCGACTTGCACCAGCACGCTTTCGCCGAGATCTTCGATGACGGTGCCGTCCTGGTCCCATGAGGTGACGTGGACGCGGTCTCCGGGGGTGAGCGGTCGCTGCGCTTCGACAAGCTCAGCGTGACCGTGCCCGTCGACGCGCTCGGGGTGACGGGGGAGGCCGAGGTCACGGTGCATTTGGTCGAGCGTACGGGCGAGGAGGTCGGCTTGGCCTTGCGTCACCTTCGGCGCGCGCCCCGCGCGTTCGCCGCGTTCCGCCGCGCGCTTCTCCAGCTCGGCCGTGAACTGACGCAGCGCCTCGGCAAGACGCGCGTCGGCGTTCTTCGCGAGTTCGCGGCGTTCGCGGTCGAGCGTCTCGCCGCGGCGGCGCGCATTGTCTTCGAGCGAGCGCAGGTGCGCGCGCTCGCGGGCCAGCTCTTCGCGCTCACGCGTGGCGCGAATGCGCTCTTCGGTCACCTCGGCGAGCGCGCGTTCGTAATCGCGCTCCTGCGATCCGAGTAGCGCCTCGGCGCGCGCGACGACCTGCCGATCGAGCCGCATCCGGCGTGCGAGCGCGAACGCGAGCGACTGGCCCGGCGACCCGACGTCGAGCTGGTACGTCGGCTCGTAGGTTTCGGGGTCGAAGCGCACGCTGGCGTTCGCGACGTGGGGATGGCCGGCGCCGAAGAGTTTCAACTCGGTCGCGTGCGTCGTCGCCATCACGCGCGCTCCCCGTTCGAGAAACCGCTCCAGCACCGCAACGGCCAGCGCGGCGCCGGCGTTGGGCTCGGTCCCGCTTCCGATCTCGTCGATGAGGATCAGCGTACGATCGTCGGCGGCGTCGACGATCTCCGCCAGCCGCCGCAGATGCGCCGAGAACGTCGACGCGTTCTGCGCTATCGACTGCTCGTCGCCGATGTCGGTGCACACGCGGATGAAGCGCCCGACCCGCGCCGCTGCGGCCGGCACGTGCATCCCGCACGCGGTCATCGTCACCGCGAGCCCGACCAGTTTGAGCGCGACGGTCTTCCCGCCCATATTCGGACCGGAGACGATCAGCATCCGGGTCTCCTCGCCCAGATCGACCGACTGCGGAACGGCGCGCTCGCCCAGCAGCAAATGGCACCCGTCGACGATCTGCACCACCGGCTCGTCGACGAGCTCCGGCGCGACCGCATCCATCTGATCGGCGACGCGCGCGCGCGCGGCGGCGAGGTCCAGGTCGACGTAGACGTCGACGTCGATCGCGATCTGGGCCGCCTCGCGCCCGACGAGGCTCGAGAGCTCGGCGAGGATCCGCGCGATCTCCGCCTGCTCCTGCACCTGCAGCGCGCGCATGCGGTTGTTCGTTTCGAGCGTCTCGAGCGGCTCGATGAACAGCGTCTGCCCGCTCGAACTCGTGTCGTGCACGATCCCTTGGATCTCGCCCTGGAACTCCGCCTTCACCGGCACGACGTAGCGCCCGTCCCGCACGGTGACGATCGCATCCTGGATCGCGCGCGCATAGCGCGCGGAGCGAACGATCGCGGCGGCGCGGTCGCGCGCATCGTCCTGCGCCTGCGCGATCCCGCGGCGGATCCGCGCCAGCGCGGGCGAGGCGCGGTCGAGGACGCTCCCGCGCTCGTCGATCGCGTCGGTGATGCGGTCGACCACCTGCGGCAAGGCCCGGAACGGCGCGCAGCGGTGCCGCAGCCGCGGGACCTCGGAATCGGCTTCGCGGATCCCGCGCACCGCCGCGGCGGCGGCCGCGAGGGCGTCGGCGATCGCGCGCAGTTCCCGCGCGGCGAGCGCGACGCCGCGCGCGGCGGTCGCGACCGCCTCGTCGACGTCGTCGATGCGCGTCATCCCGAAGCCGCGTTCGCGCGCCAGCAGACGCATCTCGGCGGTCTCGCCGACGAGCGTCCGCGTCTGCGTGAAATCGGCGGTCGGGACGCAGGCGAGCGCCCGCGCGTGCGAGCGCGGGGCGTGCGTCTGGCCGGCGTACCGTTCGCGGATGCGCCCGAAGTCCAGCACCTCGAGCCCGCGCTCGTCGATCAGCCGGTTCACAACCCGCGGTTCTTCGCGTTACGCGTCGAGCTTCTCTTTCAGCAGTTCGCCGACCAGCGAGGGGTTCGCTTTTCCACGCGACGCCTTCATCACCGCGCCCGTCAGGAAGCCGAGCACGTTGGTTTTCCCGCCCCGATAATCGGCGACCGACTTCGCGTTTGCGGCGAGCACTTCGTCGACGATCGCGGCGACCGCGCCGCGGTCGCTGACCTGCGCGAGCCCCTCGCGCTCGACGATCGCCTTCGCCGACCCGCCGTCGTTCCACAGCGTGTCGAGCACCGACTTCGCCGCCTTTGAGTTGATCGCGCCGGACTGCACCAGCGCGACCAGCTCCGCGAGCGCGTCGGGCGTCGCCTTGCCGTCGGCGACGTGCGTGCCGCTCTCGTTTGCGAGCCGCGAAAGATCGCCGAGAACGAACGCGAGCGTCCCGAGGGGATTCCCCGACGCCGCGACGGCGCGCTCGAAGAACGCCGCCAGCGCGCGATCGTCGGCGAGCTGGGTGGCGCGCTTCGAGTCGATCTTCCACTCATCGACGTACTTCGCATAGCGTACGTACGGCGTCTCACCGAGGGTCGCGCGCAAGCGCTCGACGTCGTCGATCGTGATGTCCATCGGGACGAGGTCGGGGTCCGGGAAATAGCGGTAGTCGTGCGCCTGCTCTTTCGAGCGCTGGCTGTGCGTCGTGCCGGCCGCTTCGTCCCAGCCGCGCGTCTCCTGGATCACGCGGCCGCCGCCCTCGAGCACCGCGATCTGCCGTTCGATCTCGCTGGCGATGGCGCGACGCACGCTGCGGAACGAGTTCATGTTCTTGATCTCGGCTTTGGTGCCGTACTCGCTCGCGCCGCGCAAACGCACCGAGACGTTGGCGTCGCAGCGCAGCGAGCCTTCCTCCATCTTCACGTCGCTCACGCCGAGTTCGCGGAACGTCCGCGCCAGCGTCTCGAGAAACGCGACCGCTTCGTCGGCGGAGCGGATATCGGGCTCGCCGACGCACTCCATGAGCGGAACCCCGGCGCGGTTGAAGTCGACCAGCGACGAGGTCGCGCCGGCGAGCCGGCCGTCGGCGCTCGCGTGCGTCGATTTGCCGGTGTCCTCTTCCAAGTGGATGCGGGTGAGCCGGCACTCGCCGCGCGTCCCGTCCTCGAGCCAGTAGTGCACGATCCCGCCCTGCGTGATCGGCATGTCGTACTGCGAGATCTGATAGTTCTTGGGCATGTCCGGATAGAAGTAGTTCTTCCGGTCGAACTTGGAGTGCGCGGGGATCGACGCCCCGAACGCGAGGCCCGCGCGAATCAGGTGTTCGATCGCCTGCGCGTTGGGGACCGGCAGCGCTCCCGGCAGCGCAAGGCACACCGGGCAGACGCGCGTATTGGGCTCGCCGCCGAACGCGTTGGGACAGCCGCAGAACATCTTGCTCGCCGTCTTCAGTTCGACGTGACACTCGATCCCGATGACCGCTTCCCAGTTTGAACTGCGTTCCGCACCCGGCTCCGCGCCCCCCATCCCTTCGGGACGGGGCCCCCCGTTCGAGCGCGCGCTCATCGTGTTGCTCATGCGCGATTCCCCGAGGGCGCGCGCAACGACATGCTGCCTTCCATCTCCATGGTCCGGGGCGTCAGTCGGTCGGCGTGGCGCGTCGCGCGTTCGTAGGCGTGCGCGTAGCCGAGCAGCGCGCGCTCGGTGAAGAGCGGCGTGGCGAGCTGCAGGCCCATCGGCATCGGCCGCGAGCCACCGTCGGGGACGACGGCGCCGCACGGCACCGAGAGCGACGGCAAGCCGGCCAGCGACACCGGGATCGTATAGTAATCCATCAGATACATCGCCACCGGATCCGTCTTAGCATTGAAGCCGAACGCCGGCGACGACGCCGCCGGCGAGGCGATGACGTCGCAGCGTTCGAACGCACGCGCGAAATCTTCCGCGATGCGCGTGCGCGCTTTCTGCGCCTTCACGTAGTACGCGTCGTAGTAGCCCGAGGAGAGCGCGTACGTCCCGATCAGGATGCGGCGCTTCACCTCGGGGCCGAAGCCGGCGGCCCGCGTCGCTTCGTACATCTCGCCGACGTCGGCGGCGTCGACGCGCAGGCCGTAGCGCACGCCGTCGAAGCGCGCAAGATTCGACGAGCACTCCGCCGGCGCGATCAGATAATACGTCGCCAAGCCGTACTTCGCGGTCGGCAGCTCGACCTCGACGAGCTCGGCGCCGAGCGCCTCGAGATCGGCGTACGCCTGGCGATAGCAGGCGTCGATCTCGGCGCCCAGATCGCTCGTCGCGAACTCTTTCACGATCCCGACGCGCACGCCGCGCAGATCGTCGCGCAGATGCGGCGCGCTCGGTTCCAGCGGGCGGTCGACGCTGGTGGCGTCGAGCGGATCGTGACCGCCCATCACGTCGTACACAAGCGCCGCGTCCTCGACGCTGCGCGCGAACGGCCCGATCTGGTCGAGTGACGACGCGAACGCGATCAGCCCGTAGCGCGAGACGCGGCCGTACGTCGGCTTGAACCCGACGGCGTTGCAGAACGCGGCCGGCTCGCGGATCGATCCGCCGGTGTCGCTGCCGAGCGAGACGGTCGCCTCGAAACCGCCGACGGCGGCAGCGCTCCCCGCCGACGATCCGCCGGGGACGCGCTCGTGGTCGTACGGGTTGCGGGTGCGCTTGAGCGCCGAGTTCTCACCGGACGATCCCATTGCGAACTCGTCGAGGTTGGTCTTGCCGATCGGGAGCGCACCGGCGTCGAGCAGACGCTGCACCGCCGTCGCCGTGTAGGGCGCGATGAAGTGCTCGAGGATCTTCGAGCCCGCCGTCGTCGTCGTCCCGGTGACGCACATGTTGTCTTTGATCGCCAGCGGGACGCCGGCGAGCGGAAGCGTCTCGCCCGCGGCGATCCGCGCGTCGACGCGCGCCGCGTGCGCGCGCATCAGTTCCGGCGTCAGTTCGAGGTAGGCGTCGAGCTCGGCGTCGGCCCGCGCGACGTGCGGGATCATCGTCTCGGCGATCTCGGCGGCGCTCGCCTCGCGCGCGTTCACGGCGCGCGCGATCGCGATCGCCGAGTCACGGACCGGATCGGTCATCAGCCTTCCTCCGCGATGATCCGCGGGACGCGGAAAAAGCCGTGCTGCGCCTGCGGCGCGTTCTGCAGCGCCGCCTCGCGGGAGAGCATCGTCTCGGGGCGCAGCGCGTCGGCACGCTGGACGTTGCGCGAGGGGATCACCTGCGCGGTTGCGGCGACGTTGTCGGTGTCGAGCTCGCGCAGCTCGTCGACGAAGGTCAGCAGGTTCCCGAGCTGCGGTCCGAAGGTCGCGATCTCGTCCTCGGTGAGCGCCAGCCGCGCGAGGCGCGCGACGTGACGGATGTCGATGCGATCCGTAGCCATGACCGGTTGAGGTTCGCGCGCGAAGGGTCGAAATCCGCCGTGCCCGCGTCGGCGGACTCCGCCCCGCCGCGCCGAACGCACCATCGTCCTCATGCGCCATCCCCGTTCGTTGATCGCGGGAGCGATCGTTCTCGTCTGCACTTCGGCCGCCGGTCAGGCGCCGGTCCCTGCTCCGCAGGCGACGAAGATCCCGGTCAGCGACACGTACTTCGGAACGACCGTCGTCGATCCGTACCGCTGGATGGAGCAGAACGGACCGGGCCTGCGCGCCTATCTGACCGAGCAGGGCCGGCGGACGCGCACGACGCTCGACGCCCTGCCGGGACGCGCCGCGCTCGAAGCGCGCGTGCGCGACCTGCTCGCCGCGAACGAGAGCGCGTCGGCGGTGATGGTCCGCGGCGACACCACCTTCTTCTTGCGCACGCCGGCCGGCGGCAACGCGGCGAAACTCTACGCGCGTCGCGACGGCGCGGAGCGGCTGCTGCTCGACCCGGAGCGCCTCCCCGGCCCGCGCGAGGCGATCGCGTATTATCTGCCGTCCGACGACGGCGCGCGGGTCGCGGTCGGGCTCGCACCCGGCGGTTCGGAGAACGCGACGGTGCGCGTCATCGACGTCGCGACCGCGACGATGCTCGGCGACGGCAGCGATCGCGCGGACTTCGGCGTGACCGCGTGGAGCGATGACGGCCGCGCATTCTATTACGTCAAGCGTCAGGCGACCGACGCCGCGACGCCGGCGAACGCGAAATATCTCAACGTGCGGGCGTACCGGCACGTGGTCGGCGACGACGGCACGCACGACGCCGCCGTGTTCGGGGCCGGGATCGATCCGTCGATCCCGGCCGGTCCGCGCGCGTACGCCGCCGTCGGCCTCTCGCCGCGTGCCTCGATCGCGGTGGGGATGCTCTTCGACGGCGTCGACCGGTTCGTCACGGTCTACGTCGGCGACAAGCGCGCGCTCGCGCGGGCGCCCGGGGCGATGACGTGGCGGCGTGCGATCGTTCCCGCCGACAAGGTGACCGACATCGCGATCCGCGGAACGACGATCTACGCGCTCACGGCGAAGGACGCGCCGCGATTTCGCGTCGTGCGGTTCGACGCGTCGCGATCGTTCGCGCAAGCCGTCGACGCCGTTCCGGCGGGTGCGCGCGTCGTCGAAGAGCTCGCGGCGGGATCGGACGCGCTCTACGTGCAGTCACGCGAAGACGGGCGCAGCCGCATCACCCGCGTCGCGTACGACGGCACGCGCAGCGAGATCCCGCTCCCGCTCGACGGGACGATCTCCGGCCTCGAAGCGCGCGACGACCGGCCCGGGTTCGTCGCGCGCCTCGACTCCTGGACGCGTCCCGCGCGCTGGTACGCGTACGATCCGGGAACGCGCCGCGCGCACGACCTGCAGATTACGCCGCCGGCGGCGATCGACACCTCGGCGATCGTCGCCGACGAAGTGACGGCTCGCGCCGACGACGGCACCGCGATCCCGCTCTCGATCGTGCGCCGTCGCGATCTCCCGCTCGACGGCTCGCACCCCGCGATCCTCTACGCCTACGGCGCCTACGGAATCCCGGTCGAGGCCGGCTTCGCAGCCTCGCGCATGGCGTTGCTCGAGCGGGGCGTCACCTTCGCGTACGCGCACGTTCGCGGCGGCGGCGAGTACGGTGAAGCCTGGCATCTGGCGGGAAAGGGCGCGCGCAAACCGGTCGCGATCAGCGACTACCTCGCGTGCGCGCACTGGCTCGTCGAACGCGGTTACACGGCTCCGGCGCGTTTGGTCGCACGCAGCGGTAGCGCCGGCGGGATCGTGGTCTCGGGCGCGTTCGAACGTGCGCCGGAGCTGTTCGCCGCGGCGATCGAAGAGACGCCGCTGTCCGATCAATTGCGCGCCGAGACGAGCGCGAGCGGCCCGGCGAACGTCCCGGAGTTCGGCACCGTGACGACGGCGGCGGGTTTCGCCGCGCTGTACGCGACCAGCCCGCTGCATCACGTCGTGCACGGCACCGCGTATCCCGCGGTGCTGATCACCGCCGGCGTCAACGATCCGCGCGTCGACGCGTGGCAGGCGGCGAAGTTCACCGCCGCCCTGCAGGACGCGACATCGAGCGCGAAGCCGGTGCTGCTGCGGGTCGATTTCGATGCCGGCCACGGGCTGATCGGCAGCTCGCGCCGTCAGGCGGTCGCGCTCACGACCGACGAGTTCGCCTTCGCCCTCTGGCAGACGGGCGATCCGGATTTCCAGCCTTAACCGGGCTCCTTGTCGACGAACTCCGGATACTCGTGCTTCGCGTACGGGTCTTCCGGCGGCCACACCGGGATCTGATCGTCCCACGGCGTCGGCTCCCGTTCGGGGAGCGCCGCCTCGGGCTCGGCATCGATCCGCCGCAGCGTCACCAGCGTCTCCACGTGACCGGTCTGCGGGAACATGTCGAACGGCTGCACGACGCCCAGCGCATAGCCGCGTTTCGCGAGGTACGCGAGATCGCGCGCCAGCGTTGCCGGATTGCACGAGAGATACCACACGCTCGCGACGCGCGCGTCGGCGATCGCGGCGAGCGTCGCCTCATCGCTACCCTTGCGCGGCGGATCGAGGAACACGATCTCGGCGGCCTCGAGCGCCTGTTTCCCGCGGCTGTGCGCGACCGTCCCCTCGACGCGGCCTTCGACGAACGTCACCCGGTCGCCGACGTCGTTGATCTTCGCGTTCTCGCGCGCTTCGCGCACCGCAGCGGGGTTCTCTTCGATCCCCACGACCGTCGCGCCGCGCGACGCGAAGAAGATCGCGAACGTCCCCGCGCCGCAGTACAGATCGACGATCGTTCGTCCGGGCTGCAGCGCGGGCGCGAGGAAGCGGAAGATGCGCCCGACCATCTCGCTGTTGACTTGGAAGAACGATGCCGGGGAGACGCGATAGCGCACGCCCTCGATCGACTCTTCCATCTCGCGGCGGCCCCACACGTAGAGCATCTTGCGGCCGAGCACGGCGTTCGCGGTGCGCGGTTCGAACGAGTTCGAGATCCCGACGATGCCGCGAATGCGGCGCGCGATCTCCGGCGCTTCGGCCGCAAGATCGGGCGAGCGCCGTTCCGTCGTGATCGACAGCACCGCTTGTCCGCTCGACGCGCCGGCCCGCACGATCGCGTGCTTCGCTCCGGCGAAGGCGGCGCGCGACTGCGGCGCGCGCGCCGCCGCGTAGAGGCCGCCGATCGCCGCGTCGAGCTGCGGCAGGACGACCGGACAGCTCTCGATCGGGACCAGCGCGTGCGAGCGCGCTTGATAGAATCCGTAGACCGGTTCGCCGCCCGCGTGCTCGACGACCAGCGCCATCTTGTTGCGATAATTGCGCGGGCTGGTCATCCCGACCGGACGCCGCACCTCGACGCCGGCGAAGCCGCCGATGCGGCGCAGCGCGCTGCGGACGATCTGCTCTTTCCATGCCAACTGCGCGGGATATGCCAGGTGCTGGACCTGACAGCCGCCGCACACGCCGAAGACGCCGCAGAACGGGCGCGTGCGGTACTCCGACTCGCGTTCGTACGCGACGACGTCGGCGACCGCGTACTTCGGCTTCACCTGCACGATGCGGACCTTCGCGTGCTCGCCGGGCAACGGGCCGGTGACGAAGACGACGAACCCGTTGAGACGTCCGACGGCCTGACCGTTGGCGAGCAGATCCGTAAAACGCACCGAGGCGACGGCGCCCGGCACGAGGCCGCTCGCCGCCGCCGGCGGACGCACGGACACTAGACCTGCTTCTTTTCGTCGAGGGTCTTGATCAGCCGGTTCGCTTCGTCGATCAGGGCCTGGATGCGCTCGGCGGTCTCGTCGGTGGCGGCCGCGCGCCGTCCGAGGGTGATGCGCAGCACGACGAACGTCAGCGCGGCGGACGCCCCCGCGACGCCCAGCCACAGCAGCGTCCGCCCGAGCGGCAGCGCCGAGCGGCCGTTGCCGGGCTCGGGCACGTTCGTCGTCGTCGGGGCGGAACTCTGATCGGTCACGATCTGTCGTTTCGTCGGCGCGATGCCGCGGTCCGTCCGAGCGAAGAAGCGGCTAACCCGCCGCCGCCGGCTCGGCGTCGGCGTGCTCGAGCTCGCGCCGTTCGGCGCCGGTGATCACCTTCGCCAGGTCGAGCAGGATGATCAGGCGGTCTTCGATCTTTCCGACCCCGCGGATATACTCAGTGTCGACGCCGGCGATCATCTCGGGCGCGTCTTCGATCGCGTCGGTCGGCAGGCGGAGCACCTCGCTCACCGAGTCGACGACCATCCCGACCCGCTTCGTGCCGATCTCGGTGACGACGAAGCGCGTGCTCTTCGTGTGCTCCGCCCGCGGCATCGCGAAGCGGGTGCGCAGGTCGATGATCGGGATCAGCTGACCGCGCAAGTTGATCACGCCCTCCATGAAGACCGGCGCGCGCGGCACGTTCGTGACGGCGACCATGCGATTGATCTCCTGCACCTGCGCGATGTCGACGCCGTATTCTTCCGAACCGAGCTTGAACGAGACGACTTGAATGGTGTCCATGGACTTACACTCCGGAGAACTCCGCGCGCGTCGCTTTGCCGGCGCCGTAGGCACCGGCGACGAGCGAGTGGACGTCGATGATGAGCGAGATCGATCCGTTGCCCAGGATCGTCGCGCCGGAGATGCCGGGGATGCGGCCGATCACGTCGGAGAGCGGCTTGATGACGATCTCCTGTTCGCCTTGGAACGAGTCGACGACGAGCCCGACTTGACGGCCCTGCAGCCCCACGATCACGATCATCACCTTCTCAGGGTCGCGCGGCGCGTCGAGCCGGAAGAACTCGCCGACGCGGATCAGCGGCACGACCTGACCGCGCAGGGTGATCACCTCGCCGCCGTGTACCGTGCGGACGTCGGCGGCGTCGATGCGCTGCGACTCGATCACCGCGTCGAGCGGGATCGAGTACAGTTCGTGCGATGCGGACCAGCAGCGCCTGGATGATCGCCAGCGTCAGCGGCAGCTTCATCGTGAACGTCGTCCCCGCGCCGGGCGACGAGTCGACGTCGAAGATCCCCTTGAGCCGCCGGATGTTCTTCTTCACCACGTCCATCCCGACGCCGCGGCCGGAGACGTCGGTCACCTGTTCGGCGGTCGAGAAGCCGGGAGTGAAGATCAATTCGATCGTCTCGCGATCCGAGAGGCGATCGGACTCGCCGATCACGCCGATGCGGATCGCCTTCTCGCGCACGCGGCCAAGATCGATCCCGCCGCCGTCGTCGGCGATCTCGATGATCACCTGATTGCCTTCGTGATAGGCGTTCAGCGCGATCGTGCCGTGCTGCGGTTTACCGCGCGCTTCGCGGACGTCCGGCGGCTCGATCCCGTGATCGACGCAGTTGCGGATCAGGTGCATCAGCGGCTCGCCGACTTCGTCGACGATCGTCTTGTCGAGATCGGTCTCGGCGCCGGAGATCGTCAGGTGGATCTCTTTGCCGCGCGCTTTCGCGAGATCGCGCACCGTCCGCGGGAACCGGTCGAACACCTGACCGATCGGCACCATGCGCACCTTCATGATGCTCTCCTGGATTTCGTTAGTCGTGCGCGCGAGCAGCGCCGACTATTCGGAGAGATCCTTCGCCAGGGCCGCGAGCGCATGCTGGGCACTCCCCTGGCCGCCGAGTTCGCGGCCGAGGGTCGCGGCGATGTCGGAGATGCGCGTGCGGTTGATGACGAGCTCGCCGACCAGGTTGAGCAGCATGTCGAGGCGCTCGATGTCGACGCGGATCGTCTGGTTCTTCACCGCCGCGGTACGGAGCGGTTCGGGCGCGGCGACCGGGGCGCGCACCGGGTTCGCCGCGGGCGTCTTCGCCGGCGACTTCGCCGCGGGCTTGCGCGCGACGCTCTTCGTTTCGACTTTGGCGGGCTTCGGCGCCGGCGTCTGCGGCGCAGCCGCGAAGAGCCCATCGACGGCCGCTTGCGCGGCGGCGACGTCGAGGGCCACCGCCTCCTCGGCGGGGACGTCGGCGGCGGGGCGTTTGGCGTGCGCCTGCGCGAGCATCCGCGCGATCTCGACCTCGAACTCCGGAACCGGCTCGCCGGTGCGGTGTCCGTCGATCACCTGCGCGGTCGCATCGTAGACGGCGGCGAAGCCGTCGAGCCGCTCGACGTACGCGCCGACGCCCGGCGGATCTTCGAGTCCGCCGACCGCCGAACGCACCAGGGCCGTGAGCACATCACGGCCTTCGAAGAGCAGGTTGACGCCGCTCTCCGTGAGCGGCATCCGACCCTTGCGCAGCAGGTCAAAGACGTTCTCGAGCTTGTGCGCGATCTGCTGGACCTGACGGAAGTCGAGCATCCCGGCGCTGCCCTTGATCGTGTGCAGCGCGCGGAAGAGCGAGTCGACGATCTCGCCGTCGACCGTTCCGGAGTCGACCAAGCGATCGAGACGCAGCAGATCGGCGTCGATCGACTGCAGCAGTTCGTCCGTCTCGTCGCGGAAGTATTGGACGAACTCCGCCCGGTCAAAAACATCATCCGCCGACATCGTCGGGTGTCAGTCGTTGACGCCGAATACCGAGAGCAGCGGCTGCAGCGAGCCCGTCTCCGGGATCAGGATGAACTGGCCCGAGACCGCCTTGTCCTTGTCGAGAAACTGCGACTCGATCAGAAAGACGTCCTGATCGGGGAGGATCGACATCAGCGTTCGGAACGCTTGCTGGACCGTCCCGTACGAGAGCGTCGGGACCGACGGCAGGAGGTTGTTCCCGGTGAGCGAGATCAGCGCGGTCAGGTACGATCCGGCGATGATGTTGCCGAGTTCCTTGAGCGTCGAGTCGACGATCGAGTCGAAGATCTGGATGTCGCCGATGATCCGCTTGATGAACACGTTGACGAACTCGGCGGCCTGCTCGCGATCGAACAGCACGACCATCTGGCCCGGCGCCTCACCGCGCACGTACATGTGCAGCGCGGCGACGCTGCGGTCGGCCGACCCGACGCGGCTGGAGAGGTCGCGGAACTTCAGCACGTCGATCGTCGGCTCGGAAAGCTTCACCGTCGTGTTGAGCAGCTGCGAGAGCGCGGTCGCCGCGTGGCCGGCGCCGATGTTCCCGACTTCCTTGAGCGCGTCGCGCTGGATCTCGCTCAGGGTCGGCGCGGTGGAGTTCATGCCAGCACCTTCTGAACCGTCTCGAGGATCTTCGGCGGTTGGAACGGCTTGGTGATGAACGACTTCGCGCCGGCCTGGATCGCCTCGACCACAAGCGCCTGCTGACCCATCGAGGTGCACATGATGATCCGCGCCTGCGGATCCTGCGCCACGATCTGCTTGACCGCGGTGATGCCGTCCATCTCCGGCATCACCATATCCATGGTCACCAGGTCCGGCGTGAGCGCGCGGTATTTTTCGACGGCTTCCACGCCGTTCTGCGCCTCGCCGACGACCTCGTAACCGTTCTTGCTCAGAATTCCCTTGATCATCATCCGCATGACGACGGCGTCATCGACGATGAGCACGCGTTTCCCCGACATCCGTTGTGTGCGCTCCTCAGGCGGGTCGGCGGCATTGGTACTTTGACTGCCGCTTGTTCATCTCGATAGACGTCTTGAGCAGATGCCGCCCCGGCGTACGTCCCCTTCTTTTGCTTGTCGGCAGACGAAGAGCGAGGCTTCACCGCGGCTCGCGCGTCACGGCATGAATTCGGCGAGACGGGACGGCGCGGCCGGGCCCCAGTCAGGCGATGTCCTTCGAGAGTCCGCGGTTCACGGTTCTTTGCGAAATCTTTGCATCAGGCGGGCGACGGCCTCGTCTTGTCCTGCGAGCGCCATCCGTTGCGATCGGATGTAGGCTTCGACGACCTCGCCCTCAACGTCGTCGATGCGGGTGAGCCCCGCTGATCCGGCGCCTACGAGGTAGTATCGGTCGCCGACCTTCATAACGTGTACGGTCACGTTCGGCGCGAGGAACGTCGACTCGACGACCGTGACGAGGCGTTTACCTGTCGAGGCGACGAGGCGCCGGCGATGCAACAACCGTACGGCAGAGGTCATACCGAGCAGCAGCAGGGCGACGACCCCCAGAGCCCAGAGATACGTGACGACGACGTGCAGGGTCCTACACCTTGTTGAATTCGTCGAGATCGCGCTGCTCGGCGAGCGCAGCCTCGAGATCGTGGGCTTCGCGGCGCCGTTCCTTGAGCGTTTCGAGCGCCTTGCGAGCCCGTACAGCCGCGCCGAGATGGTGCCGTGACGCGTCCGTTCCGGCTGCGCAAGCGTCGAGCCGTTGCCGCGCCGCGACGATGACGCGGTCAAGGTAGTCGAGGTACGTGTACGTAGCACGCAAGCTGATCGCTTCGAGCTTGCCCTGACCGCCGAGAAGTGCGGTACGCGCCGCTTCGCGGCTAGCTGTGAGGCAGTCGAGAACACGCTGCGATTCGCGCTGGTCGGCGACCTTGTGCGCGTGCTCAGCGGCCCGCACACGTTCGATGCGCTCGCGATGCCGAAGGACCGGATCCAAGAAAAAGCGGAAGGCCGTCATGCGAGCGTCGTCACCTGGCGAGCCGACGAGATCGCGTCCGAGATCGGTTCGTACATGTCATCGCCCTTAGCGCTGGAGGTCTCCGGTCCCGTGGATGCCTTGCTCACATCAGTACGTTCGCTGTTGGGTTGAAGCGGAATGAAGAAGCGGATGCCGGGCCGCCGGCTCGTCGGTCGAAACTCTCCGAGGCCGAACTTCGGTGACCGTCAGGACCCGGGTGACCCTCTCGACCCCAGTATCACGTCGAGGCGTTGATCGGAAAGTATCCTGCGACGCGCCGCATCCATGCCCGGCGCTCTGGACACTATCGGTACGAACCGTACAGGCTTTATCGACCTCGCAGAATTGGCGGGCGACGCGTCGCGCCGGCGTCAGTGCGCGAGCGCGGAGCGCTCGGGTCCGACCGAGACGGCGACGACGGGTACTCCCGTGAGCGCAGCGAGCCGCTCGACGAACGCGCGCGCGTTGGCCGGCAGGCCGGCGATCCGCCGGACGTCGCGCAGGTCTTCGTTCCAGCCGGGATGTTCCTCGACGTCGACCTGCAGATCAGGATCGCCGATCCCCTCGACGCCGCAAGGCGTCCCGTCGGCGCGCCGATAGCCGGTGACGATCCCGATGCGCTCGAAGCCCGAAAGCACGTCGAGCTTGGTGAGGACGAGCCCGTCGAGGCCGTTGAGCCGCGCGGCGTAGCGCGCCGCGACCGCGTCGTACCAGCCGCAGCGGCGCGAACGGCCGGTGGTGACGCCGAATTCGCGGCCTTGCGCGCGCAGCCGCTCGCCGCGCTCGTCGAGCAGTTCCGACGGAAACGGGCCTGCGCCGACCCGCGTGCAGTACGCCTTCGCGACGCCGAGGACGCCGCGAATCGAGGTCGGACCGATCCCCAGCCCTGTGCACGCGCCGCCCGCGACGGTGTGCGAACTTGTGACGAACGGATACGTCCCGTAGGTCACGTCGAGCATCGTCCCCTGCGCGCCCTCCGCGAGGACGCGCTCGCCGCGTTCCATCGCCTCGTGCAGCCAGGCGACGCCGGGAACGACGTGCGGCACGATCCGCTTTGCCAGCGCGAGCGTCTCGCTCACGACGTCTTCTTCGCGCGGCAGCTCCTCGGCGCCGACGAACAGCGGTGCGCGCGCGAGCAGCGCCTGGCGCACTTTCGACGCGACGGCTTCCGGCTTCGCGAGGTCGCCGAAGGTCACGCCGATGCGCGCGACGCGATCGGTATAGGCGGGACCGATCCCGCGGCCGGTGGTGCCGATCGCCGCGCCGCCGCGCTGCTTCTCGGAGAGCCTGTCGAGCGTTGCGTGATAAGGAAAGACGACGTGGGCGCGATCCGAGACGCTGATGCGGCCGACGTCGACGCCGAGCTTCGCCAGCATGTCGAGCTCGTCGACCAGACCGCGCAGCGACCCAACGGTCCCGCCGCCGATGAACAGCCGCGTCCCGGCGACCAGGACGCCGGAAGGCACGACGTGCAGCGCGAGCTTCGTCTCGCCGACCTCGATCGAATGCCCGGCGTTGTCGCCGCCGCCGAAGCGCGCGACGATCCCGTAGTCGCGCGCGAGCAGATCGACGACGCGGCCCTTTCCTTCGTCACCCCACTGGATGCCCACGACGATGTCGACGGGAGCGCGCTCGCCGTCGCGGTGCGGGGTCCAAGCAATCACGTCAGTCTCCGCGGAAATCGAGGTCGCTCGTACTTCCGACCGGGAGCGCGGGGACGCCTTCGAACGAGGTCATCACCCACTCGCTGAACAGCGCGTTGGGCCAGCCGAAGTCGACGCGGGAGAACTTCGTGGGATCGTCGGGATTGAACGCTTCGTGCAGGAGATGGTCGCCCGGATCCGAGGCGAGGAGTTCGTTCAGGACGTCTTTGCGCTCGCCGTCGCTCGAGGCGGTGAAACCTTCCATCAGCATCGCCAACGGCCAGACCCAGCCGTCGTTGGTGTGCGGCGAGCCGATCCCGCGCGCGAGCTTGCCGACGTAGTAGGTCGGGTTGTCCTTCGAGAGCAGAAACTTGCGCGTGTTCTTGTAGATGAACGACGAGGACTTGGTGTAGCCGAGGTACGGCGCGGACAGCAGCGAGGGAATGTTCGCGTCGTCCATGAGGATCGAGTTCCCCATCCCGTCGACTTCGTAGGCGTACACGTAGCCGTAGTTCGGCGTGAACACGACGCCGTACGTCTGGATCCCGGTCTGCACTTCGGTGCGCAGCGCGGCAGCACGCTGCGTTTTGATCAGGTTGTGGTAGACGTCGCGCTCGATCTCTTCGAGTTCGCCGAGCGCGACGACGGCCATCATCTCCGAGGGGATCAGATAGTTGAAGTTGCACGCGTCGTCGGAGGGACGGAAGCCGCTCCAGATCATCCCGGTGTACGCGACCGGCTTTCCCTTGCCGCCGTCGGGGAGTTCTTTGTGCGTGTAGCGCGAGTTGCGCGGATGATCTTGCTCGCGCTCCATCGTGTCGAGCGCGCTGTCGAAGCCCAGCGACAAGTCGCCGGTGAAGATCGACGTGTCGCCGGTCTGTTTCCAGTAGGTCCACGCCAGCGTGATCGGATACGCAAGCGAGTCGAGTTCGAACTTCTGCTCCCACACCCGATAGTTCAGCGTGAACGCGTTCGCGTAGGGGTCGATGTGCAGGTAGCGCCCCATCCGCGCGATAATCCCGCGCAGAATGGTGCGGACCTGCGGGTCGTCTTTCGCGAAGAACAAATACGGGCGCACCTGCGCGCTCGCGTCGCGCAGCCATTCCGCGGGGATGTCGCCGGTCTTCACGTAGGCGGTGCCGTCGTCGGCGACCGTGATCTGTTTGCTCGTATTGAGCAGGGCCGCGCGGTAGAGCGTCTCGAGCTTCGCGTCGGGGGTCTGATAGCCGGCGGCGGCTTTGCTGATCGCGTCGAGTTCGATCGCCGGTGCGGGGAGCGGCCCGAGCAACGCAAGGGCCGCGAGCGTGCATAGCACCGCGCGAACGATCGATAACCGCATCTGTTGGCCCCTCGCTACCGTGCGGCCGGAGGCGTTTCCTCTCGGCGCACGATGACGTGCGCCACGTTTACGCGAGATCGCCGAGGACGTCGGCGTACTCGGCGCCCGCGCGTTCACGCAGCACGCGATAGATCAGCGAGGCCGGAAATCCGAGCCGTTCGAGCTTGCGCGCCGCCGATTGATACGAGACCGACGGGTTGGCGCGGCGGATCCGGTCGTAGGCGGCGTCGATGCGCTCCGCCTCGGAAATCGCGGCCGCGCCGACTTTCTCGCGCGCCGCGTCGCGGTCGATGCCACGGCTGACCAGCTCGGCAACGAGCCGCGCATCGCCGACCGCGGCGCGCTTCCCCTCGACGTAGAGCAGCGCGAAGAGCCCGTCATCGACGAAGCCGTCGCGCCGGCACAACGCAAGCGCCGCCTCGACCTCGTCGTCGGGGAATCCCTTGCGTTGGAGCTTCGCCGCGAGCTGGGCCGCGGTGAGGCGGCGCTGCGCCAAGAAGCGCAGCGCCGTCACGCGTGCCGAGGGCATCGGGCCCTACTCGTCGTCGCTCGCGACGCCGGCGCCGACCGTCTTGGCGGCGCCGTTCGTCGAATTCGCCGACTTGAGCGCCTCGCGGATCTTCGCCGCGATCTCGTCGGCGACGTCGGAGTGTTCCTCGAGAAACGCCTTCGCGTTCTCGCGGCCCTGGCCGATGCGCTGCTCGCCGTACGTGTACCACGAACCCGACTTGCCGATGATATTGCGCTCGAGCGCGACGTCGATGATCGAGCCCATCTTCGAGATCCCCTTGCCGTAGGTGATGTCGAACTCGGCTTGACGGAACGGCGGCGCGACCTTGTTCTTCACCACCTTGACGCGGGTGCGCGTCCCGACCACGTCGGTCCCGACCTTGATCTGCTCGAGCTTGCGGACGTCGAGCCGGACCGAGGCGTAGAACTTCAGCGCGCGGCCGCCCGAGGTCGTCTCGGGATTGCCGAACATCACGCCGACCTTCTCGCGCAGCTGATTGATGAAGATCATCACGCACTTTGAGCGCGAGATCGCCGAGGTCAGCTTGCGCAGCGCCTGCGACATCAAGCGCGCCTGCAGGCCGACGTGCGTGTCGCCCATGTCGCCTTCGAGTTCGGCTTTGGTGACGAGCGCGGCGACCGAGTCGACGACGACGACGTCGACGGCGTTGGAACGCACCAGCATCTCCGCGATCTCGAGCGCCTGTTCGCCGGCGTCGGGCTGCGAGACGAGGAGGTTGTCGAGATCGATCCCCAAGCCTTGGGCGTAGGTGGGATCGAGCGCGTGCTCGACGTCGACGAACGCCGCGGTGCCGCCGGCTTTCTGCGCTTCGGCGATGACGTGGAGCGCGAGCGTCGTCTTCCCGCTCGACTCGGGGCCGTAGATCTCCACGATGCGGCCGCGCGGCAAGCCGCCGACGCCCAGCGCCAGATCGAGGGCGATCGATCCGGTGGAGATGACGTCGAACGCCATCCGCTCCTGGATCTCGCCCATCTTCATGATCGAGCCCTTACCGAACTGACGCTCGATCTGCGCGAGCGCGCTGGTGAGAGCTACCTGTTTCTCGTCTGCCATGATGCTCCGTGACGTCGGGTGGTCGGGATGATCCGACGGTACCGCGCTCGAGTGCCAGATGCGTGACACAGTTCGAAGCGCCGCCGCCGACCCTTCCCACCGCGCTCCGCGCCGGCAAGGCGCGTCATTACCTCCACCCTTCGAAGCGAGCAGGGATCGAACCTGTGTTCGACAGCAGATTTTAAAAAGTCTTTTCTTATATAAGCCCACTGCAATATACTAGCCAAGTATGGAGGCCTTCGCCGCGCTCGCGGACCCGACGCGCCGCCGCATCGTCGAGATGCTGGCGGAGCGCGACTACGCCGCCGGTGAACTCGCGCGCCGGTTCGACATGACGCAGCCCGCGGTCTCGCAGCATCTCAAAACGCTCCGCAACGCCGGGCTGATCGGGATGCGCAAGGATGCGCAGCGCCGGATCTACGCGCTTCAGCCGGCCGGTCTCGCCGAACTGGATGCGTGGCTCTCGCGCTATCGCCGCTTCTGGAACGATCGCCTCGACGCGCGCGACGGCAACGCCGACCGGTAACCGCGGGCCGGAAAACCCCGTTACGCGGCGGCGCCCACTTCGAAGAGCGCTCGCGTGAACTGCGCCGGATCGAACGGCGCAAGCGCGTCCTGTCCTTCGCCCAGCCCGATGTACTTCACCGGAACGGTGAGCTGATCGACGATCCCGACCAGCACGCCGCCCTTCGCGGTCGAATCGAGTTTCGTGACGATCACGCCCGTCAGCTGCGTCGCTTCGTTGAAGAGCTTGGCCTGCGAGAGCGCGTTCTGTCCGGTGGTCCCGTCGACGACGAGCAGCGTCTCGGACGGCGGCGCACCCATCTCGCGTTCGATGACGCGACGCATCTTCTTCAGCTCTTCCATCAGGTTCGTCTTGGTCTGCAGACGGCCCGCGGTATCGACGAGCACGACGTCGATCCCTCGCGCCTTCGCCGCGGTCATCCCGTCGAACACGACCGACGACGGATCGGAGCCTTCGGCGCCGCGCACGTACTCGGCGCCGGCGCGCTGTGCCCACACCGCGAGCTGCTCGGCCGCCGCGGCGCGGAACGTGTCGGCGGCGACGACCATCACCTTCTTGCGCTGCGCGCGCAGCACCGTCGCGAGCTTGCCGATCGTGGTCGTCTTCCCGCTCCCGTTGACGCCGACGACGAGGATCACCGCCGGCTTCGCCTGCACGTTGAGCGTCATCCCGGGCAGCGTGAGAAAGTTCTGCACGTCGCGGCGGAAGCGCGATACGACTTGGTCGCTCGTCTCGTAGCGATCCTGTTTCGCGACGACCTTGAGCGCGTCGACGATCTTCACCGTCGTCGGCACGCCGAAATCGGCGGCCAGCAAGATCTCTTCCAGGTCGTCCCACAGCTCGTCGTCGACCGGACGGCGCGCGAGCGCCATCGTCTCGAGCTCGCCGCCGAAGGCCTCGCGCGTCCGCTGCAGCGCGGTTTTCAATTTTCCGAACCAACTCACGATAGCGGCTGGTTCGCGGCGCGCCGGGTCGCGGCATCCTTGCGCGCGCTCCGACTTCGGTCGGGCTGCCGCACGCCCCCTCGCTGCGCGGCGCCGCGGCGGGGTACAATCCCGCCATGATTCCGCACCGTGAGATCGCGCCCGGCGTCGGCGTTTCGGCGCTCGGCTTCGGCGGCTACCACCTCGGGATGCTCGACGACGAACGCGAGGCGATCCGCTTGCTGCACGCGGCGATCGACGCGGGGATCACCTTCCTCGACAACGCGTGGGAATACAACGAGCATCGCAGCGAGGAACGGATGGGAAAGGCGCTCGCCGACGGCGGCCACCGCGATCGCGTCTTCCTGATGACGAAGGTCTGCACGCACGGCCGTGAGAGCGCCGTCGCGATGCAGCAGCTCGAGGAGTCGCTGCGCCGTCTGCGCACCGCCAGGCTCGATCTATGGCAGATTCACGAGTGCGTGTACGACGACGATCCGCACCGGCACTACTCCACGGGCGGCGTGGTGGAAGCGATCGATCGCGCGAAACGCGATGGAAAGGTGCGCTTCGTCGGCTTCACCGGCCACAAGGGTCCGGCGATCCACATCGACATGATCGAACGCGGCTATGCGTTCGACACCGCGCAGATGCCGCTCAACGTCCTCGATCCGAACTACCGCAGCTTCGAGAAGCACGTCCTCCCGCTCGCGCGCGAGCGAGGGATTCATGTCATCGGGATGAAGGCGTTCGCCGAAGGTCGGATGCTGCAGGCCGGCGGCGTCGACGCCGACGACGCACTGCGCTACGCGATGTCGCTCCCCGGTGTTCTCACGACGGTCACCGGGATCGACTCGCAGGCGGTGCTCGATCACCACGTGCGCACCGCCGACGGCTTCACCGTTCGACGACGCGGCGCTGCAGCGGCTGCGCGACCGCCACCGCGAACGCGCGACCGACGGCCACCTCGAGCTCTACAAGTCGTCGATGAAGAACGACGCCGACGAGGGCCGAGCACAGCACGGCTTCCCGCCGATGAACGAACTGGCGATTGTAGCCGGGCGTTCAGCGCGCCGCGGCGGCGGTCGCGTAAAAACGCACGAGGTCGGCCTTGAACGCGACGAGGGAGTCCGCGTTCAAGTACACCATGTGACCCGAGGGGTAGTACGCGTAGTGCAGGCGCGCGCGCTGCGCTGCATCGAGTCCCATGTGACCCAGCAGATACTCGGTACTGTAGAAGCCGGTAGCGAGGTCGTAGTAGCCGTTCGCCGAGAGGACGTGCAGCGAGGGGTTCTTGACGATCGCCGACTTGAGGTCGGCGACGACGGTCGGTGCGTTGGAGTCGTTCTCGCGCTGGTACTTCCACGCCCGGTTGACGCTGAAATCGAGGACGTCGTAAGGCCGGTCGTCCTTGTAGTGCAGCACGTCGTGCGCGTAGTGGTTGAACGCCGCCACGTATGCCGCCGACGTCATCGTGTCGGAGGGATCGTAGTCGGAGTAGGCGGCATTGGTGTCGGTCGACGTCCCGCTGTAACGGCCGTCGTAGCGTCCGATCGTGCGGCCCTCGTCGCGTAGCAGTTCCTGACGGAACTTGTTCGGGTCGATCCGCAGGTCTGCGGCACGGACGTACGCCTCGCTCAATCCGGTGAACGCGTGCAGCTGGCGCACGATCGCGGTGCGCGACGCGTCGTCCAGGAGGTCGCCCTGCGCGAGCGCGTGCAGGTACGGGCCCGCCGCGAACGCGCGCGCCTGCGCGACGAAGCGGGCGAGATCCGGCGACGCGCCAACAGCGCGGTGGTGGTACCACGCGACGGCCGCTTCGGTCGGCAGGTACCCCGCGTAGACGTAGTCGTTCCCGGGGCCCTGGCCGATCGGCAAAAAGTTGTAATCGAGCGCGCTCGAGAGCAGGACGACGCCATTCACCGCCATCCCGTCGTCCTGCAGACGGTTCACGACGTTCGCCGCGCGCGTCGTCCCGTAGGATTCGCCGAGCAGAAACTTCGGCGACTCCCAGCGCGCGTTCTTGGTTGCCCAGCGTTCGATGAACTGCGCGAACGCCTTCGCGTCTTCGTCGATGCCGTAGTAGTCGGCGGTCTTCCCGCGCGCGACGATCGTGCTCCAGCCCGTACCCACCGCGTCGACGAACACGAGGTCGCTGGTGTCGAGCAGCGACGACGCGTTGTCGACGAGGCGCGGACGCGGGCCGGGGAGCGAGCCGTCCTTCGGCACCGGCACTCGGACCGGTCCGAACGAACCCATGTGCAGCCAGATCGACGACGAGCCCGGGCCGCCGTTCCATAGGAACGTGACCGGACGCCGCTTCGCGTCGGCGCGGTCGGCAGTGTAGGCGACGTAGAAGACGCTTGCGGTCGGTTCGTTCTCGGCATCGCGCAGCAGGAGCGTTCCGGCGCGGGCCGTGTAGGCGATGCGCTTCCCGCCCAGCACGATCGCGTGATGCGTCACCGCATCGCGTGCTCCCGGGACGGGGCGGAACGGGGCCGGCGAGGGCGACGATTGCGCGAGCGCCGCCGACGGCGCGACCAGCGCGCTCAGCGCGAGCGAGAGCAGCAGAGGGCGCATCCTCAGCGGCCCGCCGCTTCGCGATAGAACCGCGCCAGATCGCTTTTCAGCGCGCGGCGTGACTCGTCGTTGAGATAGATCATGTGCCCCGACGGATAGAAGCCGTACTCGATGTGCGTTCGCAGGCCGGGATCGAGATCGAGATGGTGCAGGGTGTACTCGGTGCCGAAGAACGGCGTCGCCAGATCGTAGTAGCCGTTGGCGGCGAACACGCGCAGGTACGGATTTTTGATGAGCGCTTCGCGCAGGTCGCCGGCGACGTTCGGTGCGAGCGCCGAGCGGCTGCGGCGAAACTTCCAATGCCGGCCGACCACGGGATAGTTGGTGCCGTAGTAGGTGCGGTCGGTCTTGTAGCCCAGATCGTCGCGCAGATACCCGTTTGCGGCACCGACGAACGCGTCGGTCAGCAGATCGTCGCTGGCCGGATCGTACGTCGCCGAATCGCTCGTACGGTCGATGGCGGGACCGCGATAGCGGCCGTCGAGCCTGCCCGTCTGCACGCCGCTGCGCTGCAGCAGCACCTGCTCGAAACGGGCTGGTTCGATCCGCAGATCGGCGCGATCGATGTACGCATCATCGAGGCCGGTATACTCGTGCAGTTTCGCGACGATCGCTCGCCGCGCCGGCGCGTCGATCGCGTCGCCGCGCGCGAGCGCGTCGGCGTACGGTCCCAGCGCGAAGCGCCGGACCTGGTCGACGAAGCGCGGCAGATCGGGCGGGTTCGCCGGCAGTGCGTGATGGTACCACGCGACCGCCGCTTCGGTCGGCAGAAAGGCGATGTTGCCGTAATCTTCTCCGAGCCCCTGACCGTTGTCGAGCGCGTTGTAGTCGAGCACCGACGAGACGAGGATGACGCCGCGCACGGCCATCCCGTGCTTCTGCAGCAGGTTGACGACGTTCGCGGCGCGCGTCGTCCCGTAGGACTCGCCGAACAGAAACGCCGGCGACGACCAGCGGTCGTTCGCGGTCGCCCACGTGCGGATGAAATTGTCGAACGCGCCGGCGTCCTCGTCGACGCCGAAGAACGTCTCCGCCGTCCCTTTTCCGGTGATCTGACTGAACCCGGTCCCGACCGCGTCGACGAAGACGAGATCGGTCGTATCGATCAGCGAATCCGCGTTGGGGACGAGCGGCGTGTTCGGCGCGGGGACGGTGCCGTTCGACGGCGCGTCGACGCGCAGCGGTCCGTAGGACCCCAGATGCAGCCACATCGACGAGGATCCCGGGCCGCCGTTCCACACGAACGTAACCGGTCGCGTGCGCGGATCGGCGCCGTCGAGCGTGTACGCGACCGAGAAGACGCGCGCGATCTCGTCGCCCTCGGCGTTGCGCAGCGCGAGCGTCCCGGCTTTCGCGGTGTAGGCGATCGGTTTGCCGCCGACCGTGACGCTGTGATGCGTGACGGCGGTATCGTCGGCGGCGCGCGCGGGATGCGGCGCGCCCGCGACGCAGGCGAACGCCGCCAGGAGCGCGGCGAACGTCAATCTCCGTATTTTCACGGACTCCGCGGTTCGCGCCGCAGCGCGCGTCGGCCTACCGCGCCGCCCGGCAGACCGTCGCCCTGAGGCTAGCCCATCGCCCTGACGTCGGTTGCGGGATTCTGGGCGGGGTTTCGTCGCGTGTACTTCTGTTTCACCGTGGGGTCGCCCTCACGATATCCTAGATCGGCACGCAGCGCCCGTAATTTCGTCCGCAGGTGGATCACCGCTTGCGCGTGGATCTGCGAGACGCGCGACTCCGAGACGTTGAGGGCGCCTTT
This sequence comes from Vulcanimicrobium alpinum, assembly GCF_027923555.1. Classification (GTDB taxonomy): domain Bacteria; phylum Vulcanimicrobiota; class Vulcanimicrobiia; order Vulcanimicrobiales; family Vulcanimicrobiaceae; genus Vulcanimicrobium; species Vulcanimicrobium alpinum. The sequence goes on along the minus strand of NZ_AP025523.1, from coordinate 1,297,101 downwards.
GATTTCCTTGAGCGTCAGGCCCTCGAAGTAGTACAGCGAGATCACGGTGCGCTCTTGCGGCGGGAGTTCGTCGACCGCGCGGACCAGCGCCGACTTGATCTCGCGCGCTTCGACCGCGCTCGTGACCTCCGTGCCGTCGTCGCGCAGCGTGTCGAGCAACGGGATCTCGTAGCCGCGCTCGTTGGGAAGAAACTCTTCGAGCGAGAGGACCGACGTGCCGCGGATCTTCTGCATCAGCACGTCGAGCTCGCGCCGCGTGATCCCCATCTTCGCGGCCACCTCGTCTTCCGTGGCAGCGCGGCCGAGCTGGATTTCCAACTCCTGGTAGGTCCGCTCGAGCTCGCGCGCCCGCTGACGGACGGCGCGGGGGACCCAGTCGAGCGCGCGCAGCGCGTCGAGGATCGCGCCGTTGATGCGCGTGATCGCGTAGGTCTCGAACTTGACGCCGCGCGCGTCGTCGTACTTCTCGATCGCGTCGATCAGGCCGAGGATCCCGTCGTTGATCAGATCGTTGATCTCGACGTTGGGCGGCAAGTTGATCGAGATGCGTCCGGCCACGTACTTGACCAGATGCAGGTACTTGTGAACGATCTCTTCTCGGCTGAGCTCGACCCCGCCGATAATGTAGCGCGACGAATCGCGGAGTGCTTTCACGGCATGCTCCCGAGACGGGTCCTCACTTGCCTGCCCCCAATTGGTGCACGCTTCACGCCCACCTGCTAAAGCTCCCCTCGCTCTCGGCCGAAAACAGATCGCCATTCGTTACATCGCGGCGTCCCCAATCCCGGTCAATTCGCACAATGTGCGCGAAACCGCATCGAGCGCGACCACCCGGTCCACCAAGCCGGCCGCCGCGGCGGCGCGCGGCATCCCGTAGACGACTGCGCTGGCCTCGTCCTGCCCGACGACGTAGCCTCCGCGTTCCTTGATCACGCGCAGACCCGCGACGCCGTCCTGTCCCATCCCGGTGAGGATCACGCCGAGCGCGGCCGGACCGTAGATCTCGCCGACCGACGCCGCCATCACGTCGACGCTCGGGACGTGCAGCGACTTGACGTTCTCGTCGTAGAGGGCGATCCGCACCGCCGCGACATGCCGTTCCAATCGCAGTGGCCGCCCGGCCGGCGCGACCACCGCAACGCCCGGGGCGAGGTCAACCCGTGCTTCCCTTCGATCACGGCGATCTTGCTCGCCGCGTCGAGCCGCTCGGCCAGCGGGCGCGTGAACCCGGGCGGCATGTGCTGAACGGCGACGATCGGGACGGGGAACGATGCGGGGAGGCGCGGCAGAATCTGCGAGAGGGGGACGGGACCGCCGGTCGAGGTTCCGATCGCGACGCAGGCGAACGCGCCGCGCGTCCTCACGGCGGTGCGCCGCAGCGGCTCGCGCGGCGTGACGGGCGCGGGCGCGGCCGGCGGCGCGGTGCGTGCCGCCTGCATCGCGCGCAGGTACGCACGCCGGCTGCCGAAGTGCCGGACCTTCTCGACGAGCTCGCGCTGCACGTTCACGATATCGATCAGTGACGAGTCGGGTTTGGGGATGAAGTCGACCGCGCCGGCCTCGAGCGCGCGCAGCGTCGTCTAGGCGCCTTCGCGGGTGAGCGCGCTGACCATGATCACCGGCGGCCCGCGCCGCTCCACCATCCGCCGCGCGGCTTCCAGGCCGCCGATCCCCGGCATCTCGACATCCATCGTCACGACGTCCGGATGGAGTCGCTCGACCATCGCCAGCGACTCCTCGCCGCTCGCCACCGTCCCGACGACGCGGATGTCGGCGACCTTCTCGAGCATCTTCTGGATCGCACGCCGCATGAACGCCAAGTCGTCGGTGACGACGACGGTGATCGTCCGCGCCGGCGCGTTCACGCCGTCACCCGTAGGGCGTCGAGCGGCGCCGCTTTGAGGCGATAGACGATCGCGTCGGGCCCGATGACCGGCTCGTAGAGATCCGTCAGATGAAACAGCGACTCGGCATGTCCCAAAAACAGATAGCCTCCGGGACGCAACGCCCTCCATCGGCGGTCGGTCGCGCGGAACGAGAGCGCGCGATAGTAGCCGGCCGCCGCGAGTTCCAGGACGCGCGGAGAGATGTCGGTCGCACGGATCGACAGCATCGCGTTGCTGACCTTGCCCGTCTCGATCAGCGTCATCGCGAGCGAGTACGGCTCTTCGCCCGACGAACACGCGGCCGACCATAGGCGCACGCGCGGCGAACGCGCCAGGAATTCATCGAGGACCGACGCGGCGAGGGTCTTGAGCTGAGCGCGTTCGCGAAAGAAGTACGTCTCGTTGTTCGAGAGGATCGACGCCAGCTCGTTCCACTCGCTCTCACGCTTGGGAGCGTCGCGCAGAAAGCGCACGTACGCGCCGTAGGTGTCGAAGCCGCGCTTCACGACGCGCGTCGAGAGCCGGCTGAGCGGCAGGAAGCGCTTCTGGTCGTCGTACCAGATGCCGAACCGCGCGCGGACCAGATCGCGCAGCGTGACGAACTCGGCGTCGGAGATCTCGAGCAACGCGCCTCAGCGATACCGGATGCGTGGGTTGGCGACGGCGTAGAGCACGTCGACCGCAGCGTTGACGACCACGAAGACGGTCGCGAAGAGCAGCAGGCAGCCGTTGATGAGCGGCATGTCACGGTTCGAGATCGCTTCGAACGCGAGCCGTCCGACGCCCGGCCACGCGAAGACCGATTCGGTCAGCACGGCGCCGCCAAGCAGCAGCCCCGTCTGCAGGCCCAGGATGGTGATGATCGGGATGAGCGCGTTGCGCAGGGCATGCTTCATCACGACCGCGCGCGCGCCGAGCCCCTTCGCCCGCGCGGTGCGGATGTAGTCGGACGAGAGGACGTCGAGCATCCCGCTGCGCGTGATCTTCGCGACGATCGCGAGCGGGATCGTGCCCAGCGTGATCGCCGGCAGCACGAGGTGACGAACCGCGTCGAGCGCGGCGCGGCCGTTCCCCGCCAGCAGCGCGTCGAGGACCACGACGTGCGTGCGCGCCGGCACCGCATAGGCGTACGAGATCTGGCCCGAGATCGGAAAGAGATCGAGCCCGATCCGCGACGGCAGCACCGCCAGCGCGTACACCAGCATCCAACCCAGCCAGAACACGGGGAACGAAACCCCGACCAGAACCGCGCTCATCGTGAACGCGTCGAGGGCGCCGCGATGGCGGACCGCTGCGAGCACGCCCGCCGGGATCCCGACGCCGATCGCGACGAGCATCGCGCCGACCGTCAGTTCCAGCGTCGCGGGAAAATACTGCGTCAGCTTCTCGGCGACGGGACGCGCGTCGAACGCGGAGACGCCGAGATCGCCGCGCGCGACCGCAGCGAGATACAGCACCAGCTGGACATACCACGGCCGGTCCAGGCCGAGCGACGCGCGCAGGTGCGCGATCTCCGCCACGCTCGCGTGCTCGCCCAAACGCAGCGCGACCGGATCGCCCGGGATCGCGTGCATGAACGCAAAGCTGACCACGGTGATCGCTACGAGCACGGCGACGAGGCGGACGAGCCGATCGGCGACGAAACGGACCATACGGCGGCGGACGCGGAACTATGCGCGCAGCGCGGAGAGCCCGAACTTGGCCGCCTGCGCGTACAGATACAGCCACTCCAGCGGGGTGAAGTCGTTGCGGTCGCGCTGCAGCAGCGCCGCGAAACGCGGCGTCTCTTCGAGCTGACGGAACAGGATGTCGAAGCGCACGGGCTTGCGTTCGAGCACGGTCATCAGCCGCGCGCGATGACGCAGGCGGCCGTAGAACGCGCGCCGGACCGCGCGCGCGTAGCCGGGCGCCGCGTCGCGCGCGCCTCCGGCGTGCACGGTTGCCGCTGCCTCGGCAGCATAACGCCCGCTGGTCGCCGCCTCGTGAATCCCCTCGCCGGTCGTCGCATCGACCAGGCCTGCCGCCGTGCCGCCCACCATCACGTTGTCGGCACCGATCGTCACGCGCGGGAGGCCGCCGTAGAGCAGGTTGCCCTCCTCGCGCACGGTGTACGGAATCCCCGCGAAGAGCCGCTGCCGGACGGTGACGAGAAAGGCGTCGAGTTCGGCACGCAGCGCCGCGCCGGCGACCTTCGCTTGAATCCCCAGCCCGATCGCCAGATGGTCGCGCTTGGGGAACATCCACGCGATCACGTTGCGGCCCGAGAGCGGGCTCACGTAGTAGTGCATCTCGAGCGTGTCGTACGTGCGCTCCGCCGCCGGCCGCTCGGGATAGACGCGGTACTGAAAACAGGTGATGAGCCCGTCGGCCCAAGCGGGGTGGCGAAAGCGCGGCTCGACATCGTCGAGGCGTGCGCTCGAGCCCTGCGCGAGGAAGACGGAGCGCGCGCGAATCGCCTTGCGGGTTCCTTCCTTCATGTCTGCGTACTCGACGACGACCTGGTCGCCGTCGCGGCGCAGCCCGCGAAAGAGCGTGCTGGTCCGGATCTCGGCGCCCTCGCCGCGGGCCAGCGCGCCGATCGTGCCGTCGAGTTCCTCGCGCGTCGTCGTGTGCGACGGGCCGACCTTGAAGGCGTACGTCCGCTTGACGGTCGTCAGCGTGATCGTCGATGGGTCGAGGTGCACGATCGAGCGCGGGAGATCGAACTCCTCGCAGAAGCCGGGCCGCAAGCCGGCGGCGCAGACGCGCTTGGCTCCGACGATCGGATCGCGCTCGAGCACGACGGTTGCAATCCCCCGGCGAGCCGCCTCACGTGCGGCCGTCCCCCCGGCCGGTCCGCAGCCAACGACGAGGAACTCGGTCGACTCCATGCGGCCGGGGCCTTCGCGCACCGATGCGGTGATGCCCGTTACGGCGGCAAAGGACAGCGGTCCGACGGCGCTAAACGCAGGACCGTTCGAAGCGCTCGACGCCGTCGAGCCTTTCTTTGTGTCGTAAAGGACCTTTGGTGACCGGTTTAACGCAACAGCTCGGGATCGAGCTCGGCCTCGGGGCCGGGGTACTCGCTATCCTCTACGGGCTCTATCTCGTCTCGTGGGTGCTCCGCCAACCCGCGGGCAACGCGACGATGCAGTCGATCGCCGCGGCGATCCAGGAAGGTGCGATGGCCTTCCTGCGCCGTCAGTACACCACCGTCGCAATCGTCGCCGTCGTGCTCGCAATCGTCATCGCCGTGCTCCCCGCTCCGCTGGGCTGGGAAGCGGCGCTCGGCTTCGTGATCGGCGCGGTGCTCTCGGGGTCGGCGGGATTCATCGGGATGATCGTCTCGGTGCGCGCCAACGTCCGCACGGCGGAAGCCGCGCGCGGCGGCGTCGGACCGGCGCTCGACCTCGCGTTCAAAGGCGGCTCGGTAACGGGCCTGCTCGTCGTCGGTCTGGGCCTCTTCGCGGTCAGCGGCTACTATGCGATCGTCAGCGCGATCAACGTCGGCCATGCGTCCCCGGAGGCGGACAGCCTCGCGGCGCTCATCGGGCTCGCCTTCGGCTGTTCGCTGATCTCGGTATTCGCACGTCTGGGCGGCGGCATCTTCACGAAAGCCGCCGACGTCGGCGCCGACCTCGTCGGAAAAGTCGAAGCCGGGATCCCCGAGGACGATCCGCGCAACCCCGCCGTGATCGCGGACAATGTCGGCGATAATGTCGGCGACTGCGCCGGCATGGCGGCCGACCTCTTCGAAACGTACGCGGTCACGACGATCGCGGCGATGTTGCTGGGCCATCTGCTCTTCGGCAAGACGCTTCCCGGTGCGGTGACGTTCCCGCTGATCCTCGGCGCGGTCTCGATCGTCGCCTCGATCATCGGCACGTTTTTCGTGCGGATGGCGAAGAACGCGACGCCGTCGCCCGGCAAGATCATGGGCGCGATGTACCAGGGGCTGATCGTCGCGAGCGTCATCTCCGCGATCGCTTTCTACTTCGTCGCGCAGTCCGAGTTCAGCGGCGGGGTGACGCTGCCGAACGGCCAGGTCGTCGGCCCGGTGCAGATCTTCGTCTGCGCGGTGGTCGGCCTGATCGTCACCGGCCTCATCACGTACATCACCGAGTACTACACCGGAACGCAATACGGCCCGGTGAAGCAGATCGCGGCGGCGTCGACGACCGGTCACGCGACGAACATGATCGCGGGGCTTGCGGTGTCGATGCAGTCGACGGCGCTCCCCGCGCTGGTCATCGTCGTCGGGATCCTCGTCTCGTACGGCTTCGCCGGACTCTACGGCGTCGGCATCGCGGTGATGGCGATGCTCTCGATGGCCGGGATCATCGTCGCGATCGACTCGTTCGGGCCGATCACCGACAACGCCGGCGGCATCGCCGAGATGTCGGAGATGCCCGAGAGCGTGCGCCGGGTGACCGATCCGCTCGACGCGGTCGGCAACACGACGAAGGCCGTCACCAAAGGTTACGCGATCGGCTCCGCCGGGCTCGCGGCGGTCGTGCTCTTCGCGTCGTTCCTCCAGGAACTCAGCGACAAGTGCGCGGCGAACCCGGGTCTCGCGTGCGCGACCAATAAGATCACGTTCGGACTTGAAAACCCGTACGTGCTCACCGGACTGCTCGTCGGCGGACTGCTGCCGTATCTCTTCGCGTCGCTCTCGATGCAGTCGGTTGGACGTGCCGGCGGCGCGGTCGTCGAGGAAGTGCGCCGTCAGTTCCGCGAGATGCCCGGGATCATGGACGGGACGCAGAAACCGGACTACGGCACGACCGTCGACATCGTCACCAAGGCGGCGCTGCGCGAAATGATCCTGCCTGCGCTCATCCCGATCGGCGTACCGATCCTCGTCGTCGTGCTGGCGCTGATCGGTGTGCTGCCCGGAAACGCGGGCGCGCAGATGATGGGCGGCGTGCTCGTCGGTGCGATCGTCACCGGGATCTTCGTGGCGATCTCGATGACCTCGGGCGGCGGTGCGTGGGACAACGCCAAGAAGTACATCGAGGACGGAAATTACGGCGGCAAAGGATCGCCGGCGCACGCGGCGGCGGTCACCGGCGATACCGTCGGAGACCCGTACAAAGACACGGCCGGCCCCGCGATCAACCCGATGATCAAGGTGCTGAACATCGTCGCCTTGCTGCTCGTCGGTTTTCTCGTGCACTAGAGCCGCGTCGTCACGCGTGGTCAGCGTCACGCTGAGCCCGTCGCAGCGCAGCCGCCTTCGTGCACGAAGAAAGCGGCGCTTCGACAGGCTCAGCGTGACATCGTTTTACGAGACGGCTTCTGCGGTGGTGGAGGCGTCGAGTAATGCGTTGACGGCTTCGGGGCTCATCGGTCGGTGGAAGTGGTAGCCTTGGGCGTATTCGCAGTCGAGGGCGATGAGTTCGCTCGATTGGCGAGCGGTTTCTACGCCTTCGGCGACGATGTCGATACCGTACGAGTGGGCGAGTTGGATGAGCATGCGGACGATCGGGGCGCTGCCGAGGCCGCCGTCGGTGCTTTCGACGAACGAGCGATCGATTTTCAGGGCGTCGAACGGGAGCTGGTGCAGGTAGCGCAACGATGAGTAGCCGGTGCCGAAGTCGTCGATGCAGAGATGGACGCCGGTGGCGCGCAGCCGCGCGAGCGAGCCGAGCGAGAGCGTGTTGGAGCGGATCACTGCCGATTCGGTGATTTCGAGGACGATGTCGTCGGAGGAGAGGCCGAAGCGGCGCAGGTTGCGGGCGACGAACGCATCGAGGTCCGGTTCGAGGACTTCCTGCACCGAGAGATTGACGTGCATGCGCAGGTCCAGAAGCGGGGCGCGGCTGCGCCATTCGGCGAGGCGCCGGCAGGCGTCGAAGAAGACGAAGCGGCCGATCGGGACGACCAAGCCGACTTCTTCCGCGAGCGGGATGAATTCGCCGGGGAGAACGTCCCCGGACGCGGGGTTGCGCCAGCGGACGAGCGCTTCGAACGCCGTGATGCGCCGATCGCCGAGGCGCACGATCGGCTGATATTCGACGCGGAACTGCTCGCCTTCGATCGCGGCGCGCAGGTCGCTGGTGAGTGCGAGCCGGCGCGCGGCTTCGTAGTGCATGTGGTGGTCGAAGAACGCGTGGCGGCCGCGGCCGCGCGCCTTCGCTTGATACATCGCCGTGTCGGCGTTGCGCAGCACTTCTTCAATGCGTTTTTCGCCGGGCTCGATCTTCGCGATCCCGATCGACGCGGTGTTGTAGACAGCGCGGCCTTCGATCAGCATCGGGGCGACGAGTGCGCCTTGAATCGCTTCGACCGCGTCCTCGATCTGGCCGACGTCTTGGCGATGCGCGAGGACGAGACCGAACTCGTCGCCGCCGATGCGCGCGATGAAGTCATCGGGCGAGACCGTGGCGCGCATGCGGTCCGCGACGGCCACCAGCAGCGCGTCGCCGGCCATGTGGCCGAGCGAGTCGTTGATCGACTTGAACTCGTCGAGGTCGACGAAAAGGACCGCATAGATGCGCTGGGGCTGGGCGCGCGCGGTGTCGAGCGTCTCGGCGAGGCGTTCTTGGAAGAACGTGCGGTTCGGGAGCCCGGTCAGCGCATCGTGCGTCGCTTCGTGGCGGAGGCGGGCCTGGTTCGCTTCGAGCAGGCGGCTGCGCTCGACTTCAGCGCGATGCGCCTGCGCGCTCGCGACGGCCAGCCCCATCAAGTTGACGAAAAGCTGCAGCCCGCGTATGGTGTCCCGGCTCGGAATCCGGCCGTCGGCGGGGCCGTCGGGGCTCAGGTAGCCGATCATCTCACCGTCGCTGTCGCGCAGGACGAGGCACAGCGAGTCGCGCTCGTGCCAGCGGTCGGGGGCTTCGCGCGGCGAGTCGCGGTCGGCTTCGCCGGCGTAGATCGCGCGCTCCCAGGTGAACTCGCGCTCGGCCGGGATGTAAAACGCGTTTTCGAAGACTTCGAAGCGGGGCGCGAGGACGGAGAGGATGTCCTCCTTCGCGACGCGTTCGTTTTTGCGCGCGCGCTGGACCTCGGGGTTGTAGCCCAGCAGCACGCGGCGCGTCATCTCACCCGAGACGCTGCCGTCGGCCAACACGATGGTCACGTAGCGAAATCCGAACAGATCGGCGACGCCCCGCGCGATCGATTCGAGCGCGAGATCGAGCTCACGCAGACGCAGAATGTCACGCGTGATCTCGAGGACGCGTTCGAATCGGCGCTCCACGGGCATTACCGAAAATATCGGCAGTGACCAGCGGCGTCCCTAGTCACCTTGCGTTAAGTGTGCGAATGGAGTGCCACGATGGTGGCATCCCGCCTCCCTATCGTGGGGGCATGGAACACGCCTACCGCTGCCCCGACTGCGGCGCCGACCACGACGAACCGGGCGAGGCCGTCCTCGGCCACCGGGTGCGCTGCCTGGATTGCCTGATCGAAATCGAGCTCGCGATCGAGCTCCAACTTCTCCCACATCCGCTCGCCGCTTAGTTCCGCTCCATGCAGGCCGCGTCGCGTACGTCGAGCGCGAACCGCCCCGCCATCCCTTCGACCGAGGTGTTGCTCAGCGAGACGAGCGTGCGCTGCCGCGCCGGATCGACGAACCAATGATTGCCGTAGACACCGCCCCATCGGAACGCGCCGCGCGAGAGCGGCGTCCGCGCCGCCGCAGGATCGAGCACGATTGCCGCGCCGAACCCGAAGCCGAACCCGGGTCCGCTGAGATCGACCGCCAGATCGCCGATCTGGTTTGAGGTCATCGCGCGCGCCCTCTCCGGCGTGAGAATCGGCGCGCCATCCGTGCGGATCGCTTCGAAGAACCGCACCAGATCGCGCGCGCTGCCGACCATCCCGGTACCGCCCGAGGGATAGGCGCCCGGTGCGAAGGCGCGCGCGGGAGAGAAGCGCAGCATCCCTCCGCCGGTGACGAACGGGACCGCGTCCGGCTCGCGCATCCGCCGCGGTTCGGGGAAATCGTCGGCGTAGGGCACTGCCAGACGCGCGACGTCGCGGACGGCGAACGCGGTGTCGCGCAATTCGAGCGGTCCGGTCACGAACGTTTCGACGACGTCGGGCAGGCTTGCACCCGCCGTCGCGGCGAGGAGCGCGCCGAGCACGTCCGTCGCGAGCGAGTACTCCCATCTCGTCCCCGGCTGACGCTGCAGCGGGACCGACGCGATGCGCCGGAGATTCTCGTCGAGCGGGAGCGCCGGCTGATCGAGTCCGTCGCTGATTCCCGCGCGTTCGTACGCCGAGCCGGGCGGCTGGAGAAACCCATAGCGCAGGCCGGCGGTGTGCGTCAGCAGATGGCGCAGCGTGATCGGCGGCGCGCTGCCGTCGATCGCGTGCGGCGCGAACGCGGGCAGCCGCCGGGCAACGAGGTCGTCGAGCGCGAGCACACCCCGGTCGACGAGCGCGAGCGCGGCGGCGGAGACGATCGGTTTTGTCAACGACGCGAGCCGGAACAGCGTGTCCATGCGCACCGGGCTGCGCGCTTCACGGTCCGCGAAACCGGCGGCCCGTTCGTAGACGATCGCGCCGCCCTGAGCGACGACGACGACGGTGCCGACGATGCGGCGCTCCGCAAGAGCGCGGTCGATTGCGGCGTCGAGACGCGCGGTCCGAGCATCCACGACAGTACCCGACGCGTATCGCCGGCGATCGGTTGCGCGTCGTCGCGGCGCGGGTCCCGCTGGGCCGGATATCCAAGGCCATCCCATGCACACGCGCGTCCAGCGGATCGCGGAGCGACGGATCGTCTTCGCGCCGGTGGCGAACGGGATCGCGGCGCTCGCGCCAGCGGGGCCGATCGCGCTGCTCGGTTCGCGCCGATCGCTGGCGCTCCTCACCGACGATGCGTTCGGCGGCGCGGCGGTGCACCGGTTCGACGGCGTCCGGCCGCACAATCCGCGCGCGACGGTCGATGCGGCACGCGCGCGCGTCGACGAGCACGGCTGCGCGAGCGTCGTCGCGATCGGCAGCTCGAGCGCGATCGATCTCGGCAAAGCAGTCGCGGACGGAAGCGGACTGCCGCTCGTCGCGATCCCAACGGCGCTCGGCGGCGCGGAGATGTCGCGCGGCTACGGCGTCCTCGAGGGCGACCGCAAAGCGACGGCGCGGGCCGCCGTCCCGCCGCAGGGCGTCATCTACGACGCATCGCTGCTCGCATCGCTCGCGCCGCGCGAACTCGCGTCGATCGGGATCAACGCTTGGGCGCACGCGATCGAGGCGGCGTACGCGCGGACGCCCCACGCGCTCGGCACCGCGGCGGCGCACGCTGCGGGCCGCCGCCTCCCGAGCCTGCTGCTGCGGGCGGCGGACCGGCGCGACGACGCGCTGCACGAGGCGTTCTTCGAAGCGGCGCACCTCGCCGGCTTCGCGCTCGACACGCGGTCGATGGGGATGCATCACGCGATCTGTCACGTCGTCGGCGGCCTGACGCAGATCCCGCACGGAATCGTCAACGCGATCGTCCTGCCGCATGCGATTCGCGCGAACGCACGTCTCGCGCCCGATGCCGTCGACGCGGTCGAGGCGGCGTTCGGGATCGGCGACCTCGCGACGCATGCCGAGGCGATCGCCGCTGCCTTCGCGCTGCCTCGGACGTTCGCGTCGCTGGACGCCCCGCACGACCTCGCGATGCGCGTCGTGCCGCGCGTGATGGAATCGCCGCTGCTCGACAACAACCCGGTACGTCCCGACGAGGCGACGGTCGCGCAGGTCGTCGCAGCGGCCGAGGGCCGCTGAGATGGTCGACGCGCAGTACGCGCCGATGGAGATGCGCGCGGTCGATGCGATCCCCGAAGGTCCGGCGTGGCAGTACGAGCCCAAGTGGGACGGATTCCGCGCGCTCGTGCACCGCGACGGCGACCGCGTCGCGATCACCTCGAAAAACGGCCAGCCCCTCGCGCGCTACTTCCCCGAGGTCGTCGCGGCGCTCGCCGCGCTCGGCGCCGACGGCTTTTCGCTCGACGGCGAACTCGTCGTCCCGGTCGCGGGCGCGTTTTCCTTTGATACCCTGCAGCAGCGGATCCATCCGGCGGCGAGCCGCGTGCAGATGCTCGCGCGGAAGACGCCGGCGCTCTACCTCGTCTTCGATCTGCTGCGCGAGGAGGGCGCAGACCGCGTCGGCGAGCCGCTCGAACGCCGGCGCGAAGCACTGGAACGGTTCATGCACGCGAACGCCGAGGAGCACGGGACGCTACGGCTGAGCCCGGCGACGCGCGACCGGGCCGTCGTCGACCGCTGGTTCGCCGAGGTCGGCGGCGCGCTCGACGGCGTGATTGCGAAACGGCTCGGCGTGCCGTACGCCAGCGGTCGGCGCGACGCGGCGGTGAAGATCAAAAAGCAGCGCACCGCGGATTGCGTCGTCGGCGGCTTCTGCTATGCGGCCGGCAGCACGGACCGCGTCGGCAGCCTGATGCTCGGGCTCTACGACGACGCCGGTCTGCTCGACTACATCGGATTCTGCAGCAGTTTCTCGACGGCCGAGCGGCGCGCGCTGCTCGAACGGCTCCTCCCGCACGCCGGCGGCTCGGGGTTCACCGGCGGCGCGCCGGGCGATGCGCCGTCGCGGTGGAGCCGCGACCCGGAGCGCGACCGTTCCTACGTCGCCCTGGCGCCGGAGCTGGTGCTGGAAGTCGGCTTCGATCAAGTGACGGGCGGCCGCATCCGCCACGGGACACGGCCGCTGCGCTGGCGCACGGACAAGGCGCCGCGCTCGTGCACGGTCGACCAGTTGGAGACCGCCGGGGCAGTTCTTTCCTTAATCCGCTGAACCGCGCGTTAACGGCTTGCCGCCCCGCGCCGATAGGGGAGGAGGTGGATCTCTTCGCTTGGTGGCGCCGTTCCCGCGCGGCCCGCATTCTCGCGGTCACTGCGGCAGTGTTTCTCGCCTTCGCCGCGACGCTGCTCGTGGTCGTGCGCACGGAGATCTCGCGGACGATCGAAGACGAGACCCGCGCGCGCGTCCAAACCGCGTCCGAGGTGCTGCGCGGCTTCGCGGACTCCGCCGGAGAGATGCACCTCTCGGCCGACGGCAAGTCGATGATGTTCGGCACGTCCGTCATCAACAACGACTTCACGATCGTCGATCGCGTGAAGCAGGTGACCGGCGCCGACGCGACCGTGTTCCAAATCATCGGCGGCAAACCGATGCGCATCTCCACCACCTTGATGCAGGACGGCAAACGGATCGTCGGGACCGAGCTCAAGGGTGTCGCGCGCGACGCGTTCGAGAACGGTCAGGACTACGACGGGATGAGCCTGGTCCTGGGTTTACCGTACATCAACCACTACGCGCTGGTGCACGATCCGCTCGGCAACACGATCGGGATCCTGTACGACGGGATTCCGCTCGCTGCGGAGCACGAAGCGATCGCGCGCGCCTTCACCTCGATCCTCATCATCGCCCTGATCGCGATCGCGGTCGTCCTGGGCCTGCTCTGGCTGGTCGTCCGCCCGCTCGCGTCGATCTCACGGCGGCTCGCACGCGACGCCGAGGCGCTTGCCGAGGGCCGCGTCGACGACGTGAGACCGCGCGGCGGCGACGACGAGCTCGGCCGCATCGCGGAATCGTTCGGCGAGCTCATCGTCTACCAGCGCGCAATCGCCGACGTCGCCGCCGCGATCGCCGACGGCGATCTGTCGCGCTCGGTGAACGCCGCCGGGAGCGGAGACCGCCTCGGCAACGCCGTCGCTCGGATGACCGAAACGCTGCGCGAGATCGTGATCGAACTCCAGCAATCGTCGGGCGAACTCGGCGAACACGCTCACCCCCTCGACGGCGCGGCGACGCGCTCGGCCGAGATCGTGGGAGGGGTCGGCGTCGCCGTGCGCGAGCTCGCGGCAGGCTCCGCCGATCTCTCCACCGCCGCGGAGACCTCGAATGTCATCGTGCGGCAGTTCGAGGCCGCGATCGACGGGATCGCGCGCGGCGCCGTCGACCAGGCGACGCAGGTGCGGGCCGCATCGAACGACGCGCAGCGGATGACCGCCGACGTCGAACGCGTCGCGGAGATCACCGCCGATCTCGCTTCAGCCGGTCAGCAGACGCGCACGACCGCGCAGAGCGGCGCCAAGGCGGTGCATGAGACGATCGCCGACATGACGGAGATCCAGCGCGGCGTCGCGCTCGCGCTCGAGAAGATCGCGAGCTGGGCGAACTCTCGACGCGCATCGGCGTCGTCGTCGAGACGATCGACACGCTGACCGACCAGACGAACCTGCTCGCACTCAACGCGGCGATCGAAGCGGCGCGGCTGGCGAGCACGGCCGCGGCTTCGCCGTCGTGGCCGACGAGATCCGCAAGCTCGCGGAATCGGCATCGCGTCAGACGCGCGAAATCGGCGGCCTGATCGTCGACGTGCAGCGACGCACGCGCGAGGCCGTCGCCGCCGCCGAGGCCGGCGCGACGATCGCGAATCGCGGCTCCGCGCGCGTCGGCACGGCGAGCGCCGCACTCGACGCGATCATCGGCGCCGTCGACCGCACGGTCGAGCGCGTCGGCGACATCGCGGAGGCGATGCGCGAGATGGCCGACGGCGCGCGCAGCGTTGGCTGGTCGATGGATTCGATCAACGCGGTCGTCGAGCAGAACTCGACCGCAACAGAAGAGATGGCGTCGCAGACCGGCGAGCTCGCCCGCGCAATCGGCGCGATCGCCGCGACCGCCGACGAGAACGTGCGGAACACGAACGAAGTCTCCACCTCCGCCGAACGCATGGAAGACGACGCGGCGCACGTGCGTGCCGAAGCGCTCATGCTCGACGAGACCGCGAGCCGCTTGCGCGGGCTGGTCTCGCGCTTCCGGATCGGCGGCGACGACGCATTGCCGCACGACGGCGAGCGCGAACATCTCGCGCTGACGTCCGAATCATTCACCGCGGTCACCGCGCACCGCAACGGTTCGCATTAGGGGCGCTGCCGAGTATATTTCTTTCGCGCGATTACGCATACGATCGAATCGATATGCGCATTTGTGAATAGGAGCGATCGCGGTTGTGAACGCTGAACGATCGGACGATGCGCGAGAAGTCCTGATGCGTTGTACTGCAGGTATGATGTCTTCTTTCCCGCACCACGCTCGACCCGAGCCCGAGCGTCGTACCGAACTTCGGCAAGCCGCGGCGGCGACGGCGGCGCTGCTCGTGCTTTTCTCCGTCTTCGCGTTCGCGCCGCGGCGCGATGCGTCAAAAGTCGTCGCCGGGGTTCCGTGCTCGATTCTCTCCGAACAGCAGATCAGCGAGACACTGGGGACGCCGATGCGCCTGATGCCGACCAGCGGTACGATCTGCCAGTACGTTTCGACCGGCGGCGCGGAACGCACGCTGTTCGTCGTCGCACGTCACGCTGCGCTCCCGCCCGATGCCGCCCGCGGAGTCGCGGTGCGCGGGATCGGCGACGGGGCGATTCGCGTCGCCGGAACGACCTACGTGCGGTATGGCCCGCGCTGGTTCGCCCTGATCGCGATCCCGCAGGCGGGCGGCATCGCGTCGGCCTTTGCGGTCGAGATGCGCTTGGCGAAACGAATCGATCGCCCGCTGATCGCGCGCATGCACTGATGGCGTCTGTCACGCTGAGCCTGTCGAAGCGCCGGACCAATTCGTGCACGAACGCGGCTGCGCTTCGACAAGCTTAGCGTGACGAGGGCTTCGCGCGCTGGGCACCGGCGGTTATGCCCTCGAGGTAGCGCGAAAGATCGACGCGTCCGGTCGCAGCTTTCAGCGGTGACCACAAGTCGCCGACCTGTACGAACCGGTCGCGGACGTTGTCCAGGCGGAAGTCTTCGATCTCGATGCCGGCGGCGATCTCGTCCCAGGTCACCGGCGTGGAGACGGTCGCGCGCGGCTTGGCGCGCACGGAGTACACGGAGGCCAGGGTCTTCCCCCACGCGTTCTGGTTGTAGTCGACGAGGACGCGGCCCGACGGACGCTTCGCGATCCGGTACTCCGCGGTGACCTCGTCCGGATAGACACGTTCCATCGTCTGCGCGAACGCTTTGGCGAAGGTCCACACCTCTTTCTGCCGCGGGCCGCGCACGATCGGCACGTAGACGTGGATCCCCGACGATCCGCTCGTCTTCGCGTACGCGGCGATCCCGAGATCGGCGAGCGCGTCGCGCACGTGCAGCGCGACTGCGCGCACCGTCGCGAACGGCGTCGAGCCGTCCTTCATCGGATCGAGATCGAAATGCAGGTAATCGGGCCGGTCGGTATCGTCACAGCGCGAGTACCACTCGTTGAGATCGATGCAGCCGAGGTTGATCACCCACAGCAGCGACGCGAGATCGTCGATGATCGGGAACGCGATCACGCTCCCGGAGCCGTGTTCGATCGAGCACGTCTTCAGCCACGGCGGCGCGTTGGCGGGCGTCCGCTTCATGTAGAAGAAATCGCCGGCGGCGCCATTGGGGTATCGCTTCATCACCTCGGCGCGTCCGCGCAGGTGGGGGACGAGCAGCGGGGCGACGTCGGCGTAGTACTGCAGCAGATCGCCCTTGGTGGCGCCCGTCTGCGGGAAGAACACCTTGCCGAGGTTCGTCAGGGTGACGTCCCGGTCGCCGGCGCGCACGACGGCGTCGGCGCGGTCGCGAGGAATCGCGAACGCTCCAGGCTCAATCCGCTCCGTCGTGTTTCGCGTCATCACCGCCAACTTAAACGGCATCCGGGCCGCGGCCCGCAAAGGCTTCTTCCGCTGGATGGACGCCCAGGCGCCGGACGTCGTCTGCCTGCAGGAGACGAAGGCTCAGGAGCACCAGCTTCCGCCCGAGGCCCTCGACCTCGCGCACTACCACTCGGCCTTCGTCGACGCGCAGAAGAAAGGGTACAGCGGCGTTGCGATCTACGCCAAGCGCGAACCGTTGCGGGTCGTGCGTGGTACCGGGATGGACGACATCGACGGCGAGGGCCGCTTCGTGCGCATGGACTTCGAGGGCGGCTTGTCGGTCGCGTCGCTCTACGTCCCGTCGGGCACGTCGGGGCCGGCGCGCCAAGCCGTCAAAGAGAACTTCCTAGACCGCTTCATCGCTAACCTCGCGCAGATGAAGAACGAGGGGCATCCGTTCATCATCTGCGGCGACTACAACATCGCGCACCTCGACATCGACGTGTTCAGCGTCAAGTCGTGCAGCGGTACGACCGGTTTTCTGCCGCAGGAGCGCGCGTGGTTCGACGACGTGGTGGAACGCGTCGGCTGGGTCGACGCGTTCCGCCTGGTCAATACTGCCGTGAAGCAGTTCACGTGGTGGTCGGGCTGGAAAGGCGCGTGGGAGAACAATCTCGGCTGGCGGATCGACTACCAATTGATCACGCCCGATCTCGCGCCGCGCGTTCGCGCGGCGACGATCTACCGCCACGAACGCTTCTCCGATCACGCGCCGGTGACGATCGACTACGACCTCTGAGCGCTCAGCTGCTCTTCTTGCGTCCGCGGCGATTCGGGTTCGGGGGCACCTTCTTCCCTTCGGCTCGCGCCTCGGAAAGCCCGATCGCGATCGCCTGCTTGGGGTTGGTGACCTTGTGCCGGGAGCGTCCGCTGCGCAATTCGCCGCGCTTCATCTCGTGCATCTCTTCGCGCACGCTCTCCGACGTGCCGCGGCTGTACTTCCGGCGCGACGCGGCCTTCTTGCGGCCGGTCGTCTTCTTGCGCGCCCCCGTGGACTTCTTGCGCGTGCCGGCGGCTTTTCGTGCGCCGGTTTTCTTGCGCGCGGTCGTCGTTTTCTTGCGCGAGGCCGAGGTCTTCCAGGTCGCCTTCTTTCGAGTCGTACGGGTGGCCATTGGCACCTCCTTGGATCGAAGCATACCCCCGCATCCCCGACCGTGAATCGCACGCGACGCGACCGCAACTTGCTCCCGAACGCCGCGACCGTGCAAGGCCCTGAGAAGCTGCCGTAACGGGAAACATCGGGCACCGCCGCGGGTTGAATGCGTCACGATGATGATGATGCTGCGCGCGGCCGCATCCGCGGCGCTGCTGGCGGCGACCGCGAGCCCCCTAGCGGCAACCGCCGCGACGACCACGACGGCGCCGCCGGCGCACTACCGGTTCGAAACGCGCCTGGCCGATCGCTTCTCCGCGGGCGCATACGGCGGGACGCTGATGTTGACGATCTACCCAAATGGGATCGTGCAGGGGCTGTACCGTCCCGATGACGGCTCGTACCGCACGGTCACCGGCGGTCTCGACGGACAGAATATCTGGCTCGACATCGGCGCAATGGGCCGGCTTCACCTGACCGGCACGTTCAAAAACGGCGTGCTCGACATGGTCGCCGCGATCCCCGGACCCGATACCTATACGTTCCAGTCCGTCGGCGCCGCGAAGCGCACCGACCGACGGCATCCGTCGCCCCGCGGTGGGGTCGGCGACGGCATATTGCTAATTTGCTAAGCGCCTCATACAATGGCATCATCCTCCCCGGAGCTTCGCCATGCCGCCGACCGACCTGACGTCATCGACGATCGACCGCGATGCGATCGCGCACGTCGCCGCTCGTATCGCACCGTACGTGCGGCAGACACTGACAATCGAGATCAGCGGCAGCGACGTCGGGGTGACGGGCACGACGCTGACGTCAAGCTCGAGCAGCTGCAGCATGCCGGATCATTCAAGACCCGCGGTGCGTTCGCCAACCTGCTCACGCGCCCGATCCCGGCTGCCGGCGTGGTCGCCGCATCGGGCGGCAACCATGGCGCGGCGGTCGCCTACGCAGCGATGTGGCTTGGGATTGCGGCAAAGATCTTCGTTCCGCGGATCTCCTCGCCGGCCAAGATCGAGCGGATCCGCGCATACGGCGCAGCGCTCCAGGTCGGCGGCGACGGCTACGCCGACGCGCTCGCGGCGAGCGAACGAGGGGTCGCAACGTCCGGTGCGCTCCCCGTCCATGCCTTCGACGACGTCGAAACCATCCTTGGACAAGGCACGCTCGCGCGCGAGTTCGAGGCGCAGGCGCCGCAACTCGACACGATCCTCGTGTCGGTCGGCGGCGGCGGCTTGATCGCAGGGATCGCTGCATGGTACGGGTCGTCCGTGCGCGTGATCGGCGTCGAACCGGACGGCGCGCCATCGCTCACGCGGGCGCTCGAAGCCGGCGAACCGGTCGACTCGCCGATGGGCTCGATCGCGGCCGATTCGCTCGCCCCGCGCCGAACGGGCGCCCGTTCCTTGCCGATCGTGCAGCGCCACGTCGATCGCATCGTGCCCGTCGACGACGACGCGATCCGCGGCGCGCAGCGCACCTTGTGGGACGCGTTGCGCGTCGTCGCGGAGCCGGGCGGCGCCGCCGCGTTCGCAGCGCTGCTCGCGGGAGCGTATCGCCCGGCAAACGGTGAGCGGGTCGGGATCATCATCAGCGGAGGCAACACCGTTGCCGTCGACTTCGCGCGCTGACGCCGGCGTCGCGGCGGCGCTTCGCGCGCTTGCCAACGACCGCCGGCTGCAGATCCTCACGTGGCTCAAAGACCCGGTCGCGAACTTCCCGCCGCAAATCGACGGCGATCTCGTCTCTGACGGCGTCTGCGGCCTGTTCATCGCCGAGAAGCTCGGCGTGAGCCAGCCGACGGCGAGCGAACATCTCAAGGTCCTCGCGCATGCCGGCCTGGTCCGCGGCAAGCGCATCAAGCAGTGGACGTTCTATCGCCGCGACGAGAAACGCATCCGCGAACTCAAGCGCGCGATCGTGAGCGAGGTCTAGGCATGCCGGCAGCGAAGCCGGCGGCCGCTATTTGTCTTCGCCGCTGAAGTCGACGAGGACGGCGTACTCCCCCGAAACGGACGAGCAGTCGCGGGTCTCGCTGCGATAGTGCGAGAGTCGCGTCGCCCGAAGTGCTGCCGCATCGATCCACGGATTCCCGCTGGTGCGCATCACCGATGCGTATTCCAGCCGTCCGCCGGGATTCAGACCGATGCGAATTGCGGTTGCTCCTTGTACGTTCTGTCCTGCCGCAATCCCCGGCAGCTCCGCATCGGCCGCGGCCAGGATCGACGCGGGGGCGCCCGCCGCGGAGCAGCGCACCGTGGCGCTGACCGTCTGCGTCGCATTTGGTATCAGGGTGAGCGTTGCCGCCGAAGCTACGGACGGCGCTGCCAGAATGACGCCGCCGCCGACGGCAAGCGCCTTGATCAACTGTGTCATGGTCGACTCCTTCGCGAACACCGAGGTTCGCGGGCCAAACATAACGGCAAAGACTGTCGGATCGAATACGCGGTCGGGCGCCGGGAATCGACATTCCTGTCGAAACGCTTACACGATCTTGGAGCGCTACGTGCCAGGCAACGGCACGAACCGTCCCTTCCGGTAGCTCGCCCCAAAGTACACCTGCGCGCTTTGGATGCGCCCGCCGCGTACCTCGACGAAATCGGCGTTGGAAAATGTCGTCGCGTCGACGAGCGCAGCGCGATACGAGACAAAAGCATCGTCACGAACGACGGCCACGCGTTCGATCTCGAACACCTTGAAACGGTCCCCGTGCGGAAAACAGCGCTCGAAGTAGGCGGCACGGTCGATCCTGTCGTCGTACGGGCTCGTAAACGTGAACCCGTCTGCAATCAGCGCATCGGCGCGCGCACGATCTCCCTCGAGGAACGCGGCGTAGAGGGCACGCACGGTCGCCTCAACGTGCTCGGCATCGGCTGTCGTCATGCGCGGGATTGTACCGCGCCTTGAGGTGCGTTACGCCGGACAGGTCAAGTTGATGCGATAGTTATAGCCCGGCGTCTTCAGCTTCCAGAACTTGGCGGAACTTCCGGCGGCTGCGCGATATGCCGTCACGTCGAACGTCACCAACAGTTTCACGGGCTTGTTGCTTGGATCGAGCGTGGCCCCCGACAAGAACGACTGCGTGTACGTGAACTGTCCCGACGCCGGGAAGGTGTGGAAATCGAGCTGCTGCTGATTGAGCGAGCCGCGCGTCGTGTCGGTCGCGGTCAAGGTGTCGCCGTTGGCGAGTCCAAGGACCAGATCTTGCTTGCGCGTGTCGACCGGGGAGATCCCCGCGTACGACGTGCCGTTGGCCCACTGCATCGTGACGTCCCAGCCGTTCACCGCATCACCGGCCGGGTGGAATGCAACGTTCGTGACCCGAACGCGCCAGACGCAGTTGAACATCCACTGGTTCATGCATCCGTCCTGCGCCGGAGCCTGCGTCGAACCACCCTGCGCCGTAGGCGCTCCCTCGGCGAGCGGCGGCGCGATGAGCAACGAAGCGGAAACCGAGAGCAACAGCACGACGAGAATGCGCACAACACTCATGAAGGACGCCTCCGTACGGGTGCCGGGATGGGGCACGAGATTCTCTCCACGAGTATCCCTGTGTTGCCGGCCCAACGAAGCGGCCAAAAGTACGGGCCATCGGGACGCAGGTCCCGCCCTTCCCTCCGCATCTCCCGCAAATTTGCCGGTGACAATGAAGCCGCTGGAATCAGCAGTCATTGTACCGTTTCCTCTCCAGGCCTTTATCGGGAATCGGCGCGCCGTCGACGCATACGTGACAAGCCT